>JBBSBD010000146.1:0-15815 GCA_038251675.1 Chitinophagales bacterium | reverse complement strand
TTTATCCTGAGCTTTTTTTGAATACTTTGCCATGATGTTTCGGTTTTTGTGAGTATAAATTATTCTAACAAAAGTATATTCAAACAGATAAGAAAGTGTTACATAATTATAGGAGAGTTTTATATAATTGCCATATATCTTATTGAATCTGTGAAATATGTAACTAATTTTATAAATTGTGTAACATATTCAAAATCAGAGACTCTAACTTTGTGCCTTACTAATTTATTTACAAGTTAAAATTTAAAATTATGACAAAGTTTAGAGCATTATCAGTCAGAACAGCAGCAATAGCAATTTTATTGTTGGGGTTTATGTTCGGTGAATCATCTTGCCGCACTTATCGCGATGGAACACCCAAACAAACTAACCGCCAAATGAGGCAAAATAAGGCTAATCAGAAGGATGTAAACGTAATTGTATCACCGGAGAAGAAACCTGATGTAATCATTGTAACTCCACCGAAGAAACCTGATGTAATCATTGTAACCCCACCGAAGAATGATTAAACATCAATGTAAACCTACAACATAGTAAATAAATACCATATCGCTAATGATGTGTTGTGGACAGCGAAATGGACTTATGCTTATGAATGAGGCATTAAGTCCATTTTGCTTGCTGTAGAGTGTACTTTGATCGTTTAATCAAAGAGGATAATTATACGAGTGTTTTATATAATTGCCATAAATCTTTAAGAGACTGTTTAAATTTATCATAAAGCACCCACCCCAGCCCTCCCTGATTTCAGGGAGGGGGCAAATTGTGCTAGATTCAGACTTTATCTATTAAAGAAAATCTTTCTTAGCACTTTCTCCCCCTGATTTCAGGGGGAGTCAGAGGGGGTAAATTTAGATTGAACAAAATTTAAACAGACTCTAAATATTTTTAAGAAAGCAACAGATTGAAAAGGATAAGAATATAAAAAGCCATAGTGAACGGATAAATTATTGTGAATGTAAAAAAATAATCCTCATCGACTTCGAATAACTTGTACTTATCCGACATAAGTGTTGAAGTTACGGTTTTTATTTACTTGCTGACCTTTTCTTTGCGTATAAACTACATATTAGGATCGTCAAGCTACGAAAGGCGAGCGCCAGCCAGAGTTTACTGGTTAACCAGGTATATGGAATTTTTGTATAAGTGTGAATAATATAAATCTTTCCTTTAATTATGTAAGGCTTCCCTGAGAAGAAGCTATCACCTTTGCAAAACATTAATTTTATATTCACTTAAAACAAAAAAAAAGATGAAACTATTTCAAATTAAAAACAGAAAACTTGTCATACTCAAGAAAGTGATGTATGCGGCAGCATTCAGCTTAATGGTTTTTCTCGTTCCTGCGTGTAATAAAGATAAAGCGGACAAAGCACATCTTTCAGTAAGGCTGACTGACGCTCCTGCAAATTATGATGCCGTTATGGTGGATATAAAAGGAGTGGAAGTAACGGGTGAAGGCGGAACCCTTTTAACACTTAATACAAACGCGGGTATTTACAATCTGCTCGATTTTACAAATGGTATGGATACGCTGATCGCTTCCGGTGGTATAGATGCCGTCACCATATCACAGATTCGTTTAATATTGGGAACTGAGAATTCAGTAAAGGTTAATGGTGTTGTTTACCATCTTACCACACCAAGTGCTGAACAATCGGGATTAAAGCTACAGATTCACCAAAAATTCGAGCCGGGTGTTAGTTATAATGTACTGCTTGATTTTGATGCAAGTCAATCTATTGTTCTACAAGGTAACGGTGAATATAAGCTGAAGCCAGTTATCAGAACCATTAACTCGGCTATAAGTGGCTCCATTAAAGGCAGTATTTCGCCATTTAGCCCTGGTACAACTGTTGTGGCTACATCTGGTGGTGTTGTTTACTCCACAATAGCTAATCTAAACGGTTATTTTATGATTGCCGGACTTCCTGCAGGAACCTACGATATTACTGTTACTCCTGCGCTTCCTCTTCAACCAATTACCATCAAAGGTAAAACAGTTGTAATCGGTGCCTCTACGGATCTGGGAATTATAGTATTTTAATTTTTATCAAAAAGATAAGTAAGAGATTGTCCTAAAAGACAGTCTCTTTTTACATTTTTATAACTTGAATATAAACAAGCTATTGAACTGTAAATGTGGAAATTTTATAACTCCTTGGCTGGTGCGTGTCCACTAACGCGTGGAGGTATAATACTTCTTCAATTACCAGGAACTTAAATCCATTCAACTATTGTGAATGTAACAAAATAGACCTCATCGCCTTCGAATATTTTGCACTTATCCGACATAGGATTTAAAGTTACAATTTTATTTACTTGCTGACCTTTTCATTTACGTAAAAGCTACAAATTTGTAACGTCACGCGATGGGAAACACCCCCAGCAAGGGCAACCGATAGAAAAATACAACAAGAACATTAAAAGCATAGTGAATTGAAATGCCTCAGGAGCTGTGCGGGATGAGGGAAATTACTATTAATGTTAAATAGCAGACCCCCGGATTGCAACACATGAATGAATCTATACATAGGATCTACAAATCTTTTCCTGATCAGAAGAAGCAAAGATATAACCTGGTATGATGCCGAAATTTTAATTGATGCTTCAGGTACAGGTTTTGTAAAGGCGGTAGCACAGCACAGATTTTGGAAGCGGGAGGCCATATTGAAAGAATTAGCTGAAACCAAAGCTTAATCTCAAATTTGATCAAACTTTTAAATAGAGTCTTCTGAAAAACTCATAATACGATTATATTACTGTGCGCTGCACCTCCCATTATTCATCCACTAGCATGATCTATAAATATTTCGCCACTTTGTGGCTGTTTTAAAGGTGCATCGCACCGTAATATTTGTAAAAGCTTAATGTGTCAGATTAGTTAAAAGGTGCAGCGCACCGTGATATAAATGCATGGAATGTGCGTATATAGCCGGAAAACCTTGCATCTGAAATGAAAAAACAAATTATATCCTGTTAATTTATAATGATTTGTATGTTTCTCAGCAGGCCCTAAATAACGCGATCGTTATGTAAAGTACTGATCGCGTTGTTGATTTCTGATTGATATTAAAGAGTGTTGACAAGGCTAATCAAAAAAAAATATCTCATCACTCTGCCCCTTTGTTGCAATACCTAGAGTAGTTAAAAGCCGTCCTGAGTTAGTAACCCAGGACGGCTTAAGGGCAGTAGCGGAATGAAAGTACCGTTAAACCATGCTGTTTTAAATGGCAAATCCCAATTAGCTGGTTTCTTACTTTCTATTCCTGTTATTTCAACGGACTTACCGGCTTCAGGCTGAAATCAAAAATAAGTGATTCACCTGCAAGCAAGGGCGTATTTGCCATTTCGGGTACTTCGTAGCCTGCTGCATGACAACTCAGCGTGTAAGCGCCTGCTTCCAATTCATCGATAAGATAGTAACCGTCGGCATCGGTTGTGTACACGGTTTCATGTTCCAACAGAATAATGGTTGCATTTGCTATCTGAAGTCCTGTAGCATTATCAGTAACCACACCTGATAATTCGCAGGTAGTGGTATCCTCCTTTACAGCACGTTTCCGGTGTTTACGGCTGCCACGTACCAGCATGTAATCTTTGAAAAGATCGGGAAACTCCGTTTCGTTAAATTCAATAAACGGATCAAGTTTATTTCTGATGGTCTTCGAACAGGAAAGCAGTTGCTTTTTGAGATCATTCCAGCCCGACTTGCGATTTGTCAGCAAAGCGCCTGTATTGTCGAGGGTTTCACCGAAAGCGGAAATCTGATCATTGAATTCTGCCATTTTTTCTTCAGTTATTCCAAATGCTACTGCTAATTCAGGATATTTCTGTAATTCTTCAGAAACGTGTATGGCAATTTCATACAATCTGTATGCCGACACTTTGGTGATTTTAGATTTGTACACCTTCAAAATATCCAGTAAAGGCATATTTTCGAGGTCGGTGGCTAAAAGTATTCCCATGCCAATGTATTCGAACACTGTGGCTACAAATTTCTGCTGACTGTCCTGCTTAGGCCGGTGAATGGTTGAAGAAGGGCGCAACAGACTGGAGATCAGATCGGATACTTCCTCGCTTTGGTTGTTAAATTCTTCTTTCATGGCCAGGGCTTTGGCTTTATTTTCGAATGCGAGAGGATAATTGTTTAATACTCTGCAGATTGACTTATTTCGTTGATGTCTGTTAATGAACATTCTCATGGCTTTGTTTTTAAAAGTTTTTTAGTATTAGTTTAAGTGGCAGTGAATAAAACCGCTGCGATTTTGCTGAGTTATTACAAGTTGCGGAGGCGATGGGCCAAGCGCCGGTTTGCCAATTAACCGATGGGTTTGTATTCGCCTGTCGGGGCAAAAATCATATTCATCAATACTTTGAGGTGATATAATCCATACCAGGCGTCCTTTTCCCGGATTGAGCACTATCAGTTGAAGAACCTCCTCATGGAAATATAAAGGAACAATTTCATTGTCGGCTCTCTGTACGAATACATACAAATCAGTTTCTGATAATCCTGCATCCTGTGTCACCAGCATTTTCAACCGCATGATCAACTTTGATTTCCTCTGTTTGTATTTTCTATCGCTATTCATAACTATGTTGTGTATCTGCAATTGAGTGTAGTTTCATTTTTTCTTTTTATCCTGAGGTGGCAACCGAATATTAGTTTTGCCTCACTTACAATATATACTGTTGGAGGACAAACAGTTTTATTGTTGACATAATTAATTCATTATCAGAATTAAACGAAATACAATTATCAGGAGATTTAATTAGAGTAGTGAATGCTTTTTGAATGGATAATGGTTCGCTCATAGTGAAAAGTACACTTAAGTTTTTTCAGAGCGGGCTTTGAAATTTACAGAGTGAGTACAAAAAATTTAAGAGTAACCTTAAAACATTACGGAGCATGTTAACACTTTTTGCGACTGAACTTAAAACCTTACAGAGTGAACCCTGATGGATTAAGAATGAACTTAAATTTTTTGAGAGTAAGTTCTGAACGTATAGTAGTAACATTAAATCATTCAGGAGTAAGCTTAAATTATTTGGGAGTAACTACTTTTCAATTAAGAGTACATGCAAATTGTTTCGGAGTAGGATTAAATTGTTTCGGAGTACGATTAAATTTTTATGGAGTAAGCTTATTAGTTTTAAGAGTAAATACTGAACGGATAAGAGTGAACTGAAATTTAATATGAGTAAGGTGAGATTTTTAAAGAATCAGGGGGAATTTGAATAGTATCAATTAATAAATAGATACGTTCAGTTTCAGGAAAAAGCACGAAACACAAATTTAAAATACAATAATACTATTTGCACTCAATCATATATTTTCAGGTATTACTAATAGGCCGGCAATTGCTATCCGGCTATTATTTATTGAAATCATAACCTGATTCCGAAAGTTCCCCCTTTTATTAAGAAATTAATTTAATTCATAATACACTTAATACCTGACAATTACAATATTCAGAAAAATATTTTTCAATTATTTTTCATAAACCAGTTAAAATATGCCCTAATTTGTCCTCCTGTAGGATATATTGTATATATAAAACCTTGTATTGCCATGATTGAAAATGAAATGCCCCCCGACTTTAAAAAACTACCCGTTGAAGACCTGATTGCAATTATTGCAGACAAAAGCAATGAAAAGGTTGTACTCGACCGTGCTTTCTTAGAATTCCACAGCCGCTTTGTATTTTATATATTAAAGGTATGTAATAACACGGCTGCCATAAAAGGAATTTTTAAGCCTTCAGAAATAGATATAATTGCCCATAATGCCAATTTCCGTGTATTTCTGGCAGCAGGTTCATTTACACCTACCGGGCCTGAAGTTACGGAGAAACGAAAAATAAAACGGGTTTGTGGCTGGCTGGGTACCATAACCCGGAATACGGTTTATAAATACTTTGATGATTTAAAGAGGTTAAAAGGAAAAATTATTCTCACTGAAAATATAGATGATTATTCCGATTACGTTAATACCCTGGCTGACGAAGAAGATGAGTTGTTACCCCCTTCGCCAAAGATGCAGCTCCTTGAAAAAGAGCTTGCAAAGTTAAAAGAACGTGACAGGGATATATTATATACCTATTTAACGTATGAAGACGAAAACGGAATTATCGACACTGAATACCAGGAACGGTTACAAAAGAATTATGGATTGTTGCCCAAATACCCCGGTAAGATTAAACACAGAACAATAGAAAAATTACTACTTATTAATCCTGAAAATTTAAAAATTCAAAAACATGACACCAAAAAAGAGGAAAGAAGAAGAAAAGTTCGAGGAAGAACTAAAAAACTTCCTCCGCTCGACGGGACGGATGTTCCCGGAGACACCGGCACAGGTTGACGCTTTCGAACGCAGGCATCCTAAAAAGGTAATACTTCCCGCACTGCTTTCCGATCCCCTGGCCATACTCGAACGTGGCTATATTCTCCCCCAGCCTGAAACTTCAGAAACCATGAATGAAACTAATGATAGCTATCGTAGAGCTGCCCGCAACGGGCTAAACCTTTCAGCCGACACTCTGCGCAAAATGGAGGAAGATCGTAAAAAAGCTGAAAACCAGGAGTAACAAACCTCCCCCATTCCAAAAACAATTGCAGATTACAACTCACCACCGTTTAATAAAATCAATACAGATGGTTCATTCTTAATACGCGCTTTCCCTTTACACTTTGAGACGATATTTCTTTTTGAGAAGTGCAGGAAAGCATCAACAAAAAACTTTCCGGACGTTATGAATCCGGAAAGTTTTTTTTATATTAGCCTTCTTATAAATTACACCGATATTTATCCTATTTGCATACATAACTCAGCATTTACTACGCCACATTAAATGACCGAATTACTGAAAATTCTCACTTCGAAACGAAAAGCAGAACTCGAAGAAACAGCAGGATATGTGTTAAATGATTATTGCGTTAACGACAGCCTGGTAAAGCCCGAAGAAATAGCCCGGGCCGAAGGTATTACCTGGTGGTTTAATGATTACAACAACGATTTTAAAGGGTTAATTGAATGCAGAAACGGGAAATTCCTTATTTTTCTTGATACCAGGTATGGAAAGGACCTCAAAGCGCCTGTAATCAGGTATTCGTTTGCGCACGAGCTGGGGCATTATTTTATTGATGACCACCGTATCGAATTAATGAATAAAGGCGTGCTGGCACAGGTGAATGGCGATCCTATGCTTTCGGAAACTATTTTCGAAAAAGAAGCCGAATATTTTGCTTCGTGCCTGCTGATGCCACGAGACAGGTTTATCAGCGATATCTCAGAACATGAATTCAGCACCTGGCTGATACACAAACTCTGTAAAAAGTACATGGTAAGCCAGACAGCTGCATTAAAGCGCTATATGGCTTTAGGCGATGAACCTATTGCCGTAATTTATAATTTCCTGGATGGCAGGCACGACCGAAAAATAAAAAGCAGTAAATTCCGGCATAACTCGCTTAAACTGGACGAGAATGGATATATACCCGCAGCTTCTGTTGCCGGCAGGTATTGCTACGAGGGTGACGATGATTTCAAAACAAATAACCTGTTAGCGGCCGATATATGGTTTAATCCCAAAACTGAAGAGGATGCCTTGCGCGTGTACCGCGAGGAATGCTTGTTGCAACCCAATTTAAACAGGATTGTGAGTGTGGTATATGAGAAAAGTTACTAATAATGATAAGATTAGAATAAAAAGTGGTATATCTTTGATGCTATTTACTATAGTTAATAATATGAATCAAGGGTTGAAAAAAATGACAAATTAAATTCAGCAATGCAAACAAATTGATAAACGGCACTTAGCGGTCATGCTGTGGCGATTGAGGAAATATTAATCGATCACACACAATGGACAAACCAGCAAAATAGACTGTATGAATAAATTTAGTAGATTTACATTTTAAAAAAAATTCCAGGGAAACTTCATCTTAATAAAATATTAAACGACGATCAAATGATAAAATCGACTAAGGGAAAAATTACCCCGAAAGGTAATAGATTACTTAAATGCCCAACCGGCATCAAAGGTTTTGACGAAATTACCGAAGGCGGGCTTCCGAAAAATGGAACTACTTTAGTTTCGGGAAATGCCGGCTCCGGGAAAACCCTTTTCGGGATTGATTTTCTAATCAAAGGTGCTACCGATTACAACGAGCCGGGGGTACTTATGTCATTTGAAGAGACAGAAGATGAACTTTTTAAAAACGTGGCTTCTCTCAATATGGATTTGCCAGGCCTTGTTTCGCGAAAAAAGATTGTGCTCGAAAATGTTGTTTTAGAGCGCAAAGACATTCAGGAGACCGACTTTAATCTTGAGGGAATATTCGTTCGTTTGGAATATGCCATTGATTCTATCGGTGCCAAACGTGTTGTTTTAGATTCTCTTGAATCTCTTTTTGCAGGTATTACCGCTATTGGCATTCTTCGCTTAGAGATAAAAAGACTTTTCCGATGGCTTAAAGAAAAAAAAGTCACGGCAATTGTTACAGGCGAGATGGCACAAAGCGGTTCATATACACGTCATGGCCTGGAGGAATATATCTCCGATTGCATCATTCTGCTGGATAACAGAGTTAGAGACGAAATGGCGACCCGTAGAGTTCGTGTCATTAAATACCGCGGGTCAAGTCATGGAACAAGCGAATATCCATTCGTCATCGGTAATGAAGGACTTTCAGTAATCCCCATCACTTCAGCAGGGCTTGAACAACCCGGCACAGACAAGAAGGTTTCGACAGGCATTCCATCGTTAGATGAATTATTCAAGACCCATAAAGGTTACACCAGAGGCAGCACAATACTGACTTCGGGTACAGCAGGAAGCGGAAAAACAAGTTTTGCAGGTGCATTTGCATTGGAAAGTTGTAAACGTGGGGAACGATGTCTTTACTTCTCTTATGAAGAATCATCAGGGCAACTCATTCAAAACCTTCATTCTATCGGTATTGATTTAGCGCCCTGGGTGGAAAAAGGATTATTAAAGATTGTGGCTCTCAGACCTTCCTTTCTTGGTTTGGAGCTGCATTTATTGAATGTTTATAAGCTGGTTGATAGTTTCAAACCAAAAGCTGTGGTTGTAGATCCCCTCACAAGTCTTGTTGGACAGGGGGAGCAGCGTGAAGTTTCATCGATGATTACCCGCATGATTGATCTCTTTAAATCCAGGAGCATTACTACGTTTTTTACAAGTCTTGTTTCTGCAACCTTTCAAAGCAATACGAGTGGTGAAATAGGTGTATCATCTTTGATTGACACCTGGATTGTTGTGAGAATGGTAGAAGATAATGAGGGCAGAAAACGCACCCGCGAAGTATTCATTGTTAAGTCTCGTGGTAGTAGCCATGATAGCAATGTCCACAAATTTATTTTGAGTGATGGTGGAATTAGTGTGATACCTTATACTGAAACTACGTCTAGCGGCAATGAGAAAGAGAAATTTGATAAAAATGTTGCTGAGGATAAAAAAAATAAATAACAATTCAATGAAAACAATTCAGCCTATATTCATAGTCGGTATTGGTGGCTCAGCTGGGGCACTTAACGCATATAAGGCTCTGCTGGATGCACTGCCCTCTGATACAGGTATGGCTTATGTTATTATTTCTCACATGAACCCCACCGCCCATAGTTATTTAGCTGAATTACTACAGGGGCACACGAAAATGTCAGTAATCGTGGCTTCTGAGGCAATGCCGATCCTTGCGAATCATGTTTACGTAATTCCTCCTGACTCCGATCTTACTATGGAAAATTATCGCTTCAAAGTAATCTCACCTCGCACTGGCAGACAAAAACAAGTAGATTTATTTTTCATTTCCCTGGCAAATGAAATGGGTGCTAGTGCTGTCGGCATTATCCTTTCCGGATATGATGGCGATGGCACGGAGGGCTGCAAGCACATCAAAGCTAACGGAGGAAAAACCTTTGCCCAGGACATGTCTGCCGAGGTTGACCAAATGCCGCTCAGCGCTCAGGCAGCAGGCTGTGTTGATTTCGTTTTACCACTTAACAAAATTCCAGCAAAGCTAAAAAGCCTGGCAGCTGCGTTTAAATCTTAGAAACTTTTTACAAAATCCGGAAGTCTTAAAGTACAAGTTAAAACAGACTAAATTAAAATTTGATTTTCTGAATGAGTTATCAGAGGAACTAAACTGTTTTGACAATGAGAAAATGACAAGAAAAAAAAGCTCCGCTCCCGCGCGAATCTCTTCGCGTGGTTTTAAAAATTCATAACGATAACATCATTCAGTAATCCTTTTTCATCGCTATAGTCCCTGGTCTCCGGCTCATATAGCAAATTTAAATAATATTACTTAAGCACGCGAGAGGATTCGCGTGGAACATTCATTGCTCGTCTGTTTCAAGTTGTGAGTTGACAAAATCAAAAAATGCTTGTAAATGCGTTAGCATTTACAAGCATTTTTTACTCTTGCGAAAGCAAAAAATCCCACTCTTTGCAAGAGTCCTATTACTTCAAAATTTAATTATGCAGCTACGTCAAGCATAGCTTTGCATTCAGCAGCACATTTGCGACAAGCATCTGCACATACTTTGCAATGTTTCATGTCGGAATGTTTTTCACATTCAGTAGCACAAGCATTACAAGCGTCCTCACATTTTTTGCAAAGAGCATCCACGTTTGCATCGGTTTCACTTGCATCAATTAAAGCGTTGCACGCATCAGCACAAGCAATGCAAAGTTTCTCGGATTTTTCCATTCCTGCTTTTTCTTTGTTTTCAGAGGCGCAAATTTCACATGCATCAGCACATATATGACAAGCATCAATGCAACTTTCAATTTTTTTATTTTTCATTTTATTTGAATTTAAATTTTCTTCAGTTCCACTGTTGCCCGGTCTTCAGTTTTGCTGTTGCTCAATATTTTATTTAATGTTTTTCATGTAGGGTTATTTTTATTTGGCTCTTCAATTCGTGTAGGATCATTTTTTTCAGGTTCATTTCCTCCGGGTTTTGGCTTGGTAGGGTCAGGGTTTTTATCCGGCTTTGCCGGTGGAGGATCATCTATGCGGGTAGGGTCAATTTTACCTGGTTCTTCAATTCGTGTAGGATCATTTTTTTCAGGTTCATTTCCTCCGGGTTTTGGCTTGGTAGGGTCAGGGTTTTTACCGGGTTTCACTGGTATATCCTTTTCGGGATTAACAGGATTATTTTGTTCATTTTTCATAGGTGAATTGTTATTTATTATTTTACTTCCAATGATAAGGAATTTACTTATCGCCATCTATCTCGAAACTTATTTTGCAATTTAAACGCCAGTGAGTAATTTTTCCTTCTTTATCTACTTCGGCATTAAAATCCTGAATATACACCGAGCGGATGTTATGGACAGATTTTGATGCTTCGTCAACTGCATTTTGAGCTGCATCTTCCCAGCTTTTTTTTGATTCGGCTAATAGCTCGATTACTTTTAAGAGTGCCATAATGGTTTTTGGTTTTAAAAATTGTTAGTATGAATTATATTTTTTGTAATTACGCTATAAAGGTGAATAATTTTATATTGAAAAGTGTTACACAATTTTAGAAAAAAGTTACACAATACACACATTTGGGATATCCAACAACACAAGACTTGAGCAAGCAAGTACAAACCGTTACAATTTTGGAGGCTTGTATAAGGACAACGGAAGAACTTTTTTGAAATTAAACTTACAAGTCCGCTCCAACTAATGGCAACGCAGTTGATAGCACATTTGCAATTCTCCGCTCCCGCGCGAACTCTCTCACCGCAGGTAATCCTTTCGCGTGGCCAAAAGAATATCCTTATATTCATTTCTCGTAAAAACATCAATCCGCCCGATAGCAATCGGGACCACAACGGCAGAACTTACAAAGTAGGCTCCTTCTACATTATGGAATTTATAAGTACGGCTCATATAGCAAATTTAAATAATATCATTTAACTACTCGAAAGGATTCGCGCGGGAGCGGGGTAGTGGGGTGGTATATCTTTCATATTATTTATTTGATAGAGCCAAGGGTGAATTCTTCCAAAAAAATATCCCCGCTTACAAACGACGTTCATGCAATTACGCGTTGTTAGGATGGAAAGAGTACTTTTGTCACAAATAGAAGAGAGTTAGAATTAAACCTTATAAAACTTCATAAATTTAATAATTCACAGATGCCAAATAAACAAAATGACTCTAAAATACTCAGAAGCCAGTATATTCCAACTTCAGAATTTTATAGCCAGATAGTAGATAGTTTGCAAGATTATTCAATTCTTACGCTCGATAACGAATTGAAAATTAATAGTTGGAGTTCCGGTTCGGTCACCATTTTTGGATATGAACCGGATGATGTTTTAGGCAAAAATTTTGATATCATTTTTACTGAAGAGGATAGGAAAAATGGGATTCCCCAAAATGAAATTGACAGAGCAATAAATGAGGGCAGGGCTGTAGATAACCGTTGGCATATATGTAAAGATGAAAGTAAATTTTATGCTTATGGCATAGTGTTTCCGCTTACGGGTATAAATGGAGAAATGTTAGGTTATGTAAAAATACTGCGCGACTTAACGGAGAGAAAGAAAGCGGAAGATTCCATTAAAAATTATGTGAAAGAACTGGAAGAATTAAATACGCATAAAGAAAGTGTACTTGCAATTCTTTCTCACGATTTACGAAGTCCTCTGTCGTCAATTATTGCAACTACCAAATATCTGAAAAATAATTTTGAAAGGATGAAGCCCGAAGCATTAAAGGAGATGCTGGAACTTGTTTATAAATCATCCATTGATGAGATAAGCATGTTAGACTATTTGGTGGAGTGGGCCAGAATAAAATATGCATCAGAAGTATTTTCGCCCAAACAAATTGAACTGGTAAAATATATAAATCAGGTTTTTGATAAGTTGAAGGAAATTGCCAGTGTAAATGCAATTAATCTTCATCACGAAATTGAAGAAAACGAAAGTGTTTTTGCAGATGGCAAAATGTTACTTTCTATTTTGCAAAATATAGTTTCAAATGCTTTAAAGCATACTAATCCAGGAGGGGAAATTACAATTACTGCAAAAAGAAACGAAGATAAACTTGTAATAGAGGTGAAGGATACCGGCATTGGAATGTCGAAAGAAATAATGAAAAAACTTTTTGCTCCGCAAATGTCTTCACTTACGCAAGCAAGAGCTGAAAATAAAGGAGCAGGTATTGGTTTATTATTGGTAAAAGGCTTTTTGGAAAGAAACAGTGGTGAAATTTGGGTGGAAAGCATCGAAGGCAAAGGATCCTCTTTTTATTTTACATTGCCAATAAACAAGCCAGCTGATAAGATTGAAAGTCTAAACAAGCTAGACCTTCATTAAGGATTCATTCATTACATCAAATAATTTGTTAAATATATTTTAAACTCCGCTCCCGCGCGAACTCTCTCACCGCTCCCGCGCGAATCCTTTCGCGTGGTTTATAAATTTAAAACGATAACATCATTAAGTAATCCTCTTTCTCCGCTATAGTCCCTGGTCTCCGGCTCATATAGCAAATTTAAATAATATTTCTTAAGCACGCGAAAGTGTTCTCGCGATAGCTGCGACTTTTTAGTTTGCACATGAGAATGTGTGAATGATATAACTTATTTCCGTAAATGTATAACGCTTACCGGAGTGAATGTGATCACCTTTACGCTGTGAAAATTCCTTCACAATCTAAAATTAAAGAAAATGGATAATACCGAAATGAAAGGAAACTGGAATGAGATGAAAGGCAAGCTCAAACAGAGATTTGCAGTCTTAACTGATAATGACCTGATGTATGATGAAGGTAAAAAAGACGAGATGTTGGGGAAACTTCAAGTAAAACTGGGAAAAACAAAAGATGAATTGGATAAAATTATGTCAGGGCATTAATCATCTCTTTTAAAAGCATCATTCAAACTATATTTTTTGAATGATGTTTTTTTTTGTTACAGCTCAGCTCAATTATTGTCAATTCCCCTCCACTATCCTGATCTCTTCCTCCGTTAACCCATACAACTCATACACCATACTGTCAATTTCCTTATCGGTTTTATCGATTTCGGCTTTAATTGCCTGCGCTATTTGCTTTTGCTGATTAAAGTACTGCATCCATTCAGCTTCGGCTGAAAGACTAAGTTGCAATTTGGCCTTTTTAAGTTCATTTAAAAACTCTTTAAAGTCCAATTCATGCCAGTTTTGTAGTTTAGTAGTGAGTTTATCAATATCGTATTTGCTTTTCAACAATTCACAGAGCTGGTTTTGAATCTCTCGAATTTGAATAATTTGCGACATTAAAAAATCAACCTTTTCGACAAATAATTCCTGTTCTACTTTAATTATAGGTTTAATAGGTATCTGACGAATATCTGATAATGTTAACTGACCAAAGTCATCTTTTGTAGCATTTGTTGAACCTTTTATTTTTAAAAAGGAGATTAACTTGGAGTTGATAATTGCCAATAAAAATTTCAATTCAAAATTGTGATCGGTTATTTTAAGATTATACAAATCCTTTTTGTTTACAAATTCTTCATATGCAAAAGCAGCCATTAAACGAAATTGTCGGTTGATGAGTCTCCTTATCAAAATCCGTTCACCTTGAAAATAGCTGTAATCTTTTGGCTTCTCCTTTAAATGTTCGCCATAACAAACCCATTCAAAATCTTCATTATAAGTATATCTGTATAATCCTCCAACAAAAAACGACTTATCACAAGGCTTTTTGATTTTATTTACATCTTCATCATTAGGTAAAATGCCTCTTATCGAATTCGTTATTGTTGCTAATGGGATGGTTTTATCAAATAATTTGGGTAATAACTCGTAGAATGCCGGATTTAATACAATTTTCAAAGATTCTAATTTCAGCCAATACTCACTTGGCAGTTTTTGCAGATGAATATCTGTCGTAATATCGCCATAGTATTTAAATTTAACCGGAAATTCGTAAACTGAAGAAAGATAAGAATCTGATTTGCAATTTCTTATTATATAAATTCCGGTATCAACATAAGCATCCTCAAATACATCATATGGAAGTTTAATGCCAATATTAAGGCTTCCTTTTTCGACAAGGTATTGCCGTACACTCAGATAGTTTTCTCCGCTTTGCCATGATACCGGATTAATAAATCCCCAAAAACCGTTTTCCCGGGTTAATTTAAAAGCTTGTTGGATAAAAGCGCTATAGATATCAAAATTTCCTTTAAAACATGAATAATTAACTGTAAGGTAATCTTTATCCTCGTTGCTTAATTCCGCTCCATACGGCGGATTCCCAATCACCACGTCAAATCCGCCTTTATATTCGGTACGGAAGGCATGGGCTTTAGTGCAGAGGAATTCTTTTTTTAGGTTTTCTATTTCTTTTACTAGCGGTAATTTATGTTTTACCCGGTTATTACGGATATATTCTATAGCATTATTCAGGTATTCATCGTTTTTTATCTCCGATTTTCCGAATTTTTGCGTCCATACCGGCCGCAGCGTTTCGCCTCGTATAGGCGTTTCTCTATCCGACGACGAGAGAGTATCGCTATCCGACGAGTAGCGGGCATCGCTATCCGACGACGAGAGAGTATCGCTATCGTCGGACAAGGGGGCATGCCCCCTTGTTGTAGCGGAACCTACTACCGTATCGGAACCTACTACCGTATCGGAACCTGCTACCGTATCGGAACCTGCTACCGTATCGGAACCTGCTACCGTATTGGATCCTACTACCGTATCGGAACCTGCTACCGTATCGGAACCTGCTACCGTATCGGAACCTGCTACCGTATCGGATCCTGCTACCGTATCGGAGCCCGCTAC
>JBBSBD010000145.1:0-15882 GCA_038251675.1 Chitinophagales bacterium | reverse complement strand
TGGCCCATCAATAGAATACATGAACTCTTACCTCACCATTGGAAACATGCTAACAGCCGGGGAGTGTTACCCGAATAAATCTTTTCTATACATTAAATAAATCAGTTTTGATGTGCGTGGGTATCTCGGGGGTTAACAATTGGCTTACAAAATAGTTAGAGGTATTACCTGTAGTGTCAATATAAAATCCAACATCTACCTGTGGATAGTCCATTAATTGGGTCTGTGTCAAGATTAGCAGAAGCGCCAACTCGTAACTTTTTATTTATTGGTTTCCATTCAGAATTGTGTGTCGCACAAATTTCTTTTTGACTTTCAATGTGAGAGTTCCACGAATTATAAATAACTAAGTCGTCTTGTCCAGTTAAAAGACGATTTTTCCAAAGTTGAATGTTAGTCTTATTGATTTTAAAATTTATGTCTTCGTTGTCCCATTCAAAAATTGTGTCCGAAATAATATCGTCATCAACAAATTCGAAATCGTTAGAAGTAATAGCCTCCCACGCAAAATCCTGAATATTTTTTTTATCAATTTCGTCGTTCAAGAACTTGTCGCAAAAGTCGATAAAAATTTTTCGGGTTATTGTCATTTACGAGGTCTGTCTAAAATTAATGTCAACTTGCGTATTCCCGCAGCCAATTCAAAACTATTAGTGCCTTTAGCTAAAAATTAATGAAAGCTTACTCCCCATCCACAATCTCCCCATAATCAATAACCAGTTCTTCTCCTTGCTTAATATCGCTTATGGCTTCAAAAAACTCACCATCGTTTAGGGAAATGATATTAGGTGCATCGGAATGATTTAAGAAACTCACCAGGTCCATCTTTTTAAACCCATAATCGGGTATAAAATAATTTTCTTCATCGTAAAGGCAGTAGTTTTCAATCAATATTTTTGAATGTGCAGGAAGGGTTTCTACTTCCGCTTTGGATACAGTTATCCATTGTTCCTGCTCAGTGGCTTTGCTAAACATAGAGCGACAGCCTTTAGGAATATCCTGCAATGCAAATACACCGATACCCTCAATGGGAGAGGGTTTTATCATAACCAAGGTATTGCCGGCCAGTTCCTGCAAAAGTTCGTCTTTCGTCATAATTTATCTTGTTTAATATACCCCAATACAATAAAATACTGTGCGGCACAATAGGTTAGCATTATTAAAACCCCTGCATAGGCAAAGGAATGATAGAATTTATTGATGGCCAGTAATGAATCGGAAACAACAAAGCATGCCGCACCAATTAGATAAAACCGGGCAGCAGTTTTGTCTACTTTTAAAAATATATGCAGACTGCAAAGCAGCATACCGCAAATCACTGCCGCGTAAACCATCACCGGTAGTTTGAGGTCGTTGCCAATAAAAGGGTAGAGCCGCCAAACCAATGCCAGGCCATAAGCCGGTACCAGGGCAATAAAAACAGGTTGCTTTTTCAGCAGGGAAACTTGGGTAGATTTTATCCGCAAAAAATAAGTAATATAAAAAATATGGGTGATTAAAAAACTGGCAAGCCCAAAAATAAAAAACAATTGAAACCTGTTTTCAAACAACAAAAACACATCGCCCAGCCAGGAGAAAAACAAGCCGGCCAATAATAAATTTTTGTTGGGAATGGTTGATTTTGTACAAAACAGTAAAAGCAGCAGGGCAGGTACCAGCAACGGTTTTACAATAAAATGCAGGAGCTCAATATTTGCAGCAATGCCCACAATATCAAGGAGCACCAATATCCAAAAGCCAATGGATATTTTTTTTTGTACCGGTTGCATCATGTTCAGGTGAAATTTAGCGTGCGTAAATTATTATAACTCCACATAGCCGCTTCCGCATCCCTCACTGTAATAATAACCTGTTCTCTACTGTAAATATATGTCCTGGGTTGCAAACTCAAGGACAGCAGAACCTTATAATTTTTTCATTCTAAGGATAGCTGTGGGGAATTATTAATGCTGCGTAATTGCACCCTTTTTCTTCGGTGTAATTTATACTTAAATTTACAATATGGAAATAGCAACCAAATTGCAATCTATGCACGTTGATTTATATAAATGGGCTTTGGGGCTGTCTCTCTTTACAATTTTTTATAACATTGGCGAAGGAATTGTTTCAACTATTTTGGGATTTGAAGATGGGAGCTTAGCACTATTTGGCTTTGGTGCAGATAGCTTTATTGAAGTTATTTCCGGATTGGGAATTGCCCACATGGTAATGCGTATCAAAAAAAATGTAGGCAGTAATAGAGATGAATTTGAAAGAACTGCCTTGCGTGTTACAGGGTTTTCATTTTATATCTTAGTTACAGGTCTTCTAGTAACAAGCGTTTACAACATTTATACTAACCATAATCCACAAACAACTATTGTAGGTATAATTATATCACTTATTTCAATTTTAGTCATGTGGGCTTTGGTATTTGCAAAAACTAAAGTTGGCAAAAATTTAAATTCAGATGCGATACTGGCAGATGCAGAGTGCACAAAAGTTTGCATCTACATGTCAATAATATTACTTATTAGTAGTGGTATATTTGAGTTATTTCGAATACCCTACATAGACAGCATTGGAACATTAGGGCTTTCTTATTTTGCGTTTAAAGAAGGAAAAGAGTGTTTTGAAAAAGCAAAGAGTAATAAACTTTGTTGTTGTAAATAATTTAAGCCCCTGCTTTGGCGTCGTGGCGGCGTTTTCACAACATGAACTGTAAATCATCAAAGAACTATTGTGAACCCCTGACGAATGAAAAGTTATCATTATCTCACCCCTGATATCTATGACAATACGCGATTTGAAAAGTAGTGCTATCCTAAGTTTGCAGCCCCAGGATTTACAATGTATTAAACCTATAACAAGTATTCAATCTTTAGCAGCCCGCATCCTTCATACATGTCCTGAGTTGAAAACTCAAGGACGGCACAACCTTATAATTTATGCATTGTAAGGATAGCTGGGGGCCGACGCTGTAATGGATGGCGGACATACCGATGCAAATATCATTTTTGGGATTCAATTATCATCTTCGGGTGTTATCGGCAAACCTTATGCTTTACGTAACTCACTCAAATTATTTCAACTTTTCTAACTGCCCTTTTCTTTTCACAATGTTTTTATAGTCCCATTGTATTTTCCTGGATTTTTTCAGCCAACGTTTTATTTCCCCGGTTTTAATTTCAGAAAGATTGTTGTAGAAAACAGATGCGTCCTTAAATTTTTTACCCCTTACGCTTAGGTTATCTTCTTCAAAGTCGGCTCCGCTCCAAAACATTAGCCTGATACCTGCTTTTTGTTTGCTATAACCAACTGTTGGATTGTCGTCTAAAAACCAAACAGGGTGGGCGTGCCAAATTTTGCTCTCTGCTTCTGTCAACTCGTCGTCAATGGTCTGAGCAAGCAGGTTACAAATTGCTTTGTCGTCCGATGCCTGTTTGTCATTATATGTTTTAATCCCTTCGTTCATTATTGTCTGATTGTGTGGTAGTGTCATGCCTCGAAAAAAGCTGATTTTTTTCTAAATGAAATTATTTAAAAATACTTGCTTCAACAGCCTATTTGTTTTAGTTTTTTCGGGTTTGTATAAAGCCTAAAAAGGAGGTATATAATCCGGTACAGTATCTGTGTTGCAAAAAAGAAAGCATGCAAACCCTGTTACGTTTCAATCGCAGAGGGCCACCCCCGTCCGGCTGGCAGCAGATGGCTAAAAATATATTGGAAAGCATAGTGTAAAAAGCCGCTGCTAATGCGGCATTAAAGAAATATGCTCCATGGAAATAAATTACAACAATTTTAGAAATTATTTTTCAATGATGGTACCCAATGATAATCAACAGGATGAAAAAACAGGCGTTGCTGATTATTAAAAAAGATATTTACAATAAACCACACATCATAACATCAAACCATATCCGCAAAGTACCTTCAACTCAAAACCCATAGTTCATAGAAGATTAGTCACCGGTTCCGTACAACATCGGACGTCATCGGAGGCATTTCGTGCCCGACGAAGTCTTATTTGTTCTATGCTGCATTATTCCTTTAACGGATAATACCTTCCATCCATCGAAAAAAGGTATCCATTCACCGAAAAGTAGAAAATTGTGGTAATGAAATTTACATCTTTGTATCAGCAATCGAGGTTAAGGGTTTTGAAAACAAAATCCGGATCTTAAGAAAAGCGAAAAAATAAATTATCCAAAACCAATATCAAAACTGTCCAGAATCCTACTATAAAACTAAAGAAATTAAACATGAAATGAATAATGGTACATTGAATAAGTGGGTGTACTGAAACTCAAGACTACCAAAAATATTGACCCAGGTTTTAGATTTCAATGGATAAAGGTGCCCCGACTCACATCGGGGTTTTTTTATGCGTTTATTCGTAAAGGGTATGGGGACTAGCATTGTATATCGTCAAATAATATAATGCCTGCCTGAATACAACTATATCTGTGGTAATATCACATTAAATTTTGCAAGGGGATTCCAGTAAGCACAAAAAATAGTGCTTCTTTCCTGCTTAACGACAACTATTAAATCAATAAAGATTAATTGTTTTATACGGGCATTTTTTTGCCTTAGGATTATTATCTGAAAGATTTTAATTACTTACTATTGTAAGCTAATAAGCCCCGCTTTAATTCTCATTTCCTTTACAAAAACTTTTGCTTGTTCAAAAGTTTTTTTGTTTGGTATAACTCTATTCTTTTTCGATCTCCAGGTTTAGTATTTTCCCCTTGTCCCAGGCCTTATATTCAGCTTTAAAGTTCTTAGTGTTTTGTCGTGTAAGATGGTTGTCGTCCAATGAAAGAAGATCGGGCTTTCCAGCGTTTACCCATGCTGTATACCAATAGTTTGCTATGTCCTGTATTGAAAGGCGTAATTGCTGATCAACCATTCCACCGAGCGCAACATTAAATTG
This sequence comes from Chitinophagales bacterium, assembly GCA_038251675.1. Classification (GTDB taxonomy): domain Bacteria; phylum Bacteroidota; class Bacteroidia; order Chitinophagales; family Chitinophagaceae; genus Ginsengibacter. The sequence continues at coordinate 10,967 of JBBSBD010000145.1, read as the reverse complement.
CCTGGCATATTCATCAGAAAAAACGGGTTGGTTATAGGATAAAATATTTTTGCCGGAGCTATCTTTTTTATAAAGATTGTCTTTGTTGAAATTGTCCCGCAATTTTTTTTCCGTCGTCAGCAAGGGAATTTCCAGTGCATGAGATTGTGCTATAATCTTCCAGGTTTCTGCGGTTATATCTGAAATGAATTCGGCTTTACCTGTTTTAAAATTATAATCATTTCCAAACAGTTCCGGCAGCCTTGATTCCCAAAGCGCATGAACGCCTCTTTGATTTGTTTGCTGCCCATCATAATTTGAAGCCGTATGCAACGGCATGTGCGCATCTGCGACATAATGCCCAAGCTCAGCAGAGATAAAAATGATTTCGGATTTACTTCTTTTTTGAAAAGCCTGTGTTAGTTTATCCACCAGGTTTTGAATATACCACGGAAGGAATCCAGTTTTGGTCAGGAATGCGCTATCATATTTTGCATAAGCCTCTTTAGTAGTTTTAGGAAACGAATCGATTGGGATATTTCCAAAATCTTCAATGTCTATATAATGCCTCGGAGGCTCATTTCTGTCATTCAAAACACCACGACGAAGATCCGGTACTACAGCGCCTTCGGTAATAAAATCTATGTGGTTGTAATAAAATTTTATCATTCCATCGGGCAAAGCAAAAACCGCCGCCTTGTTGATGTGCTTATGTCCCCAGGCACCCCATCCGAATATAAATCCTGCGCTACAGGTTATTAATAAAAATGTGAAAAGGCCTTTAAGAATTTTCTTTTTCAATCTATAGAGTTTGTATAAAATTAGGCGGATAGGAGAATGGGTATAAGAATACTTTTTTTTAAATTTATTCTTACAATAGAAAATCAATAAACAAGTTTTGAAAAGGGTAAAGTGAATTATACCTTATCAAAACTCACACACTCTTTCAATTCTTTTTCACTATAAGCAAGGCCATATTGTTTAAGAACATCGTCGGGCACTCCATTCCAATTATTAGGAACGTTACCCTTATAGCCCACATCTTTACCTCCAATTTCTGAAGTATAAAAACCTGTAGCTGTTAAGTTACGCACAAGGTTAAAAAAAGCCACACCTTGTTTCATCTCCGGTTTTGCTTTTTTGGGATACGCTATAGCATCTACGATTTCTATTTGCTGTTGTTTATTACAGTCGGCAAATGAATTATTATAACGGTTTAAACATTGCATATCTAACCAGCGCAAGCCTCCACGCATGGGTACCTGGTGTTCCGGCATATCTTTTACAATGAACTCTATAAACTCAGGCACTTTTGCATCGGAAGCGCTGCCGCTAACATTATCTTTTGGTATTATTATATCACCCAGAATAGTTATAGTTGCCAATTCGTTTGGCGTAAAAAACGTGTAAGAGGTAAGCTCTTTATCATGGGCAGCTTCTTCTTCCATCCTGTTAATGCCTGCATCTTTTTTATCTGCAACAGCACCAGCCTTGGCATTATCGTTTGCTGCATCTTTTTTATCGGCAAGTTTACAGGCATCAAGTAGTAATCCGGTTGATACTGTTCCCAGCGCCAATGCTTTTAAAGATTTTCTTCTATCCATATTTTTTAATTTAAAAGGCTTTAATAATGATGTCAAGAGTCATTCGGCAATAAGTCAATGTTAAAATTTAAGATATGTAATTACAGTTCCGGAATATCCATTCATCTTTATATTAAATATTATTTTTCTTCAGTTGGTCCACAATATATTCTGATGTACGCATTGAGAGGGCGAGAATAGTCCATGTAATATTTTTATCGCCCTGCGAAACAAACATGCCGCCATCAACATTGAATAAATTTTTACATTCATGTGCCTGCGCCCATTTGTTTAAAGGCGCTTTCTTAGCATCATTACCCATGCGAACCGTTCCTGCTTCATGAATAATATTTCCAGGTGCGTGTAAACCGTAGTTATTTTCAGGACCATCATCACCACCCCATGTGATCACAGCGCCCATTGAATGAAGAATTTCAGCAAAAGTTTCTTTCATGTGCTTAGCCTGTTTTATTTCATAATCAGAATAAGTAGTATGAAAGCGCAACACGGGAATACCATATTTATCAACCACGCTGGGATCAATTTCACAATAGCTGTCTTCCCGTGCAACAGCTTCGCCGCGGCCGGCCATACCAACATGAGCGCCAAAGAAATAACGATAATCTTCTTTTAAAGACGCGCCATAGCCACCTGCTTCTTTTTGCTTCCCTTTAATTTTATAAGTGCCGTTTAAATTTTCGATACCCCAGTTAAATCCGTATAAGGGCATTCCGAAACCTCCGCCATATTCAATATGATAGCCACGCGGAAAATCCAGTTTTTTATTGTCGAGCCACCAAGGTGTATAAACATGCATTCCGCCAACACCATCTTCATTGTAGCGTTTGCGATCAAATAATTCAGGGATAATGCCACCCATATCCGCACCGGTAGAATCATGTAAATATTTACCTACCACATTGCTCGAGTTGGCGAGGCCGTTAGGATGCCGCGGAGATTTTGAATTTAGCATTAATCTTGCGGATTCGCAGGCACTCGCAGCAAGAATAACCGTTCTTCCGTTAACCTGATACTCCTGCATGTCTCCTTTGTGAACATAAGACACTCCGGTAGCAAGCCCTTCTTTATTAGTTAATACTTCACGAACCATTGAATCGGTAACGAGATCAACATTTCCTGTTTTCAATGCAGGAATTATTAAAGCAGATGAAGATGAAAAATCTGCATACACTTTACAACTGCGACCGCATTGGGCACAATAAAAACATTGCCCGCGTTCTTTATTAATTTGTTTGGTAAGAATCGAAAGCCTTGATGGAATTACAGGAATGCCAATATTAGTTGCAGCTTTCTTAATAAACAATTCATGTAAACGTGGCCTTGGCGGCGGGAGAAAAATCCCATCAGGATCATCAACTAATCCTTCATTGGTTCCAAATACGCCAAGCAGTTTATCAATTTTATCGTAATATGGTTTTACATCATCATAACTAATAGGCCAATCATCGCCAAGGCCATCTATACTTTTGTGCTTAAAATCTCTCGGCCCAAATCTTAATGAAATTCTTCCCCAGTGATTTGTGCGGCCACCCAGCATTCGTGCACGCCACCATTCCCACTTAGTACCTTCAGCCTGTGTGTAGGGCTCTCCATCAATTTCCCAGCCCCAGTAGCAGCCATCAAAATCTCCAAAAGGCCGAAACTTTGTGCTCGCACCCCTTCGTGGGGATTCCCATGGGTTTTTTAGCTGATTAGAATCTTTTGCAGGATCATACATGGGCCCTGCTTCTATAAGGCAAACCTTTAATCCTGCATTAGCAAGCACATAGGCAGCCATTCCTCCTCCGGCTCCTGATCCTACGATAATTGCATCATACTGCTTTGGTGTCTTTTTGATTTGTAAGTGGTCTCCCATTGCTTGATATGTATTTTAAATTTCAAAAAAATCTATACAATGATAAAAGTAATTTTCCGAACGCCTGTAAGCAGCAATTCCGAATCGTAAAGATTGCAAGTTGTCAATTTTTATTCTAACAGAAAAAGTAAAAATAAAATTATGGGCAATATACGCATTCTTTACAGCCGGTTTATGAAAAAATATTTAATAATTATCCCGATGGTTAAATTTACCCTTCCATTTTTATTACTTCCTGATTTCTAATCGATATTGATAATTTTGTTGAATGATTGAGATTTCTCATTATAAGATATCTCTACATTTTTTTGTATAAAAAAAGAATAGGTATTCGAGGTCTGAAGATTTAATTTTTCTATGCATAAACTTTCAACTCTTCACCGGGTAAACGGGAAAATTTTTACAGGTACATTTAACTTTTTAAAATAGGAGAGTATGATCTTAAAAGAACTAAGATTACGAAGCTGCCATATTTCTGAATTAATTCGTTTTTACTCAAGCGTTCTTGAAATGACTGTAATAAATCCGGATGAAAAATCTATTTCAATTTTGGCAGGGCAATCGATGTTGACTTTTACAGATACGACCGAAACGCCGGATCCATTTTATCACTTCGCCTTTAATATTCCGTCAAATAAATTTGAAGAAGCTTTTCAATGGATCAAAAAGAGAAGTGAATTATTATGGCTTGAAGACTATAAAAGCTATGTTGCCGACTTTGTGAATTGGAATGCGAAATCAGTATATTTTCTTGATCCTGCGGGAAATATTCTGGAGCTCATTGCAAGATTTGATTTAAATAATAATGCTGATGAATTATTTTCATCAGCACAATTCCTAAATATCAGCGAGATTGGGCTCGTATTTCCCGGTGAAATTTTGGATACTAAGGTTGACGGGATTTTAGATAAATATGGACTTTCTTATTTTTCAAAACAGCCGCCACTGAACCATTTTAGAGCTATAGGAGATGATGAAGGATTGTTTATCGCTGTTGCAGCAAATCGCAATTGGTTTGCAACCAAAATGGTTTCGGCTATTTTCCCCATTGAAGTGTCATTTATAGATAATAATTATTTATACGAATTGAAAATGTAAAAGCATATTACAGTGAGAATAGCCCGAACATATCCATCAGCAATCAAAAGAGAATTTAGCAATGAATTATTCTATTAAAACTATTAACAATTTTTGGTAAAGTTCTTGAAAGGGTATTTATAAAATAATTTAATGTTCAAAATAAAGTTGTTGAGCGGTGTGTTTTTAATTGGCTTGTTTTTTATTGGTTGCCACAAAAAAAATTATCCTTCCAAAAACCCCGGAGCAGATATTAATAATACGGTTTCAAAGCCTGATTCATCAGTGGTAACTAAACCTGCGATAAAACGCCGCCCAAAAGTGCCCGTAGCGAAAGTGATTACCGTGGATGACAACGCCGCACATAAAAGTGTAGATGGAAGGTTATATTACGATGTGATGGGCAAGCGTTATTGGAAAAATTATAAAGACGGAAAGTATTATTTATTCAATCAATCCATGTACAATGACCCGGCATTTAAAGCACCCAGGTAAAATATTTAATGCTATATCGTTCGATTAGGTCAAAATTTCCTTTTCTAGGATTGTCTCGGTAATAACTTTTTTCTTTTCTTTCAATATCACTTCATATAAATCTTTGCGACGGTCTTTTAAATTTTGCACGCTCCCATGATTGTGCAGGGCTTTTAATGATAAAAGATCCACATCAGAAATAATGATCATTTCCGTATTGGGAGTTGCCTCAGCTTTTACGCCATTTACAGGAAAAGCAAAATCAGACGGAGTCAGTACTGCAGCTTGAGCAAACTGTAAGTCCATATTTGTGACTTTTGGAAGGTTGCCCACATTGCCAGCAATTGCCACATAACATTCATTTTCTACCGCACGTGCCTGGGCACAAAAACGTACACGGTTGTACGCATTTTGCGTATCAGTTAAAAAAGGTACAAATAATATTTGCATTCCCTGGTCCGCAAGAATTCTTGATAACTCAGGGAATTCAACATCATAGCAAATAAGTATTCCAATCTTCGCGACATCTGTTTGAATAACCGCCACCTTATCACCTCCGGATATAGCCCATTCATATTCCTCTGAAGGTGTAATATGAATTTTGTGTGAATAATCTATTTTGCCATTCCTGTGAAAAAAATAAGAAGTATTATAAAGTTTATCGTCTTCAATCATCGGCATGCTTCCTCCCACGATATTCACATTATAAGATATGGCCAATCGTGAAAACTCTTCAACCAGCTTCGGGGTAAAGCTTGCCAGTTCTCTTATCGCCTGTACCGTAGGGAGGTGATTGAACGCCCCCAGCAGCGGTGTATTAAAAAGTTCGGGAAATAAAATAAAATCCGATCCATAGTCACTAACAGCATCCACAAAATATTCTACGCTTTGCAAGAGGTCTTCCATTTTATTATATGGCCGCACCTGCCATTGCACACAGCCGATGCGTACCGTGGGTTTTGCTGTGAGCAACGAACTTTGTTCAATTTCATAATATATGTTGTGCCAAACCAGTAAGGTGGCAAAGCCCATGGACTCCTGATCTTCTGGTAAATAATTTTTGCTTACGAGCTTTACCTGAAAATCGTTAGCAAGTTGAAAGCTTAATGTCGGATCATGTATTTCTCTCTTCTTTACATTTTCTATAAATTCTTTTGGTGACATTTTATCTGCATATAAATGGTATGTAGGGATACGGCCTCCGGCAACAATGGCTTTCAAATTCATTTGCCGGCAAAGATTTTTTCTCGCCTCATATAAACGGCGAGCCAGGCGCATGCCCCTATAGGTGGGGTCAATAAAAACTTCTATACCATATATCACATCTCCATCAGGATCGTATGTATCGAAAGTGTAGTTACCTGTGATTTCTTTGTAGGTATGCTTATCGCCAAAATCATCATAATTGAGCCTGAGCGACAATGCGCAACCTGCAACTTTGCCATCTACCACAACTGCAATTTGCCCTTCAGGGAACATGTTTATCAATTTATCTAAAGATTCCTCTTTCCAGTATTGGCCTCCCATACTGGCATAAGCTTTTACCATTGCTTCTTTAAGCTGTTTATAATCAGTGATTGTTAAAAGCCTTACTTGAATTGATGCGTTTTCCATAAAGAATTATTAATCGTTTTAACTAATTAAAATATAGTAAAATTGATCCGTTTAAAAAATTAAAATAAATAGCTGTAATTTTTTTTCTTTGAGATATTCACCTTGTAAGAAAAATAAATTGCTTGAAGAATTGGTGAGGTAACTTTTGAATTCTGATGATTAAGCACTGCGTTTTTATAAAACATCAAACGCACGAAACTAATATAGATTTCAATAATGTAATGATCTTAAAAAACCGGGGCCATTAAGCGGCCCCGGTTTTATTTACTTATTACTATCCTCGAATTCCTTTCTTATAATATTCAATGCTGCCCCGGCTTTAAACCATTCTATCTGTTGCTCATTATAAGTATGGTTTACTAAAAAATTATCTGATGAACCATCTTTGTGATGCAGTATAATTACCAATGGTTTGTTCACAGCAAATGAAGTTAATCCGGTAATATCAATACTGTCATCTTCCTGTATTTTATCGTAATCATCTTTGTTATCAAACGTGAGGCCGAGCATTCCCTGTTTCTTAAGATTAGTCTCATGAATACGTGCGAAAGATTTTACCAGCACAGCCCTTACACCAAGATGGCGCGGTTCCATAGCAGCATGTTCACGGGAAGAACCTTCACCGTAATTTTCATCACCAACAATTATAGAACCAACTCCCTCTGCTTTGTAAGCTCTTTGTGTAGCAGGCAGCGGACCATATTCGCCGGTAAGCTGATTCTTTACCATATTGGTTTTTTCATTAAAATAATTCACAGCGCCTATAAGTAAATTGTTGCTGATATTATCAAGATGGCCCCTGTACTTAAGCCACGGCCCAGCCATAGAAATATGATCGGTGGTACATTTTCCCTTTGCTTTAATTAATAATTTAAGATCACAAAGGTCTGTGCCTTCCCATGCAGGAAAAGGTTCCAATATTTGCAGCCTGTCTGATGTAGGAGCAACGATCACATTAATGCCGCTTCCGTCTTCAGCAGGAGCCTGGAAACCGGCATCTTCAACTGCAAAACCTTTTAACGGCATTTCAATACCCTTCGGCTCTTCTAGTTTAATTTTCTCTCCTTTATCGTTAGTGAGATAATCGGTAAGAGGATTGAATGATAATGACCCTGCGATAGCCATCGCTGTTGTTAATTCGGGTGATGCCACAAACGCATGTGTATTGGGATTTCCGTCATTTCTTTTAGCAAAATTCCTGTTATAAGAAGTAACTATAGAATTCTTTTTATTTGGGTCAGTTGAATGGCGTGCCCATTGCCCTATACAAGGACCACAGGCATTTGCTAAAACCACGCCACCCATTTTTTCAAATATTCCAAGATATCCATCCCGCTCAACGGTATATCGTACCTGCTCTGAACCAGGGGTAATTGTAAATTCTGATTTTGCCTGCAATCCATGATTGGTGGCCTGTTCGGCAATAGAAGCAGCCCTGGTAATATCTTCATAAGAAGAATTAGTGCAAGATCCGATAAGCCCAACCTCCAATTCATCTGGCCAGCCGTTTACTTTTACCGCATCTGCAAATTTTGAAATTGGCCACGCGAGGTCAGGAGTAAAGGGCCCGTTTATGTGGGGCTCCAATTCAGATAAATTGATCTCGATCACCTGGTCAAAATATTTTTCAGGATCAGCATATACTTCTTTATCGCCGGTAAGATCTTTAGCTACAGCATCAGCTTCTTTTGCGACTTCTTCTCTGCCGGTACCGGTAAGATATTCAGCCATTTTTTTATCGTAGCCGAATATGGAAGTAGTTGCACCTATCTCGGCGCCCATGTTACAAATGGTTCCTTTGCCGGTGCACGAAAGTGATGTTGCACCATCGCCAAAATATTCAAGGATTGCACCTGTGCCTCCCTTAACTGTGAGAATGCCTGCTACTTTTAAAATGATATCTTTCGATGCGGTCCATCCGCTTAATTTGCCGGTAAGTTTTACTCCGATCAGTTTAGGAAACTTTAATTCCCAGGGCAACCCTGCCATCACATCACATGCATCTGCACCACCAACGCCTATCGCAATCATTCCAAGACCCCCTGCATTTACAGTATGCGAATCGGTGCCGATCATCATGCCACCGGGGAAGGCATAGTTTTCTAAAACTACCTGGTGTATAATTCCCGCACCAGGTTTCCAAAATCCAATTCCATATTTATTGGAAACTGAAGAAAGAAAGTCATATACCTCTTTATTTTCTGATTTAGCTCTTGTAAGATCGGGTACCGCACCAACCTCGGCCTGTATAAGGTGATCGCAGTGCACGGTGGAAGGTACAGCTACCTTAGCACGGCCCGATTGCATGAACTGAAGTAAAGCCATTTGCGCTGTTGCGTCCTGCATCGCAACCCTATCCGGTGCAAAATCAACATAACTTTTGCCGCTTTCATAAGCAATATCTGCATTCCCTTGCCAAAGATGGGCGTATAAAATTTTCTCTATAAGTGTGAGGGGGCGACCTGCAACTTTACGGGCTGCATCAACTTTTTCTGTATAACCCTTGTAGAGTTTTTTTATCATCTCAAGATCAAATACCATACTAATTTAGTTTTTTCAGTTAAAGGAGGAAAGTGCTAATCTTTTGACGACGTGCACTCTTTTAAATTATTACTGGCAAATTTACTTAAAATCAAATGAAGAAATTTGTAGCAATAATTAGTTTTATTCGGGGTTTTTGCGACGGGTTTTTTCGCCCGATATCCGTTCATGTTTGAATTTCTGAATATCCTCCGGGATAAAATAATTATGGGAGAGGATTTACAAAAATTGCTCCGTAAAGCCTGTATCCATTGCTTGAAGGCAGAATTAAGCGTAAAACGTAATCTTATTGTCACAATTTCTATATAAGGCAGCCGTTTAAAATATATAGCAATTATGTTTTAGCTTTGGGTTATGTATAAATTAAAATACTTTATAGAATGGCAGGTCTTTGGTGTTTGCACTGCCATAGGTGAAAAGATGGGAATTGCTACTTCCGTCATCCGGAGGTATTTTATTTACATTTCTTTTCTTACCCTGGGATCGCCTGTAATTGTATATCTATTTTTTGCGTTCTGGATGAATATTAAAAATTACATCCAAAATTCAAGGCGTAATCCTCTCAGGTATCTCTAAAAAATTTTCCAAAAAGAACTGCCATATTCCAGGCAATTTCTTACAGGGTAATTCAGGATTTTTTTTCGACATATTCTTTTAGTGATTTACCAATGATATGGCCCCAGCCCTTGGCAAAGCTTTCTTTTGCAAAATCCCGATTGCCTGTTACAAATGTTTCCAAACCTTCATGAGTTAATTTTAGTCTTGTTTTGTTGCCTTCAGCAAATAATTCAAAAGTAACAAAAGAATTTCCGGGTACATTATCGTATCGCCAGCTGTACCTTAGTTTCTTGCCCGGTTCTACATCGGTTATCTTACAGAGGTGGAGGTACTTTTTATCTTCACTACCCGCCTCAAACTGAAATTCAAAACCTACCTGCGGTTTAAATCCTGCAATGTTGAAATACCATTCCTTCATCTGGTCTTTGTCGGTAATAGCTTTCCAGACTTTTTCAAGGGGCGCATTATAAGTGCGTTCGATTACAAATGGTTCGTGTTTCATTTCTTATTTTTTTTAATTGATTTAAGTGTTGCTTTTTTAATAGCAGGTTTACTTACAGCCCCTGATTCTTTGCTAAGAAAATTTCCAAGAGCATCTAATTTATTTGTCCAGAAAACCTTGTATTGCTCTATCCACTGAGATACATTAGCAAGCGATTCAAGATTGGCCTCACAATATCTTTCGCGACCTTGTTGTTTAATAATGACGAGTCCACACTCAGTAAGAATTTTAATATGTTTTGAAATAGCAGGCCTGCTTATATTGAAATTTTCTGTTACCGAATTCAGGTTTAAAGATTGCTTTGCTACAAGGTTTATTATTTCCCTGCGTGTAGGGTCGGCTATTGCCTGGAATACATCTCTTCTCATATATAAATTATTTGCGTAACCAATCGGTTACAAATTTATAGGAAACCTTTCGGTTACGCAAATGTTTTAAAGGATTTTTTTTAGAGGATAAAATATTTTATAAAGTATAAAAATTATTTCTACTTTCGCATCCATAAAAATTATTGTCTATGACCATCTAAGCAGGGCTTAGAATTCATTTTGGTTCAGGCCCAATTACTCCGGCATATTAGCAGCATTAATCAATGACTGCATTTTTTATTTCATCAATTTATTATTGTCATTAATGATCAACGCTTATTCAAGTGATAAGAGTATAAGAGGTCTATTTAATTTTTTTAAAGAAGCTCTTTCTAACAATCCACCAGACTTTACTTCAGGCAGCATTCGCTAAGATATTTTTCTCCTCGCAATAC
>JBBSBD010000144.1:0-15887 GCA_038251675.1 Chitinophagales bacterium | reverse complement strand
GTATGGGAACCTTTGTTTATTATCACTTTAAGTTCCTCTACTTCTGTCTTTGTTAATTTGATTGTATAACGTATCATTTGTAATGGGTTTTACAAATATATAATAATTATACGTCAAATTATACTTAACTTAACACTAGATGCGAATCGCTTAAATGGGCAACGCTTAAAATCTCAATGGTTAATAATATGTAATTTCATTGGCCGATTATATCGGGGTTATATTTTTTTACTCAAAATAATTAATGATTACATTATGAAACATCTTACTTTACTTTTAGCTTTCACTTTCATTTTATTTAGTGTAAAAGCACAGTCAGACAGTGCTTTGCTCATTAAGAATAAAACCTTTAAAGGAGCAACCGCTTCCAAAAAATCATACAAAGCAATATTCCAACTTGACTCAAATGATCCGAAGACCATTACAAAAACAATTCGAAATATTAATAATGCGCTTAATGATCCGCGACTGGAAGGCAAACTTCAAATAGAACTGATCGCCTTCAGCGGAGGTACTGATGCCTACATGAAACAAAGCCCATATGAAGTTGATCTTTCGAAACTTGTGCGAAGAGGTGTGATTGTAACGCAATGCAATAACACACTAAGGGAACGAAAAATTGATCCTTCAGAAATCTATAATTTTATTGCCATCGTGCCCAGCGGCGTTGGCGAGCTTATTGTTCGCGAAAGTGATGGATGGGCAGTAATAAAACCTTGAGATGAAAAGTTTAGCCGTTGTTGTTCTGCTATTTTTTTCTGGTAATATATTGACAGCGCAGGATGTTTCGCATCAATATGATCCGCCATGGAATGCACCACCGCAAAGCGAAGTGATGTTCACAGTTGCGGGAGTAGATAATGTACCCGATCTTTTTGGAGAAATCAATGACCCACAACTCGTACTGTTTTTTGCCGGCAACCAGTTTATGGTAATTGATGAATTGATAAATGCCTTTAAGAAAAAGTATCCTATATATAAGAGAATATTTGCTGAAACGTTGCCTCCGGGGATTTTATCAAAGCAGATTAAAGGCGGCTCTATAACAATTGGCAATCTTAAGATAGACCTGCTGCCGGATATTTATTCCGCCGGCAAAAACAAGATTGAGATGACCCCGGAATGGTTTTCAAAAACAGCGGCCTATGCTAAAAATAATTTAGCCATAATGGTAAAAAAAGGAAATCCAAAAAAGATAAAGAGTCTTACTGACCTGGCAAAAGAAGATATACGGGTAAGCATGCCAAATCCTTTATGGGAAGGCATTGCCATGCAGATACAGGAGGCTTATATTAAGGCAGGAGGAGAGGATTTGAAAGTAGCTATTATGCAAACTAAAGTAAAAGACAGCACCACGTTTTTAACACAAATACATCACCGCCAGACTCCCATGCGCATTTTGTATGATCAATCGGATGCCGGGCCTGTATGGTTCTCCGAAGCCTGGTATCAGCAAATGATAGGAAACCCGATAGAGATGGTTGAAATTCCTGAGAAGGAAAATACACAGGCAGTTTATGTAGCAGGATTATTAAAAGCTGCGCCACATAAAGAAGCTGCAGAAGATTTCATGGACTTCCTGGTAAGTGATACGGCAAAAGATATTTATAAAAAATTTGGATTTAAAACGGATTTATAACTTTGGGTTAAAATGCATTGAAGCGAAAAACTTAGTTACCGCATATTGCTTCATCCTTCATGCTGATCTTCCCTTTCAACAGCTATTGTGCATTCTCCAACCAAAGCTGCAAGGGCACCAATAGCGGCAAGCACCGGCGCAAATACCGCTCCCACCACCCCAATAGTCAATGGAAAGCTCATCAATTCTTTACCTGATTTATCGGTTATGGTTATTCGCCGCACATTGCCCTCTTCTATAAGTTCTTTTATTTTTTGAAGCAGGTTTTCGCCTGTAGTTGTAAAAAATTCTTTTGCACGCATAGTATTATTTTTTATGAAATTAAATCAACAAAGGTCAATTTATAATGGAATTGGTGATATTCTTTATAAATACTTATTAAAGTTTTTTCAGGCAATCTTCTCAAGGCAGGAGTTACTATTGATTAATAATAATAAGTACCGGGGATTATTGTCTTTTTATTCCTCCGTCCTTTCAAGATACATGAAACGGTCTGCCATTTTGCAATAAAATCATGCACCAAGCAGATCGTCTTCGGTATTAATTTTAGATGCCAGTTCCTGTACTAATTCTGAAAATTCTCTTGTACCATATTTCTTACCCCAGTCTATTGAAGAATCGTTGTCAAACTTTTTGATTGGTGCGATGATATCATTTTCATTGTTATCATAGTGAAGCCAGAATGCTTCAAGATTAAGAGCAGGTATTTTTATTAAACGCAGCTCTCCGAGGTCTTTATTTTGTTCTGAATATCTTTTTAATCTTGCCAGGCCATCATCCAGTTGTTTAAAATACTTTTCGCTTACATTCATTTGTATTACCTGTGGATTTGTTTCATTCAAACCCAGCTCATACAACGCAACCGGCGCTTCATTTTTCATCTCAATTAATCTTAATGTATTTGGCCGTGATGGCAGAGCAAACTCACGATGAATTTCATTAAGGCCTATGATATATGCATAATGAGGTATGCCGTATTTGCCCTGGGTATTTTCTTCAATGGTTTTATTATACACATTTATCAATGGCCTTATCTCAGGGATGGGCTTTAGCAATTCCTGTTTGAATAACAAATCCTTAAACCACATAAAGTAAAAATATTTTTTTGTGAAATAGGTATGAGTCCATGATCCGCTGCCCTGGTAATTAGTTGCAAACTGGTCATAAGTTAATACGCTCTTGCCATAGATAGGATCATCAATGTGTAAATATTCAGTAAACAGTACTTTGGATACGCCATGGATAGTCATAAAATGCCCGCCCCCGCCGCTCCATCCAATTCTTGCGCACACAACAAGACCCGCCTCCAGTTGGTGCTTCACATCGCTCCATGGAATAGTTGTGCCCTGGTAGCTTACAAAATTATTAGTTCTCGTCAAAGCACTGTTAAGATACCATGAAATATTGCATGCACCTGGAACCGGGGAATCGCAGCAAGTATTTCCCAGTTCATCACTCGCAACTTTACACTGTGTCCACGGGCTAAAGATCGAATAAAAATGAGATACACTTTTGGACGTAGCCGCCCAGCACCAGTTCGACTGGGTTTGAAGTTCCATATTAAACGGGAGCACGAGATAGGTATATAGCCAGTTGTAAAATGAAAAATTAGCCTCAAATACCAGGGGGCTTGTTTCAGTTTTTAAATTGTGAAAGACCATAGCACTTCATTTTTTTGGTGAACATTGATTGTGTGCTTTTCGGAGAAAATAAAAAGTATTATTTACGCAGGCAGCAATAAAAAATGCGGTATTCAGGGGGTAACAAATGTTTTATAAAAAAACAGAACAGTAGCGATTCATTTGCCAAATGTAAAATTAATAATCATTTTTATATTGTGCAATGCCTGCCGGATTTCGGAATTAAGAAAAATGAACAAACCCACAAAATCAAAACCTATTCATCTGAAAAAATATTTCCTGTGTTGCTGCTATTTCGAATGAGTTTATCAAGAGTGATAGAAAGCATGCCCATTTTTTTCTTTAAGAACATTTATCTCACCGTCAAGTGGCACTTTGTTCTGCTGTGTTTGTGTCGCACATTGAGAAGAAACCACAGTGGTTCCATAATTTCTTTTAATACGCCGTTATACTAAACTCCTGCCTCCTTCGTTAATGAAAGTATTCCACTGCGTTACAAGTGCGTTACTTAACGCAGTAATAACGCAGAGGATACGGCTGATCTAAAAAGCAGTCAGCTTGCAGTTATCAATAAATTCATAATCCTAAGTAATTAAAACAAATGGCAAGAATAACAGACGTATTTGTAAGCGGCACCATGGGCAATGTAGTGCTTTACAGAAGAATGGACACTAATTGTGCACGCATCAAAAGAGAGGGAATAAAACAAACAGCCGCAACCAAAACCAGGAGTCTGAATTTTGGAATCGCATCGCGGGCGGCTAAGCCGTTGCGTGATGGCTTGCAATCGGTTCTCCCCTTTCCTACAGACAGGAGCATGCAAAGCAGGTTTTCGGGATCGATTGCCAAATGGCTTGGGCTATCGGATGTGAGCGATCTTATACCCGGTGATATAGCTGCATATATAAGCGGATTTCAATTTACCAATGGCGATAGTTTCGGCTCCCGTTTTAGGGTACCCGTTACAGTTAATAGACTCAAGGATGATCTTATAACGGTAAATGTTGACGCGTTTGTTCCAGCATTGAATGTAGCCGCGCCAGCGGGTACTGTTCTTATAGAACTGGTAATTTCTGTCGCTGGCTGCACACTTGCAAGCGGTATGCCTACTGGCAGCAAAACCCAGCGGCTACAAGTGCCCTATAATCAGAATGAAATTGCTGCTCAAACGTTACAATTCGATGTTCCAACCGGCGAGGGAAGCCTTACAGTTACCGCCGCCTGGCTTCAGTATTATGTATTGAAGAATAACAGGATCTCCCGTACAGAAAATCCGGATTTTATACCAGCCGGTGTTATTAATGCATTGTATTGCTAAAGGTCCATTTTATGACCGGGAAAGCTGAACTTCTGCTGATTGCATTCTATTCACCAGTTTCACGGTTTATCTAAACCCGCTTCTAAAACGCAGGCTTGCCTAAAATTCATAATTGATCACGAAACTACAATTGAGCATATTCACGCCTTGATTATATACTTGAAATCCAAAGGTTGATTTTCAAGATTTCCTTTCCATACCAGCAGCATTTGAATAGTCATATTCTTAATGAATCCTTTACTTTGATAATCTGCCAGAAAAATAACCTGCTGGTAAGAAGGAAGGTCATACTTATTCAAGCAATAATAAGTTGGATGAGGCAGATCGTACGAGGCGGTTCTTCATTAAATAGCTGGCTATAGTTACTTCCTGGTTTGAAAAAGATTTAAAAATAATCCGCCTACAACCGCGAAATAAAGCATGCTGTTGACGGGTTTGGATGTGATAGGACAAGTGCCGGTAATGCAACCAATAAATTTCCAGTAAAGGTATCCAACAGCTACTCCGAATACGATACCCGGGATCCACAAATTATTTTTAAGTAATTTCTTCATAGTCTGATTCCGATCTTTTTTGATCATTTTTTTCACGACCAGTCAGCCGGGCATCGCAACGATTAATGCCGCAACAACCAATATTCATAACAGCCATAATAACAAGCAGTGCTCCCAAAAAACCAAGCAGTGGAATGCTATTTTGAAATGCGTCTTCTAGTGCCCACGCCCCTATCGCCAGTCGCAGAAAGCGCATTATATTCCAGTTTTTGAACGATAATGCTTTCATAAATTCAACTAATTTTTCTTTGAAATGTGGTCCAGGCGCCACCATTATAAGCTTCAATATTTGCTCTCTTTAAAATACTCACAGCCATGCTGCTCCTGCTTCCGCTGCGGCAAACGGCAATAACGGGTTTATTTTTTTTCTTTATTTTACTCAGTTGATTGTTGATGGTGTTCAAAGGCATATTTACAGCACCATTTACATGGCCTGATCCAAATTCTGCTGGTGTCCTCACATCAATTACTATAGCTCCTTGTTCTTTGAGCTCTTTAAAATTTACAGCGGGCTTTATGCCAAACAGTCTTTTTAGAATGTTCATGATTTATATTTAGGTTTAATAAAAGTTTTCAATGATTAAGTCAAAAGCTTATGATCGTTGTAAAAATGCAACTCATTTGATTTCCCTACAGTAACTTTTGTTACACAAGTATATTTCTGCAAGTTTTTAACGGAAAAATATTAAAAGAGAGAGACGTATGTTTTATTTCGCGGGCTAAAACTATCCCGCTTGGGAGAGAGTATATCATTTTATGCTGATCTCGTTTTCAGAAGCTTTATTATTTTCAAAGCAATCGAGATTATAAATAGTTGTGTCGGCAATATTTTTCAATGCGGTATCGGTAAGGAATCCCTGGTGGCTTGTAATCAGTACATTTTGAAAAGTCATAAGTCGCGCAATGGTATCATCCTGCAGAATGTCTTCTGAATGATCTTCAAAGAAAAGCCCTTCTTCCTCTTCGTACACGTCCATGCCGAAGTAGCCGATGCACCCTGTTTTTAATCCGGTAATAACATCGTTGGTATTTACCAGTGCTCCCCGGCTGGTATTGATGAGCATCACGCCTTGTTTCATTTCATCAATGGAAGATTTGTTGATGATGTATTTTGTTTCTTCAATAAGCGGCACGTGAAGTGTAATGATGTCTGATTGCCTGCACAGTGATATATGATCTGTATATTCAACCTGGTATTTTTGTTTTATTTCTTCGTTTTCATATTTATCGTATGCAAGCAATTTGCACCCAAAGCCATGAAGGATGCGGGCTACAATCGCACCAATTTTACCTGTGCCAATAAGACCTGCAGTTTTACCGTTCATGTCAAAACCGGTGAGGCCATCCAGGGAAAAATTCATATCCATCACGCGGAAATGGGAACGTATTAGTCGTCGGTTTAATGCCAGCATCAGTGCCACCGCATGCTCGGCCACTGCAAAAGGAGAATAGGCAGGAACCCTCGCTATCCGCATACCGAGCCGGTGTGCTTCCTCAAGGTCAACATTATTAAACCCTGCTGAACGCAGCACGATGAAGCGAATTCCCTGTTCCCTTAGAATTTCAAGGACAAGCGCGGAGGCATCATCGCTTACAAAGAGACTGACAGCGTCATATCCTTTAGTAAAAATCGCAGTTTGCTCTGTAAGGCGGGTATCCATGTACGTAAGTTGATGGGTTCCATTGTTTGCCCGTTCCAAAAATGGCTTTTCAAATTTATGCGAACTAAATACTGCTATTTTCATCACAATTCATTTTTGCTTGCGTTAATTGCAGGATTGCATTACATTTTCATTCCACCCATAGCATTAGCACCATTCTTAAAAATATATTCACTGTTTAATAAATAAGTGCCACTTGTTACTACCACATCACCTTCGTGCAAACCTGATTTTATTTCAATACGGCCACCACTTTCCAACCCAGTGTCCACCATCTTCATTTTAAACATATTTTCTCCTGTTTGCAGCCACACTGTATTCATTGTACCATTGCGGATGACTGCATCCAATGGCAATGTTAATGCATCAATACTTTTATTTTTCAAAATTACATATGCAGGCATTCCCGGTTTTAGTTTTCCCGAATTGTTTGGTATTGTTACCCGAATAAGATTTACTCTTGAGTCAGTAGCGATCTCAGGATTTTCGAATTCAATTTTTCCATTCAATGTCGTTCCGGGCAAATCGGGGAACTCCACGACAGCATTGGAATTGTTATTAATTTTTGAAAGCTCTGATGCATATACCTGCGCCTCCGCCCACAGCGTGGAAAGATTTGCAAGCTTCACAATAGTACCGCCTTCCATTACGTACTGGCCTTCCACCACCGGTAGGTCCGTAATATAGCCGGAAGCATCATTATAAAATGCGGTAAGCGTCGATGATTTTATTGTTCTTCCTAATTCACTAACCTGCGCCTCATTCATACCCCAAAGCAATAGCTTTGTTTTGGCACTTTGTACGAGGCGGTTGAAGTCAATGATTGAATTGCCGAGCGTTTCTTTTCTTTCTACTGCAGCAATATATTCCTGTTTTGTGTTATTCAATTCTTCACTATAAAGATCGTATAAGTGGGCTCCTCTGGGTATGTAATCGCCCGTGTTTTTAAAATACAAGTGGTCTATTCGTCCGGCTACTCTTGCGTTCACGCTATTGGTTTTTGACTCATCTGCATTTAAAGTAGCCGTTAGTATCAATTTATCACCGATGCTGCCATTGCGGATGGTATCTGCGTGAATGTTCCCTAATCTTATTTGTTCATCGTTCAATGCAAGTTCATCAGCAGATGTATTTGTTTTTTTTGCAACAATAAGTTCCATTTGGCAAATGGGGCAATTGCCGGGTTTGTCCTGCATTACCTGGGGATGCATGCTGCATGTATAGTATTCGTCTTTATGAATAGTTGATTCTCTTTTGCTTTTACATGAGGCGATTACAAACAAAATCGACAATATTATTATAGAATATTTTTTCATAATTATTGATTTGTTTTTATGAAGCTTTCACTGTCCACGAGGTATTGAGCATTGGCGGCAACCGCTTCGTTTTTATCCAGGCCATTCAATACCTGTATCAGGTGTTTATTTACAATACCGGTTTCAATTTTTCTTGCTTTGAATGATTCGCCGGTTCTTACAAATACTACATTATCCATACCCAGTGAAAGCACGGCTTCTTCAGGTAGCCAGTTGGCAGATCTGTTTCCCGCAAACACCGTGGCCTTTACCTGGCTGCCAATAGGGATGTCCATAGTTGAATTATCAAAATATACCCTCGCAGTAAGCGTTTTACTTCCTTCCCGGTAAAAGGGTTCGATATAACTAATCGCTGCCCTGAAATCTTTTTGGGAATTTGTTTCGGACGTGATGCGCACTTTGTCACCCACTTTCACAGAGGCTGCCTGGCCTGCAAAAATGTTTAACACTGCCCATGCTTTATTTGGATTAAATACAGAAAAAATATTTTGCCCCCGTTGCAAATACATCCCTTCTTTGATAGTTAACTCCGGGGTCGTGAGCGCAAAATCCTGCATACCTGCCTGTTGGTTTTTCCCCATTTCACCAGCATTCCCCGCTTCATGAATGTGGCCAGCATAATTACTATAAACTGAAACTTTGTATGAAGCTTTACCCGATAGGGTTACTCTCTGTACCTCCTGGTTGCTCATACCGAGCAACAGCAGTTTTTGCCTGGAAGCATTTATTAAAATTTTATTCTCCGGATCGTTTTTCATAAGGAATAACAGGTTTTCCTGCGCAGTCATTAATTCAGGACTGTATATATCCATTATCTTTTGTCCTTTGTCTATTTTTTGAAAACGATATTTTACATAGAGTTTTTCGATACGGCCCGAAACGTAAGAAGATATGACGCCTACCTGCCTTGTATCATAAGTTACAAATCCATAGGCTTCCATTTCAATATCTTCTTCCCGGTCCATTATATGTACCATTGGTACAGAAGCTACCACCTGCTGGTTTTGTGGCTTTAAAAGAACATCAAGCGATACAGATCGGGCATCTGCTATCGGCTTCACCCTTTCTAATTGCATTCCGCAAATAGGACAGGTACCGGCAGTATCGCTGTGTACCGTTGGATGCATCGGGCACGTGTAGCCGCTTTCATATACTACACTGTCTTTCTTGATTGCATGATCAGCATGTGCGCTATGGTCTTCTACTTTTACCAGTGTCATTCCACATTTAGGGCACTTCCCTGGTTTATCGCTAAAGAAAGAATCGGCAGGCATAGGGCATGTATAAAGCACTTCATGTTCATTGATCTTGCTACTGCTTTTGTTGTTGCATGAAAAAAGAAAGCATGCAATACCTACAGCCCATAGCCATCCTATTATCTTAAATGTTTTCATTCTGCAATGATTTATTTTATTTCCAGGATTTTTATCAACTCCGCCTGCATCTCTAATGCCTTTGCTAACTCATCGAAATAATCCATCTGTGTCATGTTCCATGACTGCCACGCGTCAAAAAGTTCAAACAGTTCTTCGGTGTTTTGCTCATAGGCAAGTTGCGTAGTTTGAAAATTTCTTCTCAATGCAGGAAGTATCTGTTCTTCATATAATTTCATTTGTTTCTTTTTCAACTCCAATTCGGTGTAGCTGCTGTTCGCCATACCTGTCGCTTCATTGATGATCATCTGTTGCTGATTTTTTAAGGCTTCGTTCTGCCATACCAGGCTTTCAGCTTTTGCTTTATTCATTTTTGATGACCATTTTGCAAGCGGCAATTTTACCATTCCCATTACCGAAAACATTAACGGCTGCTTTGCCCATCCCGTCATATGATTATATTGAATACCAAATTCAGGTTTCAAGTTTGCCAATTCTGCATTGCGTTCCAGGTTATTTACTTCAATGCTCCTGTTAATCACCTTAATGTCGCTGCGTTGTTGCATCAAAGCAGCAGAGTCAAACATATTTTTATTGAAATCAAGCCATACATAATTGGTATCAACCTGAAAATCTTTTTCTGCATTCCGGTTCATGACCGTATTGATGGCAATTCTTTTCTGCACAATTTCATTCCTTAACATTAATTGCATATTCTCCACATTGGACAATGCAGCTTTTGCTTTGTAATAAGCGCTGATCTTTCCCAGGCCATTCTTGTACCGTATTTCTGCACTCTGCATCATAAACCGAAGGAGCTTATCATTTTCTTCCAGCACTTTTAATTTCTTTTCCAGTACGATCCAGTCATAATAATTTGTTCTCGCTGTGTAAAGCAATTCATTGATCACTGCATCCTTCTTTTGTTTTTCAATGGAAGACTGTGCATTCATAAAAGCAAATTCAGCATCCTGCCGTTTTTTGTTGGGGAACATTTGCTGCGCAGAAATCATAAACGCACCCATGCCGGGCTGGCCGTTCACAGACTTCCAGTTTTTAGGGTTGTATGGCGTCTGGTAAAAGCCGGCGCCTAACTCAGGTGGCATCCAACTATAAGCGCCTTTGGCAGCTTCGTCCATTGAGCGGGCTTCTGCATCAAGCATCTTTAATGTTGGGTGATTGTTTTCAATAGCTGATTGAATTTCGTGCATTGTAAGCATCTGCTGCGATTTGGTAACCAGCGAAGCAAACATGAAAACAACTATTATCTTTAAACTTTTCATATCATTTTTATTTCATCGGACAATTATTAATGTTTTGTTTCCAGCACTTCAATTTTTCCATGCTTTTTTAGTTCATATTCTTTTGCCATTAAAAAAATAAGTGGTGTCACTAACAGGATGTGTGTAGCCGAAGTAAGCACGCCACCAACCATTGGGAGAACGATGGGTTTCATCACGTCGCTCCCTACCCCATGGCTCCATAGGATAGGTATCAGTGCAAACAGAGATACACTCACCGTCATTAGTTTGGGTCTTAAGCGTTTTGCTGCGCCTGCAATTACAAATTCACGAAGATCCTCCCTTGTAATGGTTTCTTTTGAATTACCATTTTTCTCCACGAGTTGTTGCATGGCATCGTTTAAATAAATAACCATAACGATCCCCGTTTCCACGGCAAGTCCAAACAATGCAATAAAACCAACAGCCACGGCTACCGATATATTCACGCCCCAGAAATAGATCATGAAAGCTCCGCCGATAAGCGCAAAAGGAATTGAGATAAGGCTAAGAAATGCTTCTCTTGCTGAATGAAAAGCAAAGTACATGCATACAAATATGACTAATAGTACAACGGGTAAAATAATCGTGAGCGTTTTTTCACTTCTTATAAGACTTTCATACTGCCCACTCCATTCCATAAAGTATCCTTTGGGCAATTTGGTGATCATGTTGTCCAACTTTTCTCTTGCTTCATTTACCGTGCTTCCCAAATCCCTTTCTCTTACATTGAATAAGACCGTTCCCCTGAGCATCGCATTTTCTGAATTGATCATTGGCGGCCCCACTGATATTTTAACATCGGCCACCGCTTCTAAAGGAATGGGGCCATACTTCATGGTTTGTACCTGCAGCCTTTTTAAAGCCCCAATATTATTTCTGAAATCCTGGCCAAATCTTGCATTTACAGAAAACCTTTGCCTGCCTTCAATTGTGGTCGTGAGCCGCATACCACCCAATGCAATTTCTACTACGCTATTTACATCGTCTACACTCAGGCCATAACGGCTTATTTCATCTCTTTTCACGATAATATCAATGTATTTACCACCGGTGATGGGTTCTACATACAGATCTTTTACTCCATCAATACCTTCCAGTTGTTGTTTTATTTTTTCCGCAAAAGAATAGATCGTATCAAGGTTTTGTCCATAAACCTTTACGCCAACATCAGTACGGATGCCGGTTGACAGCATATTGATGCGATTGATAATCGGCTGGGTCCATCCATTTGTCACGCCGGGTATCTGCAGCTTTGCATTTAGTTCGTTGATGATATCATTTTTTTTGATGCCTGATCTCCATTCACTTTGAGGCTTCAATAAAATAATAGTTTCGATCATGCTAATGGGCGAGTTATCGGTTGCCGTGTTTGCCCTTCCTGCTTTACCCAATACATTTTTTACTTCAGGTATTGATTTAATAATTTTATCCTGCACCTGTAAAATTCTCTTTACTTCACTGTTGGAAACATCAGGCAGCGTAACAGGCATAAATAATATTGATCCTTCATCTAATGGGGGCATAAACTCACGGCCAAGGCTAAGTACTAAGGGAATGCTTACAGCGAGAGCGATTATGTTTACTGCTATCGTTGTTTTTCTCCATTTAATGCAGGCTCTTATAACAGGTTCATACATTCGTTCCAACACACGATTAACAGGATTTTTTGTTTCGGGCCTGAATCTTCCTTTCATAAAAAAGGATATTAATACCGGGGCCAGTGTGATGACTAAAATGGCATCCACAATCATTATAAAGGATTTGGTAAATGCCAGCGGATGAAAAAGCTTTCCCTCCTGCCCGGTTAATAAAAACACCGGCAAAAAAGAAGTGATGATGATAACAGTAGAAAAGAATACGCCTCTTGATACCTGGATGCAGGCTTTTTCAATTAACCTCATCCGCTCTAATTCAGGAATGCGATAGTAACTTTCTCTGCCTGTTATTTTATTGAATAATTTTTTCATTACTTATATTTTGGGAGGATGGCTATTTTGAAAATCCGATAAATGGCGATAAGCATTCTCGCTCATGATGATGCCATTATCTACGATAACACCTATTGCCAATGCAATTCCTGTGAGTGACATAATGTTGGAAGAAATATTCAACAGGTTCAGCAGAATAAAACTTACAGCAATAGTTATGGGTATCTGGATGATAATGCTAAGGGCACTTCGCCAATGAAATAAAAAGATGATTACGATGAGGGCTACGATGCTCATTTCCTCAATCAATTTTGTTTTAATATTTCCAATAGCCGCTTCAATTAATTCGCTTCTGTCATAAGCTGTTTTAAAGCTGACAC
The DNA here is from genome assembly GCA_038251675.1 of Chitinophagales bacterium. Classification (GTDB taxonomy): domain Bacteria; phylum Bacteroidota; class Bacteroidia; order Chitinophagales; family Chitinophagaceae; genus Ginsengibacter. The sequence continues at coordinate 2,795 of JBBSBD010000144.1, read as the reverse complement.
CTTCCGGCAGGCCTGCCTGAACCACTTTCATTTTCTCTTTCAGTGCCTTGATGACCTTATCAGCATTCTCTCCGTAGCGCATTACCACTATGCCACCAACCACTTCTCCCTCACCGTTTTCATCGAAAATACCAAGCCTAAGATCTCCTCCCATTTGCACCGTTCCAATATCTTTTACTCTTACAGGAATACCATTAAAATTTCCCACTGAAATGCTTTCCAGGTCTTCTTTATTTTTGATGTATCCCAATCCGCGGATGATATATGCCATGTCACTCATTTCGAATTTTCTTCCGCCAACGTCATTGTTATTCGCCTTTACTTTATTCATAACATCCATCAGCGAGACATTATAAAACTGTAGTTTAACGGGATCAATTATCAATTGATATTGTTTTTCAAATCCGCCAAAAGAAGCTACCTCGGCTACACCGGGCACTGTTTGCAGAGCAAGTTTAACATACCAGTCCTGCAAAGCTCTTTGCTCACCGAGGTCAAGATTTTTTGTGTCCAACGTGTACCAGAACACATGGCCTACACCAGTTCCATCAGGACCTAACGTAGGCGTAACGCCAGTTGGCAAAAGCCTTTGAGCGTAATTCAATCTTTCCAGCACTCTTGTGCGGGCCCAGTAAACATCTGCATCATCTTCAAAAATGACGTACACAAAGCTCATCCCAAACATAGAAGTGCCGCGGATGTTTTTTACTTTGGGAATACCCTGCAGGTTACTCACAAGCGGATAGGTAACCTGGTCTTCTATGATTTGGGGGCCGCGCCCCATCCATTCTGTAAAGACGATCACCTGGTTTTCGCTCAGGTCAGGAATTGCATCAATGGGATTTTTTTGAATATTGAAAATGCCCCACACAAATAAACCTGCTGCCACCAGCAATACGATGTACCTGTTTTTTAATGACCAGGAAATTATTTTTGGTATCATTTTTTAAGATTCAAGTATCAGGAATCAAGTATCAAGTATCCAGTATCCAGTATTCTATCTATTGAACCACTTCCACTACACTGCCACATTTCATCATTTGGCTGCCGTAGTATGGATTGCGGATTTCCTTTGTTTCACTTAACCACATGGAGCCGTTGTTGTACATAGGGCAATGATCGTGATATAATGCAGTTCCGCTACCGAAGGCTTTCACCAGGCTGTACACGTCTTTACTCATTATTGAGAAATGCTCCCGTTGCTCTTCAATTTTATTTTTTGAAATTTGCTCTGCCTGTTCTTTCAACTCGTCTTCAATACCATCATACACTTTCTTCTGATCGGAAGTAAGAAGCGATTTGTCAAAGTTTTTAACGAGTTCGGTTATCCTGGCTGATGCCTTAGCTGCTTTGGATTCTTCATTATTTACCAAAGCATTTTTAACAGCAAGGTAATTTTGAACTAATGATTTCATAAAAGCTGAGACGCCCGGATCAATACTTGCAAACTTCGCGGCTACTACATTTACGTCTTCACCTGATTTGCGGGAACCTGCATTAACATCCATAGACATTTCGCTGCCAGGTTTTATGATTTTACTTTCTTCGGTGGAAGGGTAAGCATTGCTGTTATGGCAGGCAAAAATTATAGCGCCTGCGGAGACCAAAACGAAAATTGATTTTTTCATTTTCTTATTTTTTAAGAAGGTGAATTATTGCTGGTTATCAGGAATAAGTTTTTTGTTCATTGTCATTCCACAAATGCTTTATCTGCCATGGATATGAACTGATATTTCTAACATTTTCAAGACAAAATATTGATATATAGAAATGCCAATAGCCAGACATAGTAACGTCCAGCTTAAGAAAGGGAAAGAATATTATATACGGAAAACGCAGTTGCGCTTGTAGATAGCGATGCCGTCCGCTCGGGGCGGTGCATTGCTTATTGGGAATTCTTCGGTAAGGTAAGAAACCGGCATTGAGGAAAATTCAAACGCAGAAAAAAGAATCCTTTCGGGTGCGGGTTTCGGAAACTCAAAGGCAGCATCCGTTATTTTTTGATCCTTATCAAACTTATAAAACTTATGTTCGTCTTTACAACAGCCTGATTTTACGCCGTTGTCTTTTTTCATACCGCATTTGCTGCAATTCTTTTTGTCATAGTTCGAAAGATCTTTGCCAATAAGCTTACCCATGCAATAATGCATTTGAATGGTAGCGCCGGTTGTAACGGCAAAGTATAAAACGGCTAATATGGCTGCGAGAAACTTTTTCATTTTACTACTAATACAAAAGTATAGTTATTTCATTCAACGATTTTATTAAATTCTCACAAATTCATTCATTATTTATTAAACATGGAAAGATAGAAGTTATTGCTGTCCCATTTCTTCTGCTTTATAACCCGCCCTTTCAACAAGTGACTTTATTGCGCCTTCATTTAAATTCTCACTTTCTACTGTAAGCAATTTATTGGGATTGGTGGTATCTACATTCCAGTTTTTAATGTCACGATTTGAATTCAGGTGGGGTGTAACGCTTGCAACACAACCACCACAATTGATATTTGTTTTGAACTTATAGGTATTCATAGTTATTTTATTTGGGTTTTATCATGGTTAATCTGATCTCAAAGTTAGTGCCCTCGGCATCCAAACTTTTATACAACTATGGAAAAATGTTATAAGATTTTGAGGTGGCTATAATGTAACTACAGCAGTATAAATCATGTTTTCATTCTCCCAGACACAAATTACCCTTTCGTTGTTAAGCGCTTTTAATAATGGCAAGCTTCCGTCGCCCAGGTTTATTTTTATACCACCGGGTTTCATTACGATCACCTTTCCTTTTTC
>JBBSBD010000143.1:0-15926 GCA_038251675.1 Chitinophagales bacterium | reverse complement strand
TTACAGAACATCTTAAAAATTAAAAACAACAATCTAAGCCCACGTTCTGCATAAGGGTGAGATAAAACAAAATATTGCGAGGCAAGCATCTATGGCTACTGAAGAAAAGAAAAAGAACCCCATTCAAAAACGACTGAACCCTAACGGGCTTCCCGGATCTGACGATGATCCAAAAAAACGTCCAAGAATCAGCATTTACTGGGTCTATGGATTGATTTTCGCTGCAATTATCGGCTACAATTTATACAGGGGTACATCAAGCAGTGGAGTAGAAATGGATAACACCCAATTTTATGCCATGCTTAAGCAAGGCGATGTGGACCAGATAAAAACAGTTGGCAACAAAAAAATTGTCAGGGTTTATATTAATCAAAAGGCGCTGCAAAGTAATTCCGACTTTTATAGAAATGTTTTTGGAGATAGCTACGAGGAGGTAAAAAAAATGCCTGCACCACAGGCTTATTTTCCTATTGTAAAAGACGAAAGTTTTTCTTCTGACATCCGCCAGTTTTACAATGATAACCCCACCGTAAAGCGTGTGCCGGATAAACCTGGCGATGAAGGTGAATTATTTGGACAGATAGTTAGTACACTTCTTCCCATTCTATTAATCGGGTTGTTATTTATTATGATGATGCGAAAAGTAGGAGCAGGCGGCAGTGGTGGCGGCCCCGGTGGCATTTTTAATATTGGAAAATCAAAAGCTACTCTCTTCGATAAAGGTGCAAGGGTAAATATCAATTTTGGTGATGTTGCCGGCCTTGACGAAGCGAAAGTTGAGGTAATGGAAATCGTAGATTTTCTTAAAACGCCCAAAAAATATACTGCTCTCGGTGGCAAAATTCCTAAAGGTGCATTACTTATAGGCCCTCCGGGAACTGGTAAAACCTTGCTGGCAAAAGCAATGGCTGGTGAAGCCCAGGTGCCTTTTTTCAGCCTGAGTGGCAGTGATTTCGTTGAGATGTTTGTAGGTGTGGGAGCAAGCCGCGTACGTGACCTGTTTAAGCAGGCAAGGGAAAAAGCTCCCTGCATAATTTTTATAGATGAAATAGATGCTATTGGCCGTGCAAGAGGGAAAAATATGATGATGAGCAACGATGAAAGGGAGAATACCCTTAACCAATTGCTTGTGGAAATGGATGGCTTTGGCACCGACCTTGGTATAATAATTTTGGCCGCTACAAACCGTCCGGATGTATTAGATAATGCTTTACTAAGGCCGGGAAGATTCGACAGGCAAATAACTATCGACCGTCCTGATCTTGTGGGCCGTGAAGCAATTTTTAAAGTGCATTTGTTACCCATAAAAATTTCTCAAACGCTGGATGTACATAAACTGGCAGAGCAGACACCCGGATTTGCAGGTGCTGACATTGCTAATGTGTGCAACGAAGCTGCCTTGATTGCAGCTCGTAAAAATAAAGACGCGGTTGACATGAGCGATTTTCAGGATGCCATTGACAGGGTAATTGGAGGATTGGAGAAAAAGAATAAAATCATTTTGCCGGAAGAAAAAGAGATCATAGCATATCATGAAGCAGGACATGCCATTTGCGGCTGGTTCCTGGAGCATGCTTATCCATTATTAAAAGTGACTATTGTTCCACGAGGTACCGCGGCACTAGGCTATGCCCAATACACACCCAAAGAACAATATTTATATAATACCGATCAGTTGCTTGACCAAATTTGCATGACGCTTGGCGGAAGGGCCGCAGAAACTATTTTCTTCGGGAAGATATCAACCGGAGCCAGCAACGACCTGCAGCAAATTACAAAAATGGCTTATGCGATGGTGACCGTGTATGGTATGAATGACAAGGTGGGCAATGTTAGTTATCATGATCCGCAGCAGGAAAACACTTTTACAAAACCATTCAGTGAAGAAACAGGTAAGATGATTGATGAAGAAGTGAGAAAGCTTATTGACCAGGCATTTGAAAGAACCAAGGCGCTACTTAATGAGAGGAAAAAGGAAGTAGAAATTGTTGCAAAAGAATTATTAAAAAGAGAAGTGCTTTTTCAAAGTGACGTGGAGGCCTTAATTGGAAAGCGCCCTTACGAGGAAAAGAAAGCGCTTGATTTTGTTGACAACCCTAAAGATGCAGTTATTGATCCGCCAATTGGAAGCGTAATAAGTTGATAGCAAAGTTTAATAGATAATGAAGGTTTCGTCTTCGAAAGAAAAAATTTTAAAAAAAATAAGAGAGGCACTGAGTAATCCGGTGCCTTTACCTTTTCCTAAAAGTGAAGGAACAAATTCTGTTTTTCAGCCGCAGAAGGAAGAGCTCGAGTTTCTTTTTGCTGAAGAGTTTACAAAGTTACTGGGCAAATTCGCCTTCTGTGTAAACGATACGGATATGAAATTGCAGCTTATGAAGCTCGCAGCCGAAAAAAAATGGAAAAAGCTTTATTGCGTTGAACCGGATTTGTTGAAAAAATTTAATGGCAAAGACATTTTTGATAATAGCATATCATTAGCAGATTGTGACGCTTCTATTACAACCTGTGAATTTCTTGTTGCCCGCACAGGCGCTATCGTTTTGACGTCAGCTCAAAAAAGCGGTCGTACGGTGAGCGCCTATGCTCCTGTGCATATATGTATTGCCTATGTTGATCAACTTGTGTATGATACGAGAGATGCTCTTAAATTGCTTAAGACAAAATATGGTGAGCATCTTCCCTCCTTTATAACATTCGCCGCAGGCCCAAGCCGCACGGCAGACATTGAGAAAACATTGGTAGTTGGCGTTCACGGCCCAAAAGAAGTTTATTTATTTTTGATTGATAAAGCTGTTAATGGTTAATCCTAACCAGGCAGGTTGTTTTAAATATTGAATTAAGATATTGATGCAACCGCTTTGACGCCATTCTTATCTTGGAATAAATTTCCGATTAATCTTTATATTGCTTTTATAAATCATGCAAATTCCTCCCGGTAAAAAAATATATTTTCTTTCTGATTTTCATCTCGGTGCGCCGGATCACGCGGCAAGCCTTATAAGGGAGAAGCGAATTGTAAAGTTTCTGGATGAAATAAAAGTTGATGCCTCACACATATTTATTCTTGGTGATCTTTTTGACTTCTGGTACGAATACAAAAAAGTAGTTCCAAGGGGCTTTGTAAGAATATTGGGCAAGCTTGCAGAAATAACAGACAGCGGAATTACAATTAAATTTTTCGTTGGCAATCACGACATGTGGATGAATGGCTATTTTGAGCAGGAACTTAGCATCGAAGTTTTTCATGAACCAAAGGAATTTGAATTCAATGCCAAAAAATTTTTTATCGGCCATGGCGACGGATTAGGGCCGGGAGATCACCGGTATAAATTCATAAAAAAGGTTTTCAGAAATAAAATTTCACAATGGCTCTTTGGAATTCTGCACCCGGGAGCCGGCATAGGACTGGCAAACTATATGAGCCGCAAAAGCAGGGGCGCAACTGGAAAAACAGATGAACACTTCCTTGGAGAAGATAAGGAATGGCTAATAATTTTCTCCAGGCATATGCTGGAGAACCAACATTTTGATTATTTTATTTTTGGGCACAGGCATTTACCATTGGATTTTAAATTGAAAGATAACAGCAGGTATATAAATCTCGGGGACTGGATAAAATACAACAGCTTTGCTGTTTTTGACGGAGTAAATACAGAATTGAAATATTACGAATCATGAAAAAAGCCTTCGTGAAATATATAAGGTTTTGGTTAGTAGCTGCAATTGTTTTTTCATTCAGCGCATCGTATTCACAAGACGATTCTTTATTCCGGTTTCTCAGAAAGCTTGAATACCCCATTTCCTCTTTTACAGTAGATAACTTAGGCGAACTGTATATTATAAATACGGACAATCAATTAAAAAAATACAATGAGAGGGGCGATTCCCTTGGGGTTTTCAACCAGGTAACAAAGTATGGAAAGCTTAGTTATGTAGAGGCACAAAATCCATGGAAAGCAATTCTCTTTTACCAGAATTATTCTACCATAGTTCTATTGGATAAATACCTCAATGTATTAACAAGTATAAATCTGCGGCAGCAAAATATTTTCAAAGTAAAAGCGGTAACTACCTCTTACGATAACAACATCTGGCTTTACGATGAGCAGGAAAATAAATTGAAAAAAATTGACGACACCGGCAAAAAACTATTTGAATCAGTAGATTTTCGGTTGCTCTTCGATTCTGTGCCCACACCACAAAAAATAATAGATGACGATGGCTTCGTTTATCTCTACGATCCCGAAAAAGGATTATATATTTTTGACTATTACGGAAGTTTCAAAAGCAGGCTGCCATTTCTAAACTGGACTGACGTAACGGTGATTGATAAATCTATATATGGATTTGATAAGAATAATCTTTACCGATATGTACCGCCCCTGCCCGAAATCAAAAAATATGTTTTACCAGTTGATCTTCAAAATAACAGTTCACTTAAGGTGAGTAACCGCAAAATTTATATTTTGAAAAATCAACAGTTGGAAATTTATTCTCTCCTATAGATCGCTGGCATATTATAAATTGCATTATGAATTTTCTTGACCAGGTTTATTTTGACAATACATTACGCAGTTACGCCATCGTATGTATCACAATTCTCGCAGCCTTTTTTCTTAAAAGAATTATTTCAAAGTATGCGTCAGCGCTGCTTTTACGAATAGTAAAGAAACATCCGGGTAAGCTTGCTAAAATAAAATTTGATGCCATTATTATAGAGCCCCTTGAAAGAATTTTATTCGTTCTCATATCAATTTTTTCTATTGATCGTCTCAATTTTCCTGAGGCTTTAAAATTTTCATATCATAAAATCTCGAGCCACAACATTTTTGAAAGTTTGGCTTCTGCCATTATAATTATATGCTTTGTAAATCTCATCATCCGGTTTATGAATTTCCTGGTGCTTATTATCAGGGAAAACGCGGGGGAAGCAAATACGGTGGGAGAATATCAACTATTGTTTTTTTTCAAAGACCTGATAAGGGTTGTTATTATTATTATCGGCATTCTTTTTATAATAAAGTTTTCTTTAAAATTTAATATAAGTAATCTCTTTACCGGCTTAAGTATAGTCGGCGCTGCGTTGGCGTTATCCGCGAGGGAGAGCCTGGAAAATTTAATAGCCTCTTTTATTATATTTTTCGATAAGCCATTTAAAACCGGCGACTCAGTAAAAGTGAATAGTTATTCAGGAACAGTTGAACGCATTGGCCTGCGAAGCACCCGGTTACGCACTCCTGAAAAGTCAATGGTGACGGTGCCTAATAAGCAAATGGTTGATAGCATAGTGGATAACTGGACCATGCGGGATGTAATAAGAAATGAAATAAAAACACTACTTTCTCCCCACACGCCTTCCGGTGATCTTCAAAAAGTAATAAAAGGAATAGAAGATATTCTTGCCAATAAAAAAGGTAAGGTAGATTCTTATTCTGTTTACTTGCAGGAAATAAATAATGACAGCGCAGTAATTGTGATAATTTATTTTGTAAAGTTTCCTATGCCTGTTGACGAACTCAATAAATTGAAGCAGGAAATCAATTTAGAAATAAAAAAATTGCAAGAGGAACATGAAATAAAACCATCAAATCCCGGTTCTGTAAAATTGGTTAGTTGAATCCCCCCACCTACTTTCTGTTCTGTTGAAGTTCCCACTAAAGCCCCTTCCCGAAGAAAGAAGATATCTATGCTGACAGAAAGAAATTCTAAATGTTTTTGAAATTAAAAAGATCGACTATTCTCAATAGAAAGATGTAATCTCAGGTCCCCCTTCAGGGGTCAGGGGTTATTCACTAAAAATATCAGCAAACTCCTGGTCCCATTTGCCCGTCTTTCCATATTCTACTACACGGCCCACTTCTCTGCCATCTTTCATTACAATAATGGTTGGCACATTCGTTACGCGATAATCTTCCGCTATAGTTCCGGTAGTTTTGTTATTCCTGTCAACACCATATAATGTTATCCTATCCTCGGGGAAGCCGCTTGCTTCCTGTATTTTAAAGAATTTCGGTAATACAAATTGGCTGTCCTCACACCATGTGCCTCCGAATATTACAATGTTCACATTGTCTTTGTTCAACTTCATTCCTTTAACGGCTTCTGCATTTGGTACCGGGTAAATTTTCTGGCTTTCTGCATACCATTTATCATAAGCGGAATCATTTTCAAGATCGCTTTTAGAAATGACGCCTTTTAAAATTTTTTCATCCGGGTGAAGAGAGTCTTTGAGAATTTCGTAATGCTGTGCCTTAGCGGCAAAAGAAAAAACTAACAATGTAAAAATTGCTAATAAAAATTGTTTCATGGTATGGTTATAAATTGCTCTTCAATTCCAATAAAAATAATTTAATTTTTTCCAACGATTCAATCATTTGGTGTTTTTCACCTGCTGCTTTATTATTTTTTAGGAAATCTTTGGCGCCTTCAATAGTATATTTTCTTTCGCGAAGCAGGTGATAGATCATCTTAAGATTTTTTACATCTTCGGGCCTGAAATACCTGTCTCCCTTTTTATTTTTTTTTGGTTTGAGAATATCAAATTCATTTTCCCAATACCTTATCAAAGAAGTGTTTTCTTTAAACATGGCTGCTACATCGCCAATAGAGTAATATTGTTTTTTGAAAAGTATGTCATCTTCAGGAATATCGACCACGCTATGCTCCGCGGCTGTATCCTTAAGGCTTTTTCTTCCCCTTTTTGACTTTTGATTATCTGCGGCTGTAACAAGGTTTTTTATATTACTATCCTTTTCATCCGGTGATTCTTCAAACTGAAATGTTATTTGTGATAATGCCATTTTTAATCAAGACTTTTTGCGCTGCCTGTTGATGCAATTTTCAATAACCTGTCGAATTGTTCCGGTGTAAGATCGTTATAAAAGAAATAAACAGGATCTACTTCCTGGCCGTTTACATGCACTTCATAATGGCAATGCGGACCGGTACTTTTTCCCGTGCTTCCTACCCATCCTATTATTTCACCTCTTTTCACCTTCTGACGGTTCTTTGCTTTTACTTTCACCATGTGTCCGTACAAAGTTTCATACCCATATCCGTGATTTATGACCACTTTATTTCCATATCCATCTTCCGAAAAACCTGATTCAACCACCACCCCATCCCCTGTTGCATATACCGGTGTTCCCTGCGGTGCGGTAAAATCAAGGCCTTTATGCATTTTTGGTGTTCCATATACAGGGTCAATTCTCATGCCAAAACCTGAGGCTATCCTGTCAAGGTCCCGGTTACTCACAGGTTGAATGGCAGGAATACTTGCCAATTTTTCTCCCTGGTTTTTTATCAACTTTTCAATTTCATTGTAGCTGGCAAATTGATAGGTGATCCTCGCATTGATGTTATTGAGCGTCTTTGCAAGTTCGTTACCCATCTCTTCATCGTTAATAGCGGCTACTTTTTTTACTTCATTTTTTTGTTCAGTTAGTTTTGCTCTTGCACTGTCGGGTAAAGGATTTGCTTCAAATATCGATCTGTACACCTGGTTATCTCGCTGCTCGAGCGATGCCATTTCCTGTTGTAAGGTTTTTGCTTGCGAAGACAGCATATCGTAATTCTGTTTCATTTTTTGATATTTCGCTTCGGCGAGCTTTAATTGAGGCGATGGAATAAAACGAAATGCAAGCGATACCAATATAAATGCGGTAACAAAAGCAGTTGCTATGAACCCAAAAAAACGTAAAAGTTTTACACGAAGAGGCGTTACAAGCTTCTCGTACCTTAACGTGTGGGTATTATAATAATATTTTATTTTTTTCATTTGAATAAAATGAAGAAGGAGGAATGGTTAATAAAACTTTCAGAAGATAAAGCTGTTTGTAAATGCAATCAAACCAAATACCTTTGCCGTTTTGTAATCAAATTATAACGGGCAAATATAACGGGATAATACTCAAAAATCAATCACAAAATTCATTAACGGCATGATGCAAAGTGCAGAAATACGACAACAGTTTTTTGATTTTTTTAAATCTAAAGGACATACGATTGTCCCTTCTGCACCTATTGTTATAAAGAATGATCCTACATTACTTTTTACAAATGCGGGGATGAACCAGTTTAAAGAATTTTTCCTGGGGAACAAAGCTGCCCAACATTCCCGCGTTGCTGATACGCAAAAATGTCTTCGCGTAAGCGGCAAGCATAACGATCTCGAAGAAGTGGGTGTGGATACTTACCATCATACAATGTTTGAAATGTTAGGTAACTGGAGTTTTGGAAATGCCACAGGAGAACCAGTGCCTTATTTCAAAAAAGAGGCAATTGCGTGGAGTTGGGAATTACTTACCGAAGTTTATAAAATTCCTAAAGGAAATTTATATGTGACCGTATTTGAAGGAGATGAAAAAGAAGGATTAGCAAGAGATGAAAAAGCAATTTCTTTTTGGAAAAAGTGGGTACCAGAAGACCGTATCATCATGGGGAATAAGAAAGATAATTTTTGGGAGATGGGTGATAGCGGGCCATGCGGGCCTTGTACAGAAATACACGTGGACTGCAGAACTATTGAAGAAAAAAGACTGGTGCCCGGAAAAGATTTGGTAAACAATGATCATCCCCAGGTTATCGAAATATGGAACGTTGTATTTATTCAGCATAACCGTAAAAAAGATGGAAGCCTGGAACCGCTGCCTGCAAAGCATGTAGATACAGGAATGGGCTTTGAAAGATTGGTAAGGGTTTTACAAAGTAAACAAAGTAATTACGACACGGATATTTTTACGGGAACAATTACGGAAGTTGAAAAATTATCTGGTAAAAAATATACAAACACGGATAGTAAACAGGATGTTGCTTTTCGTGTTATTGCAGATCATATAAGAGCAATCGCATTTCCAATTGCCGATGGGCAATTACCTTCTAATACCGGAGCTGGCTATGTGATACGAAGAATTTTAAGAAGAGCTGTGAGATATTATTTTTCTTACCTCGATGTAAAAGAGCCTATGCTTTTTAAATTGATTCCGTTGGTAGGGGAGCAGTTTAAAAATGTATTTCCTGAATTGCAGAAGCAAAAAGATTTTATTGGAAAAGTTGTGTATGAAGAAGAACAGAATTTTTTGAGAACATTGGAAAAAGGGTTAATTAAAGTAGAGCAAAGTAAATTCAATGGCCTTCGTAATTATATAATCGAATTATTGATAAATAACGGAATCAAAGTTCAAAGATCTGATTCAACGTATGATATTATACTACCAGATTTACATACAGCATTCAATATGATGATTAGCTATAATGATGTTGATCATATAGCAAGACATCCCAATGTGCCTTTGAAGTATGAGGGATTTAAATTAAGCAATTTAATATTTGAAAATAAATTTGATGATTCATTAAATGAATCGGTATTAAATCAATTAAAAAAATTCCTTCCTATAGGCCTAAAATTTCAGGGTACTGAAAGCTTGAAAATTAGTGGCGAAGATGCTTTTGAATTGAATGACACACATGGCTTTCCTATTGATCTTACAAAGCTAATTGCTTCAGAAAATAATTTTGATGTTGATGAAGAAGGCTTCAAAAAAGAAATGCAACAGCAAAAAGACCGCAGCCGTGCTGCAAGTGTAATCGACACAGAAGATTGGATCACTCTAAACGAAAACGATTCTCCAAAATTTTTGGGTTATGATACTCTCGAAACACAAAGTAAAGTTTTAAAATACCGCAAAACAAAATCACAGGGCAAAGAATCTTATCAAATCGTTTTAGACAAAACACCTTTCTATGCTGAAAGTGGCGGCCAGGTGGGCGATACAGGCGTATTAATTTTTGATGACGAACAAATTCCGGTTGTAAATACCAAAAAAGAAAATGACCTCATCATTCATTTCACTGAAAAACTTCCGGCAAATATTGATGCAAATGTTGTTGCTAAAATTGATTCGGATAAAAGAAAAAAAACTGCCGTTCATCATAGCGCTACCCATCTTCTGCATGCAGCATTAAGAAAAGTTTTAGGCACCCATGTACAGCAAAAAGGAAGTCTTGTAAATGATGAGTACTTGCGTTTTGATTTTTCGCATTTCAGTAAATTATCTAATGAAGAAATTGCAGCAATTGAATCTTTAGTAAATGAAAAAATACGAGCCGATACTCCTGTTACCATAAAAGAAATGCCAAAAGAAGAAGCGATGACTTTGGGTGCCATGGCATTGTTCGGGGAAAAATATGGCGATAAAGTAAGAGTCGTAACAATGGATGATTCTTATTCCATCGAGCTTTGTGGTGGAACGCATGCAGGCCGCACCGGTGAATTAGGATTTTTTAAGATAACCGGCGAAACCGCAGTTGGCGCAGGTTTAAGAAGAATTGAAGCATTGAGTGGAAAAGCTGCGGAAGATTTTATACAAAAGGAATTTGAAATAATACAATCAATCCGGGACAATCTTAAAAACCCAAAAGACCTGTCTAAAGCAATTGAGCACCTTCTCGCAGACAACAGTGAACTGAAAAAAGAATTAGAAAAAGCTGAAGCCAAACAACTCTCAGCTTCGGTTCAGGATTTATTGAAACAGCCCGAAAAAATCGGGGACATAAATTTTGTTGGGAAACAAGTTGAAGTAAAAAATGCTGATGCTTTAAAGAAACTTGCCTTCGAATTGATGAATCACTTAAAAGGTGTTGTTATACTAACTACCGTAATTGATAACAAACCATTTGTAGCATTAGGCATTGATGCAACACTCGTAAAAAATAAGAGCCTCGACGCTTCAAAAATTATTAAGCAAGATATTGCACCACTAATAAAGGGAGGAGGAGGAGGTCAAAAAACGTTGGCCACTGCAGGAGGACAGGACACAAGTAAACTTGATGAAATTATAAGGATAATAAAATCCTTAATTTAGAAATTATTACCTAAAAAGCTTCTTTTCTTCGAAAAAATTACAATTCTGTTAGATTTTATTTGACTCGTTTATTTATTTATCTCTACCTTAGAATATCCAAAGTTTAAAGCATCCTTCTAAAAATTAAGCTATGAAAAAAAATTTCTACGCCCTGTTATTTACTATTTTTTGTACCACTTCTCTTAATGCGCAAACTGTTGTTGTGTCAGGGCAATGCATGACAGGCACCATTACATTAGACCCGATTGGAAATATTAACGGTAAGCCCGCTTACGAAAATTTAGGAACGGTATTAGGATTCCCTAATGTGCAGATTGATGTTTACTGGTTAGGCACTCCCGATAATCTTTGGGTTCTTGCATTTGATGGCCAGCCTTATTTTCAAAATTCATGTACCGGAGCAATGCCTCCGCCAACCGGTGGCACTACTTGTGTGTGGACAGCGGTTTCAGGCCAGACATGTACCGGCGCGAATCCATTAGTTATAAATGGCAGCGGAACTTTGGATGCAAAAATCATAAGCTTCACTGCAAGGAAAAATAATAAGGAAGTTATTTTAAACTGGATTACAGCAAGTGAAACGAACAACAAAGGATTCGAAATTCAGAGAAGTGCCGACGGTATCAATTGGAGTAAAATTGCTTTTATAAACGGCAGCATTAATTCCTCTACCGAAAAGAACTACCAGTTCACTGACGCTGCTCCTTTTTCAGGACGAAACTTTTACAGGATTCGCCAACTTGACCTTGATAATAAAGCAACATTATCGTCTATCGTGGTGGTTAAAGTTTTACAATCCGGATTTTATTCCATTTCAAATAACCCTGGAAACGGATTATATAACTTACACATAGAAGCAGGATTGGAAAAAATTAATTTCTCCGTAACAGATGCAAATGGAAAAAGAATTTTCAGTAAAATTTACAATGGCACGGGAGACCAGCAAATAGACATAACAAAATATTCCTCCGGGATATATTTACTGCAAATACAAAAAGGAAAAGATGTATTTACTGAAAAATTAATTAAACTTTAAAGTATGCAGGTAAACCAAAATGGCCGCAGAAATTTTTTAAGTAATATCGCTATCTTATCGGCAGGCGCTGCTTTCAGGCCGGCAATTACACATTTTTCTTCTTCAAATGACGAAGAGAAAGATCTGCAAAAAAAATGGAAAGTCTTTTGGAAAAAATCCGGTGGCCATAAATTCAATACGTTCACTGACTTGATAGATAAAAATAATCTTTCGGAGATAAGGGGCCACGTTTATAAGAGCGGAGAAGTTATTTATTTCCCTAATGAAAATATTTTAGCTAATCCTGCCTGGATATTTTGGAAGCACAATTCCTTAAGCCCATCTGACACTATTGTTACCTTATTTGAAGGTAATACACTAAAAAAAATCGCCCGTTTAAATCGATTTGAAATACACGCCTTATATAAGTTGTCAAGAGAATGCGGTAATGATAATTTACTATCCGCATACTGTAATGGTTTGAAGCCTGCTGATACTGGTTCGGCTCCTTTTATGAAACATAAAATTTGTGTTACAAAAAGCTCGGGCATTCAGCAGTCAATAAGTTATTACCGCGACCAACAAATTGTTTTGGACAAAAAATTTATTTATCATTCTTAATTTATAATTTATGAATCCCTTTCTCGCAATGATCATGATTTTCGCAGGAAATTTTCCCCCGCAGGGTTGGGCTTTTTGTGATGGGCAACTTCTTTCAATCGCTCAAAACACAGCCCTTTTTTCCTTATTAGGCACTACTTATGGTGGTGATGGTCAAACTACTTTTGCATTGCCCGACCTTCGTGGAAGAGTGCCTATTCACATGGGGCAGGGACCAGGTCTATCAAATTATCTTATCGGTGAAACGGCGGGAACAGAAAACATTACCTTAACCATAAATAACATACCCCAGCACAACCATTCGCTAAATGCTACTTCGGAACCAGGGTCTTCATCGGACCCTACAGGAGCATATTTGGGTAATACCGGCGCTCTTGACAGAGAATATAATACCTCGGGAACTATTGTGCAAATGAATTCCAATGCAGTTGGCCTCAGGGGTGGGTCGCAACCTTTTGGAATTGTACAACCTTTTCTAACGCTTAATTTCGTGATTGCGTTGCAAGGTATTTATCCAAGTCGCAACTAAAAAAAGAAAGCGGTATTGTAAACTTGAAAGATTTAATTATTCCTGAAAATTGGTGGAAGAAATTGGAGCCTCAATGGCAGCAGGCGTTTGGCCTGGCCATAACGGGGCATCAAAATGAACCTGGCCCAGGTGAGTTACAAAAGATTTTTGCTGCGCAAACATTAAGGCTGGCTGGTCCTGGGGCATCTTTCCCAAACATGCAATTTGAACTTACCAACCTGGGTGGTTTACAACATCTCACCAATTTATCTATTGTAATTGTCACTCATCATAAAATAGAAAATATTGAAGTAGTCAGTAATCTTACAAACTTGAAATCTTTGTTTTTATTTAATAATAATATTACAAGTTTGCGTGGTATTGAAGACCTCTGTCAACTGGAACAATTGTATGTTCAATGCAACCAAATATCTTCCATTAAACCAATTGAGAAGCTGGTAAACCTGAAGGAATTTTATATTAATGATAATCCTATAGATACGCTGGAAGGCCTAACGGAAGGGCATTCCGACAAACTAACAATGTTTATTTGCAAACCAAATGAAAGATTAAAGCAAAAGGAAATCATAAGAGCCGAAAGGGATTTAGGAATTATTTGCAGAGGGTCATAAGAAAAAAAATACAATAAGGTTTTCTTTTGCGAATCAAAAAACGAATACGTTCTTAATGTAAGCTATGAGTTCCATATCACCTGGCATGCTAAAAAATTGGGTTCCTCTGAAAATAGAAGAATCATTAGTTGAATGGCTATATACAGGTGATAAAACCTTCACAGAACCTTTTTTTAATGATACAATTTTAGCATGCAGAAATTTTGAAGAAAATTTCAAGCCTTATAAAGTTGTGTCGATAGCCGATATGATGAATGAATGGTGCGGAGAAATAAATTCTTTAGATCCGTCTGCAATCATATTTCATGTATCCCGCTGCGGGTCTACGCTTTTATCACAATTACTTTCGCTGGACGAGAAACATATTGTACTTTCTGAAGTTCCTTTCTTTGATGAGTTGCTTCGGCTTCCTTATAAAAAAGATACCATTGATATAAAAATCGCAGATAATTATTTAAGAGCTGCCATAAAATTTTATGCGCAAAAAAGAAGCGGAAAAGAAACACATCTTTTCATAAAAACAGATAGTTGGCATTTGCATTTTTATAAGCGGCTACGCAATTTATTTCCCTCCGTTCCATTTATTCTTTTATACAGAAATCCAACCGAAGTAATTCTTTCGCATCAAAAACAAAGAGGTATGCAATCAGTGCCAGGCCTTATTGAGCCTGCAATTTTCGGCTTTTCAAAAAGATGCCTGGAAGAAACAAATTTCGATTTGTACACCGCTAATGTGCTCGAAACCTATTTTGAGAAGATGGTTGAAATCTCAATACTCGATCCACTTACATTGCTTCTAAACTATGAAGAAGGAATAAATAGCATGATGAAAAAGATCTGTCATTGCACCGACATAGTCCTTACTCCAAAAACAAGGAAACAGTTTGAAGAGCGCATTCGCTTCGATGCCAAACATCCGCAACAATTATTTACAAAAGATCATAGAAATCATAATCTTCCGGATTTTCTTTTGCCGGTAATTGAATTGTATAAAAATTTAGATGAGATTAATTCAAATAAGCATTCCATCGCATAGATCTTTTTACACAATCTTTCGTTTTGGTTTTTTTTAAAATTCCGTAAGTTTCTTCCTTAATCTCTTAACCATTTTATCATTGCCGGATAGACTACTTCATTCCGCGTCGCTGTCATTCCGAGCCATTGCAAAACAGGTACGCCAATATAATTACCATTGTTGAAATTCTCTACAATTGAGTCCCCACCTCCTTTGTAGCCATTCTCGTGAAAGACAAAATGCGGATCTATTTTTAAATGAATACAAGCAGCGTAACTCCATGCAATGGCCATCATCTCTTCCGCGGCGGCATCTTTTCTGCTGCCAATATTTTTTCCGTGCAGCAGCATTCTATCCTCTGCACGAACCACTGCGATATGCGCCGCTTCATGCAAAATATCGCCGTGAAATTTAATTTTATTTCTATCTATAATTATTTTGCCATTCTTAATTGTGAATCCGGGTAAAAAACAATCTTCATTATCTAGCATTTCGAATGCTGTTTCGATGCCAATTTCGTCCAAAAACAAAATCGCCTTTTCAAAAAATACTATGTTGATAGAAAGATCAATCATTTCCAGATTCTAATTTATCCGCCAGTTCATTTGATTTGGATGTACCCATTTTCCGAAGCTGCCGGATGATTTTAATTTTATCTTCATCAGTATATCGTGCTTCTTTTTCCCCATCGGTTTCTTCCCTAAGCTCTGCTTCTTTTGCTAATAAATTTTCTAACCACTCATTCACCTTACAATCAATAACAAGGTGGATACGATTTGTATCACTGCAATTTTCCACTCTGTGCTTTAGCGATAAATTTAGATACCAGCATTCCCCACTCTGCATTGGAATCTCTCCGCCTTCAACAAAAAAATGTACATCGGCATTAGTTCGTATTGGAATATGGAACCTTGCCTCCCCTTTTTCAAAATTCATATCATAATCGATGTGTTCTTTAATAATAGCGCCTGCATTAAGATTCATTAACCTAACGGACATTTTTTCGCATTCAAAAAAACAAATGACGGAATTAAGATAAGGACAAGTTTCAAGGAGCGGAGTATTGGCGTAACACATATTTTTTTGAAGAGAAGAGGCTTGTATGGAAATACTGTTTTCTATGCTACCATTAATGGAACGAAGCGGCAAAGTCGTCCACATACCCTCATATTGAAGAGTATTATAATGTGCGAGCCAGGAAGCCGATTCGAGTCTGTACAACTCTTGTTGCATCAGGGGAATATCAAATCGCTTTTGAAGTTTTACAAAC
>JBBSBD010000142.1:0-15939 GCA_038251675.1 Chitinophagales bacterium | reverse complement strand
TTTATAAAACATGGATTATGGTACCCCGATAGAAAAATCCGGCTCTTTAATAAGAAGTATGCCATTTGGGGAGGCATGAATCCACATGATAAAATCGAATTGCAGGATAAAAAATCGGGGAAATTTTTGGAAGGACATATTTTGCATTATGGATACAACTCGGTTGATGAACATATTCAAAGAAATGAAAACTTTAGTTCTATCGCAGCATGGTCAATATTTGAAGCAGGCAAAAAGAAACATTGGTCAAAAATAATTCTCAGTCCAGCATGGTCATTCTTTAATGGCTATTTTTTAAGGCTTGGTTTTTTGGATGGGTACTATGGTTTCATTATAGCATACTTAACGGCAAAACTTTCCTATCAGAAATATCAAAAATTACGTCGCTTACAAATGCAGACTGAAAAAAATATTAGCTGGACGAATAACTAAAAGTTTTTGAACAACGCAAGACAAGACATATTAAAGACACTGGCTTATTTTGATTACTTCAATTATCCATTAAGCCGTAAAGAAATTTGCTCATTTCTGCCGGCGAGCTACAATCAATCCCTCGTTACTGATACTTTATTCCTATTAACGGAAAATGAAACAGTCTTTAAGATAGATAACTTTTATTCCCTTCAAAACGATTGTTCACTTGTTAAAAAAAGACTTGAAGGAAATCAAAGGGCCATGAAACAATTAGCAATCGCGAAGAAAGTTGCTAAGATTCTCAGCTTATTCCCCTACGTAGAAAGCATTTCAGTTTCAGGATCCCTATCCAAATATTATGCGGATGAAAAGGCGGATATAGATTTTTTTATCATCACTTCTGCAAATCGTTTGTGGATCGCAAGAACATGCATGCATCTTTTAAAGAAGCTCAGTTATCTCGCTGGCAAGCAGGATTGGTTTTGCATGAATTATTATGTAGATGAAATTGGACGGGAGATAAATGAAAAGAACGTTTTCACTGCCATGGAAATAGTTACTCTTTTACCCATGCAAGGAATTAGTGAGTTTAAAAAATTCATTTCCAAAAATGCATGGACAAATGATTTTTTCCCACCACGCGTAAGCATGCCTTATATTCCAACAGAAATTAAAAGAGGTTTTTTTCGCGGATTATTTGAAAGCATATTTAATTCAAATTTCGGCGACCATATAGATAAATGGCTCATGCAGCTAACTGCAAGACGTTGGGAAAAGAAAAAGAAAAACGAAAAAAGAAACAGTCACGGTGCAAGAATAGGTATGGTTGTAAACAGGCATTTCTCAAAACCTGATCCTAAAAATTTCCAGGTCAAAGTGATTCAACAATACGAAAAAAGAGTAAAGAAGTTAATGGAATCTGACGAACTTATTAAAGCGGCTTTATAATTTCTTCTGTAAGGAAATGATATAATAATCGCCAATCGATTTCCATGGCCATGCGCTTTTAAATTTATCTTCTTTGCGTTTTAAAAACTCAAATGTTTTGGGATACTTACTTCCAAAGTTTTCTATGTATGAGGGCGGAACAATTGTGCAAAGACCTTCTACCTGTAACAAGTCAAATTGATCGCCAAGGTATTTCGCTATGTAAGAAGCATTGTAGTACCAACACTTAAAATAAGTTTTTTCTATTCTTGCTCCTCTTCCCTTACGGCTAAAGAGCCGTCGTGTTGCCGTTTTAAATTTCCCTTTGAATATTAATAAAAATTCCCACAGGCAAAATTTGGGTAACAAGACTAATGTAACAACCCCACCCGGTTTTAATAACGGCGTACATGAATCCAGCACCTTATCGAGTTCTCCGGTACAATTCAATCCTGCAAAATTTGAAAAAATCATATCGTATGGCCCTCTTAGCTGAAGATATTCCAACTGGGTAAATGAACACAATTCGTAGCTAATGTTCTGATTACCGTTGTGCTTTATTTTTGCCCGGAGTACCTCCTGCATGCCCGCCGAAATATCGGTAGCGTGGACTTTGCAGCCTTGTTGAGAAAGCCATATGGCATCTTCGCCAGTGCCACTGTTCAATTCCAATATTGTGTTCCCGGGTGAAATATATTGTTTCAAATGATGCCTTACTCTTTCGCGTTTATATTGCACAATTTTATTGACAGAATAAATCTCATCAAATATGGCAGACTGCCTTGAAAAAGCTTCAGCCACCAACTGTTCATTATTTGTAACAGGCGTATTCATGATATATTTTCAAGGTGGTGCAATTTTCTTTTTTCAATAAAAGCGGAAGGAATATAATAGAGCGCAGACAATGCTTTTTTGAGCATTGAAAAATTAGTTTTTACGGGGTTTGAAAAGAGTTGCCGCCAATTTTCAAAAGACAAATGTTTACGATAACTCTTATGTACATACCTGTGAAGTTGCTTGTAAAATGCAGGATGAAATGTATTGCGAAACATTAAAGCCATTTCATTAGAATCTGTCCAGTTTGTTTTTTCTACCAACTGCGATTTTACTTTTTCAAAAAAAACAGTTCCGGGTAAAGGATAGGATACGGAGATTCCAATTTCGTAAGGCAACAATGTATTGATCATGGCAATCGTTTTATCAATATCTTCTTTTGTTTCACCGGGGTATCCAAATTGAATAAAGAAGGAAGGCCTGATGTTATTCCTTTTTAGCAACCGCGTTGCCTCAAAAATCTGCTTCACCATTGTGCCTTTGTCCATCGCATCCAAAATTTTTTGCGAGCCACTTTCTGCGCCCATCCATATATTATCACATCCCGCAGCCGCGAGATCTTTGATGTTATTCTCCTGCAATAAAAGATCAACTCTTCCCTGCATTTTAAATTTAAACTTCAAATGTTCCTTTATGACTAATTCGCTAAAAGTATTAACCCACCCGGGCTTCAAGCCGAAAATATCATCGCAAAACCAGATGTGATCAAAACGATATTTTTCTTTCAGCATTTTTAATTCGCTTACTACATTCTGCGGTGAGCGTGTATTATAGCGATTTCCATAAATGGGTTTCGCACACCAATTACATTTAAACGGGCAGCCTCTTGTTGTGCCCATATTCATCGAAAAATATCCCGCAGAACGCATCCACGATTGCCGGTACGGCTCCAGGTCAATAATATCCCATGCAGGAAATGGAAGCTCATCAAGTTCTTTCATCACATTTCTCTTTGTGGTTTTAACGACAGAATTATTATGAATAAAAGCAAGGCCGCTGATATCAAAAAAGTTGTTCTCTTTTTTTTGAATGGAATTTATAAGCTCATGCAAGGTTAACTCTGCCTCACCCAACAAAACAAAATCTGCTCCCTCTCCGAGGTACATTTCATAGCGGTCAGTTGAATCTGAGCTTGAAACAATTACTGTGCAACCTCTTTCTTTTGCATGATGAATCATTTTAAATGCCGCCTCCCGCATATTGGTGAGGCACATTTTAGTGAGGTAATTAAATCCGTCATCATAGATCACAAAAAAATCAGGCTGAATTTTTTCCAGTGGTGCAATTATTTCTTCAGGGTTGCGGGCGAACATGGTATCAGACAACGAAACTGCATAGCCGTTTTGTCGCATGAATGCTGCCGCATACAAGGTTCCCAATGGCGCATAGGGCTGCCCTATGTTCCATTGCTTGGGGTCAAACCTTAAAAAATAAGAATGCGAAAAAAGGATTTTATTCATTTATTTTTTCTTAGTTAAATATCTTTTATGGGCGATAGATTTAAATGGCAAACACATTTTATACAAGTGGTATCCGTATGTACATTCAGGTTTTTTCTGAAGTCAATTGCGTTTCTGCTATTCAAAATTTTGTCAAGAGAACCATCCCTGATATTGCCGAAGGCGTTATGAAAAAAGCATGGCCGTACTGTACCATCTGCCTCAATTACGGCAGATACCCATGGCGCATTACATTTTTTATATGGGAAAGGATTCAGCCCATAGAAAGCAGCGTAGTAATCATAAATCTTTCTAATCTTTTCAGGTGATTCTGCGATAAAATGGCTGTCAAATTCCGGTTGATAGTCTTCGGTTAGTTTTTGAATCACCGTTTTTAATGCGGGCAATTCTTCTTTAGATAAAAGAATTTCGTCTTGCCGGTTTTCGCTCCAAAGTATCTCACGGTTAAATGCGTGGCTGCTCACATCTGCAGGCAGGAAACTTACCTGGTTAATATTTATTTTTTTTGCGCTATCAATAGTAGCGGCCCATCGCAAATAATTAAGCCGGTGAATAACGGTACGTGCTGTTATTTTATAATTTGGTTCAAGCGTCTTTATTTCGCTGATCCCTTCAGCCATCTTTGCAAACGCTCCTGGTATGTTACGGATGTCGTCATGCAGTTCTTCATCTCCATCCAGTGAAACGATAATATCATTTACGCACCTTACTAATTGCTCTGCATATTTTTTAAGGAGAATACCTGTAGAGAGTAATGTCACTTTAATGTCTTCTTGATTGAGTATCTCGCAGAACCGAAAAAAATTGTTATTAAGCAGCGCTTCTCCCCCGGACATTAAGACCTGCCGGGTTCCAAGTTTTTTTAAGGAATCTAATAAGGCTACAATATCTTTTTCTGTAAGTTGTTTCAGGTTTTTATTATCCTTCCATATATCGCACATTACGCAACGGCAATTGCAGGCGCTGTGCGGCATCAATATAACTATTGGCAAAGCCTGTATCCTGCTTGTTTGTAGCGTACGATAGCGTTTGTAAGTTTCGGATAAAGTCTGGCTTAGCATTTAGTTTTTAATCATTTTTAATAACAATCCATGGAAAAAACTTCTTTCGGAATAACCTATTCAATAACACACCCGGATCGTACAATATTGAGTACCGGAACAATTCAATATCATGAATGCAATGATGGAAATAATACCGTTGCATTTCCGGAAATCCTATTTGAGTAAAATATATTTTACTTCTTTGCATCGCTTCAGCAATTTCGTACGGTTGATATAAATTACTATCAATTATATGAACTTCACCTTGTGGTGTTAGATATCCAAGCGCCGTTTTAATAATGTCTTGGAGTGATTCAAAATATTGGACAGATGCAGCAAAGATGATAAGGTCAAATTTTTTTCCATCTGCTACACCTTGGCGAAAATCACCTTCCACAAATATGAGATTCGGTATATCACGAAATACATGTCTTGCCTGGCCCAACTCTACTAAATTTATCTCCATCCCCGTTACGGTTACGCCTGGTAAAGCACACATCCTTGCACACAGCCACCCGTTTCCACAGCCAACTTCAAGTATGTTGTGCAGATGCGAATGTTGCTTTATATACCGGAGTAATTTATTACAGGATCGTTTCCGTATCAGCCATTCTTTAAACAGCGGATGAGAAGATTTAATGATCGGCAAATCAGCAACCTCGCTTTTAGAATACATTCTGCCTTCCTTCAGGCGCAGTGCCAGGTATAACTCTTTAAATGCATCAGGCAGGGGGGAATTTCGCTGCCACAAAGTGCCATTGGTAGTTTCTAAATTATTCAAGAGTCGCTGTATAAAAAATTAAAAGCCTTGTATTTCCGGCTGGCGATATTTCCACATTCGTTGTAACAATTTTATTTCATAAGGATACCGGAAGAAGTTTATTTTATATCGAAGCCCTGCTGCCAGCTTGATTAAGAACCGTTTTGAATTGTTGAGCCGTATGTCCGAAACAGTGGGATAATATCCGTTTAAAACGGTTTCAAAATTCCGGATCTTGTGAATCATTTCTACAGTGAGCCACGGTGTTAAAGGGTTTTTTCGCATATCAAATTTTTCCCATTGCGGGCTTATCCAGTCTTCAAGTTTTTTGGGATAAGTAAACCCTGATGCAAGTACTTCATTAAACAACTCCGATCCTTCAGCAGGTACGGGACTGTATGTGTATAGAACAATTTCCGTCTTAGGATTTATTGCCTTTACTTTTTTTATAAAATTGATATCGAATTCAATTTTAGAAATGACCTCCTCTGGAGTTGGCGCGGGTGTTCCTAAAACAAACGAATACTCCGGAATAATATCAAATTTTTTCAGGCGTTTCGCAAAACGCAATATCTGTTCGCCGGTTTGAGTACCTCCTTTATCGAGCTGTTGTAACACTTTGTCATTGCCACTTTCAGCTCCAAAAAAAATAATCTTACAGCCGGCTTCGCGAATTAACGCCAGTGATTCGTCTTTAAATTTATCCATTGTATCAATCCGGGCCATTCCCCACCAGGTCATTTTTTCCGGCTTAATTAATTTGGCAAATTCAATTGATCTTTTCTCAGACACAAAGAAATTGTTGTCATGAAATTCAATCGCATCTGCGCCCCATTTATCTTTTATATATTTTATATCATTGTAAATATGTTGTGCGGATTTTGCTTTCCATCTTGCTTCGTAAGTTGGAACCACTGCGCAAAAAGAACAAGTAAATGGGCAACCAATACTGGAATGATAAGCAAGCGTCCTATTTCCGAGATAGGTTTTACCGAGGTATTTATCTATCGCATATATCTTGTTCAATTTATCATAAGGCAATGGCGGCAATGTATCCTGCTCTATCAAATCTTCCTTTGAATTTTTAATGATATTTTCTCCCGATTTATAAATGAGATTTTTAATAAGCTCGTGAGGCGTATTTTTTTCTAACGCATCAATCAACTGCGGAAAAGCATGATCGCCGGGACCGTTAATTACGAAATCAACATACCCTGAATTGAGCACTACTTTATAATGATTGGTTGGAAAATAGCCGCCCCATATCATTTTAGTGAATGGGAATTCTTCTTTTATTTGTTTTGAAAAAGGAATGGCCTGCTTTGCCTGCGGGCCGGGCATTATTGTGAAGCCAATATATTTGTATTCGCCTGTATCGAGAAAACTTTTAATCTTTTCATAAGGATCCTTTTCCCTGTTTCCATCAACGATCACCCATTCATAGATACCGTCAATCGAGGCGGCGATATTCATAATGGAATTAGGAATGCGATGTTTGGCAACGGCGCTTCTTGGGTTGTATAACAGGACTTTGC
The DNA here is from genome assembly GCA_038251675.1 of Chitinophagales bacterium. Lineage (GTDB taxonomy): Bacteria > Bacteroidota > Bacteroidia > Chitinophagales > Chitinophagaceae > Ginsengibacter. The sequence continues at coordinate 8,966 of JBBSBD010000142.1, read as the reverse complement.
TCATCAGCCTTTAAACGGAAAAAATTGACATATGGTTGCCACTATTCCGTATCTCTATATACGCTACTTTTATGACCAATAATCTTTATGAACATATTCGGGGAAATTCGACATTATTTTTCGAAAGTTTTCTTTAAGTTAAAAGAAACAGAGCCAGAAGCTGCTTACGACATTTGGGCGTCCAGCTACGATCAGCAGCCTGATAATCTTATGCTGGCATTGGATGAAGAAGTCTTTTCCGGTTTACTAAAGTTTACCGATCTCAAAAATAAAACGATTGCTGATGTAGGCTGCGGCACGGGAAGGCACTGGAAAAAAATAGTAAGCAACGAGCCAAAAAAATTGTTTGGGTTTGATGTTTCTGAGGGAATGTTGAAAATATTGATGCAAAAATTCCCGCAGGCTGAAACGTTCCAGTTGAAAAATAACAAACTGGATGAATTGGCAAATGACTCGTGTGATTTTATCATGTCTACACTTACTATTGCGCATATTGAAAATGCAGACGATGCTATTAAGGAATGGAATCGCGTTTTAAAACCCGGAGGTCAAATGCTCATCACCGATTATCATCCGTCAGCATTGGCGAAAGGTGGCAAGCGTACATTTAAACATCATGAACAAACAGTTGCTGTAAAAAATTATGTGCACAGCCTTGGTTTTTTGAAGAACACCGCAAACCGGTTGAATTTGGAGATAATACATTTGGTAGAAAAGCGGATTGATGATTCGGTAAAACATTATTATGAAAAACAAAATGCACTTGATGTTTTTGAAACGTGGAAAGGTGTGCCAATCATTTACGGAATGATTTTAAAAAAACCAGATGCTTCTTAGTAATGTAAATATCATCGGAAAGGAAGGACCGCATTACATAAGAGTGGAGGATGAAATTATTCAAACGATTAGCAATATTGAAACAAATCATGAAATATTTCCTGGAGAGATCCGGATCGACTTTGAAAATGTGATTGCTTTCCCCGGCCTTATCAATTCCCACGATCATCTGGATTTTAATTTGTTTGCTAAAACCGGTAATCGTATTTACAATAATTATACTGAATGGGGGGAAGATATACATTCGCAAAACAGGGATGCGATCAATGCTGTTTTGAAAATTCCAGAACATGTAAGAATTCAATCCGGAGTTTATAAAAATTTACTGAATGGATTTACAACTGTTGTCAACCATGGTAAAAAAATAAATATCAACAGCAACTTAATCAATGTTATTCAGGATATTCATAATCTGCATTCAGTTCAATTTCAAAAATATTGGCGATGGAAATTAAACAGGCCTTTTAGAAACGATAAACCCTTTGTGATTCACATTGGAGAAGGAACTGATGAGTTATCCCACCAGGAAATTAATTCACTTATAAGATGGAATTTATTCAAAAGAAAAATTATTGGCGTGCATGGTGTAGCGATGGATATGAAACAAGCAAAATATTTTGAGGCATTGGTTTGGTGCCCCGATTCTAATTATTTTTTATTTGAAAGAACGGCTGCCGTTGATAAATTGAAAACAAAAACGTCAATTCTTTTTGGAACGGATTCAACACTAACGTCAGACTGGAATATGTGGAACCAAATCCGCCTGGCAAGAAATACACAAATGGTAAGCGATGAAGAGTTATTTGAAATGCTAACCGTCAAACCGTCTGCTGTATGGGATTTAAAGGGTACAGGAAGAATTGAAAAGGATTATAAGGCTGATATCGTAATTGCGAAGAAGAATAATAATGACGTTAACCTGGAGGCTTTTTTTTCGCTGAATCCTGCAGACATTTTACTTGTTATTCTTAATGGTGAAATAAAACTGATTGATAAGACATTGATCAGTAGTAGCGCAAATAAAGACATTAACACTGATAATTTTAGTGAGCTGTTTATCGGAGATTCTTCCAAATACGTTGAAGGAAGTATAGAAGAATTAAAGACGTATGCACCATACAACAGAGATGTGCATACGATTTGAGAAACTCAATGGTTTACTACACTAAAGGATATTCTATTTGTTTCAATTTTTGATGATAGTATTGGAAAAAATGAATATGGTATAAATTGCCGGTTGATTCTTTCAGTTCTTTTTCATTTTTTATTTCGCCCCAGATAAGCATGTGGCTTCCAAGGCTTATTGTTTTCAAAATTTTTATTTCTTTATAGCTGTCTGCCCAATCGGGAACTGGGAATTGAAAACTTTCCGAGCACTTTGTTTCAAATGGCAGAGACTCTAGCGACGGCGGGCTGCTCCCATGATGCTTCCCTAATTTATAGATGACTTCTTTGTAAGTAAATGGCACTTCAGAAACCACAATTTTTCCTGATGTTATAATTTTTTTTAGAGCTGCATTTGTGTGTCTTAAGCCAAATACATATTTCCCTGAATATGGCACTTCACCTAAAAGATCCATTGGGAAAATATTAAAATATGTGCCGTCTTCGAAAGAAATTATTCTTACTCTCCGTGGATAGCTGTAAGCCGCAATCAGGGATTTATATTTTTCAAAAGTAAACTTTGGTTTTTTATAGTATTTGTAAAAAAGTAAAGATGCTTTAAGAACATTAACATGATGGATCGTGCTTCTACAAAGCTTTAGCAGGTATAATATACCGTTGTTATCTTCTATTTTCTCAAAATATTTAACGGTGATATTTGCAACTATATTTTTTGTTGAACCCCTGGAAATACCACCTGTGGAAGCCGTAAAAAACATTTTGCATTTCGCCTCATTACCAGGAAAAATTGAGACTTCATTATGCTTTATCCAAACGCCAAATGTAACTGGTTCAAGACAAAGCAACCAGTGTGTATAGGAGATATTGATAGTTGATTTGCCAACTTTTAAAAAGACATTTTCTTCTATACCTTCCTTAATAGTCACGGTCGAGTATTCTGTAACTTCTACATTTCCCAATAATATTTTTCTGAGCAGGCTTTTCATTTTCGCTTTAAATGCATTAGCGTAAAATCGGAATCTTTGAATACTTCAGTATTGCATAAATCAAAATATTCCCGTGATGCTTCTACTATTTGTTTTATGGAATATAAGTATATCGTTTGCTGATAGTCTTTGTAGTGAATGTTGGTAAAAACTGGCCTCTTATAAAAAATTGACGCGAGAAAATCGCGAATATTATTATTTTTTTTAGTGAGAATAAGAGCAACCATATTTCCGCCAGGTTTCATGATCAAAGACAGGATTTTAAAAAGTAATTTAATGCCTGGAATACAATTCAGCACTGCAAAATTTGCAAGGACGGCATCAGCTTTTTCGCTGAACGGCACTTCATTGTTCCACTGCCTGAAATCCGATGCGTCATCATTTAAAAAAATAATGTTTTTACAAAACAGATCCTCGCTGTAAGAAATAGCGAGCTTTCTCATTTCCCTGGAAGGTTCGCAAAAAAATATTCGATTGTTATTTTGACTAAGCCAGTTTAGATCAAGCCCGGTGCCTCCGCCAAAATCCAGTATCGTTCCATTATGAATAATGTTCAGGAACCTTGTTGCAACTTTCTCCCTTGTAAGCCTGTCGGAGTCTTTATCAAGCATACTATTATATTCTCCGGCGATGCCATCATAATATAAAATATTTTGTTCCGAAATTTCCAAAGGCTTATTTAAAAATATATGCGATATAAAATTTAAACACAAAAAAGCAGGACCAATAAACAGGTTCGTTATATCCGTACTTTCGTAACGTATGAAAACCAACAAAGGTGGTCTTACCAGGTAATTTTTATGAGATTTATTTTTTTGAGCTATAACTATTCGCCCGATATAAAGAGCCCGGAAGATTGGGTTAACAGGATTAATTTCTACGTCGGCTCACTTGAGTGCCTGGCACAAACAAATACAGTTATTCGCATTGATCAAATAAATTATGAAGGCAATTTTACACATAATGGCGTTCAGTATTTCTGCATAAAAGCATCAGGAGCCAAAAATTATTTTCCCCGGAAACTCAATCGTTTTGTAAAAAGCCTTGCTCCTGATATAGTGGTGGTAAGTAGTTTTCTTTTTCCGTTGCAGGTAACACAGTTACGCCGCTGCCTTGGAAAAAATGTAAAGATCATCATACAACATCATGCCGAAAGGCCCTATACAGGGATAAAAAAATTTGTTCAACGCCAGGCAAGCCGCTTTGTAGATGCATACATTTTCGCTTCGGGTGAAATCGGCGGTGATTGGTTGCGAAGAGGAAATCTTATCGACGAAAAGAAAATATATGAAATCGTCGGAGGAACATCCGTTTTTTCGCCTGTAGAAAAGCTGGTTGCAAAAGAAAAGACAGGCATTTCCGGGTACCCGGTTTTTTTATGGGCGGGCAGGCTTAATAAGAACAAGGATCCTTTAACGGTTGTAAAGGCCTTTCTTGAATTTTCGAAGACTCACGTTACTTCCAAACTGTATATGATTTATCAGACAACTGAATTATTAGTCGACGTGAAGAAATTAATTGCAGAAATTGAAAATAACAGTAGTTCCGTCGTGTTGGTAGGAGCGATACCACATAAAGAAATGTCTTACTGGTTTAGCGCCGCCGATTTTCTTGTTTCTGGTTCTCATTACGAAGGAAGCGGAACCGTTATATGCGAGGCGATGAGTTGTGGATGCATACCAATTGTTACCGATATTCCGTCCTTCAAGGCTATAAGCGCCAAGGGAGCATGCGGATTTTTATATGAGGCTGGAAATGAAAATGCATTGCTCTCCGTTATCAATGATGCTTTGCGAGCGAACGTCGAACAAACCAAAAATAAAATAATTAATCATTTTAAACAGGAACTTTCATTTGAAGCAATTGCTCGTAAACTCCAGGAAATCGCGGCTGCCTTATAATTGGAAAAAAATGGCAAAAGATTTTAATGTAAACCGTAATACTTTGAGAATAGAATAAGCAATATAATGATACTATTCTTCATCTTCCTTTTGTTAGTCAATATATAAATTCATGAAAGACTTTGCCGTTTCATCGATTGAGTATGTGGTCACAGCGTTATAGTCTAACCCCACCTGTGAAAGTATTTCAAGCGCTTTTGTCACCATTTCGTCTTTGGTTTTTACAATGTGCCAATGCTTAAAATCAACATTCATTGGCTTGCAAAAACTAATTACATGGCATCCTGCATAAAGCGCTTCCTGGCACACCATACTAAATCCTTCGTAAAGGGAAGGATGCAGAAAAACTTTTGTTTGCTGCATTAATTTCAATACTTCTCCATGCTCTTTTTCTCCAGCTAATTTAACGTTGTCTTCAAGGTCAAGCCGCATTATTAGCTCCTGCAGCACTCGATACTCCCTTCCTTTGCCAGCAATGATGGCAGAAATGTGTGGCAGATTTTTTTTTAATTCGCCAATGCAATGAACAAGAATTTCGTACTGCTTCAATGGAATCAGTGAGCCTGCTCCCATAATATCAATGCTTCTCTCAACCGTATTAGAGTCAAATAAATTTTTGTCAATACCATTTGGAACGATGTGCTGCGGCCTTATAAGAAAGTTTTTAAAAAATTCATCAGCTATAAAATCCGAAACCGCTATGAGCTCTTTCTGCAGTGGATTTGCTTTTTGAACAAATTTATTGTCCTCTTTTGCATCCTGGCCCAATATCCAGCAGTGGTGCGTGATGCCATATTTTTTCGAAAAGCGATTGCCGATGAAAGCACATTCTCCACACCAAAAGCTTAACAGCCCAATGATATTATTTTCTCTTTTTATACGCTTTAATTTTTGCCAGGCAATTATCCAAATAAGTCGTCGTGCAAGCTTTCCTCTATCCTTTCCACCAAGAGGGATTACCCTATTGCCATTCCAGGAATATTCTGTGGAAGTAAACGGATATTGAAAACTTAAAATAATTATTTTGATTTCAGGAAAGTTTCGATTGATTGCCAAAACTAAATTTTGCGCAAAAGGAAGACAGAAACTATCTGCCTCATTTTTAGGAAAGCCGGGAGTTATGATCACCAGTACTTGTGCATCAGTTTGCATTTAAAGAAACTATTTTACTACAAAAAGAAAGGCTTTCCTGGTTGTGCGTGATGAGAATAATCATTTTTCCCGCTTTTGCTAATTCGCTGAAATGAGTAAGCAAACAATTTTCAGAAGTTCTGTCAAGTTCGCTGAAAGGTTCATCGAGAATTATTAAATCAGCATTCTTATACAAAGCTCTTGCGACTGCGATCCGCTGTCTTTGACCACCACTAATATTTCTTCCGTTTTCAGTAATTAATTTCTTCTGTATGTCGTATAACTCTGGAATTCCAGCAATAGTTGCAACGTCGGTCAATCTCCTATGATCTGCACAATTCTCATTCAGTGTAATATTATTCAACATGGAATCATAAATCAGGAAATTCTGTTGTTTTATGTAAGAAATTTTGTCCCAATAGTACCGGCGTTCAGTCTCACTCGTTGTTGCATTGTTTATGAAAATATTTCCGTAATCAGGATTTAAAAAACCGAGCAACAAATTTATCATTGTAGTTTTTCCCCTGCCTGAAATTCCCGATATGCCAATGAAATCGCCCGGTCTTATTTCCAAAGAAAAGTTGGTCAAAATTTTTTCTTTTTCATATTTAAAAGAAACACCGGAAAATTGTATGGAATTGATGCAGGTATTTTCCTTCCCGTTACGCAAAGGCACTGACTTTTTATATAAAAGATTCGAAGTAGTAAATGAATACGTTTTTACTTGCCCGACGGCGTTCAAAATTTTAACAATACCCGGAATTATTTTATAAGCCGCAGCCATAAAAGCTCCGATGGTAATTACCTGGATTGGGTTTGATTTATTAAAAAGCGGGTGTAGCGCTATGAGTATGAACAAGCCTAATATGGCAAATACTTCTATAAGTCTCGATGGCATATTTTGTACCGCTAATTGCTCAGAGAGATAGCCATTTAATTTCGATTGCAACGCATCATACCTCCTGGAAAAAAATTCCCTGCTGTTATAAATATTACTTTCAATGTAACCGTCCAGGGCTTCTTTTAAATGTTGCATCGATTGTTCACCGGTCTTCTTAACGGAAGCCCGCATGTTGCTCAGTTTACGTTTCATATAAAAACCGATGATGAATACCGGTGGCATTAGTATTAAAAAAAGAATCGGAAACAATACAGGATTGTATAAAAGGATGGGAATAATAGTAAGAATTATTAATATTGACTGGCTAATGATTTGTTGTATACCTCTTAAAAGATAATGACTGAATTCTATTGGCTGTTGACCAATGCGCCGGAAATGCACCGAAGAGTCCACGTTTATATAATCACTAAAACTTCCCTGCAGGTAGTTTAATAAATTACTTTTCGATATTCTGGAAGCCACGTCATACACATATTTATATTGCATGCGGGAGACTAAATAGCCGGCAAGATTTTTTAAAGAAAAAAGAAGAAAGAAAACAGTAATCAGCAGGAGCGGTTCCTTACCAGCAAGGCTAATGTTAAAAGGCTCATAGGTCTGCGAATGATTTGGGTTTGTATAAAAATTTACAACAAGCAGTAAAAGTATCAGAAATAAAATATCCAGCACGCTTATAAAAACGTCGAATATTACCAGTTTGAAAAAGTCTCTTTTTTCAATCGGCGTAAGAACTGCGACAATATTTTTAATAATTTCTTTCAGCTAATAAAGACTATTTAAATTTTTAAAATGAGTCAAAAAAAATTCTGTATCCAGTTTTTTAATACTGCACATAAGGTTAAGGTTTCGCAGTTATACGTCGCCGTTAAATTAGATTATTCATCGCTTAAATTGGAATGAAAAGACCTGACCATTTATTTGTGTTGAACATCTTAATTTTTCTCCCGATCGGTATCGCTCTTATGCTTCTTTCCCAATTGAAATACTCTTGAAATATTAAACCCAAACCTGAGCCCGCTTTTATCTCCATGCTTGTCAGTCTCTGTAATAAAAGACTTTTCAGTTAGCCCCAATGAATTTGTAAAGTGCATTTGAAAAACGTGACCTCCCGTTCCAAGGTCAATACCAAACGAAACAACATTGGTTGCGGTAGTTGCTTCTGCGCTTTGTAACTGGTAGTAGTATTCTCCGCTCACACTCGCTCTTTTAGAAATCTTTTGCCTTGCGGCGATACCTAAGGCAAAGATGTCACGTTTGTAAATGCCGTTTTTAAAGTGGTTGAAGGAAATATTATCTGTATGAATAAATGTTGGCATTATCTCCATCGAGAATCCATCGGTGAATTTCCTTCCAATGAGTAATTGAAATGTATATGAAAATGGGTCTGCTTTTGCATCGGGACTCGGCTTGGAGGAGGATGGAACTTCAACGGCCTTAACCGTGCTAAGGGTAAATGTTGGTACAAAAGATACAGTAACAGGCATTCGGATTGCGCCTGTAGATTGCCTCAATAATTTTATTTTAAAAAAAGCGTCGTATGTTTTTTGCCAGGCGTTATGACCTACACCAATCATGAGATTGCTTGTTATGCCATAGTCGAAGCCAAGACGCACATTAAAAAGACCATAGTCGAGACCAAAGAATTGGTATAAACCGTTGCTGAGCGGACTAAAGCGATGTGATATTCTTACATCCAAAACATTTGCGGGAAGGTTTTCTATGGAGTGGCCATTAACGATCCGGGTATACTCAAATGTGTTGGTGGTATAAATAGTTTTATTCCCTCCACTTTCGTTTTCTAATTGCGTCATCAGGTTAGCATTGTCCGTAGTAATTTTTAAGGTATCCTGCGCCAGCATATTTCCATGTAGGCCGACGAGTGCAATGCATGGCAATAATAGTTTCGATAAGTGCATAATAATTTGTCTATTTTTTTTCATAATTGGTTAACCCCCGAGATACCCACGCACATCAAAACTGATTTATTTAATGTATAGAAAAGATTTATTCGGGTAACACTCCCCGGCTGTTAGCATGTTTCCAATGGTGAGGTAAGAGTTCATGTATTCTATTGATGGGCCAGTC
>JBBSBD010000141.1:0-15956 GCA_038251675.1 Chitinophagales bacterium | reverse complement strand
TGCAATGAATAACGCTATAAGATTGTATTTATTGCAGTACTTGTTCGATACTGTAAATCGAACATATACCGGACAAGTACCCTGCATATATCGTGCTTTATTGCAGGAAAGTATAAGGAGTAGCCTGCAGGAAAGGAAAAAGGTGAGGCAGCATTTACGCTGAACCCTTCTGCGATGCCTCCATTACTGATGTTCTCTGCGGTAAAAAATAGTCTCTTGTTTGCACGCGGATTCTGGGCTGACCGGGCTATCACAGGAGACTTATGCTTTTCTTGCATAGTGAACATTATAATATACCGTCCATGTTTTACCCTTGTCTGACGATGTATCAAAAGTCCAGTCGAAGGCAGCATCAGATATGTTGTAGTACGTAAGGCGTTGTATCCTGTCCTCGCCCTTTCGGTTTTTAAAATTCCTTTCAAAAATAACCCTATTGTCTTTGAAGCTGCCGGTAAAAAAGGAGTGGTTTCCCTGGTTATCAACCTGTGTCATCTCCCAATGCTGTGTGTATTCGTTGTAGGTGATCCAGCTTTTACCGAGAAAAGGTTCCGGGGGTAATTCGGTAAAAGTTTCTTCTATCACGTGGTTGTTTAATATAGTATCAACAATACTATTGCCGATCAGGCTTCCGTCGGTAAACAAGTCCCACGTCCCGGTCATAAAATTCATTTGTAATTTTTCACTGCCTGCCGGCACTTGCGAAGAGCTTGTAAAAAAAGTAAGCAGTAAGGATATTAGAAAACAGAACCGCGCTATTGTTTGCATTACAGGAGGGTTTAATTGTATAAGGGTATGTAGTTAACAAATAAATCATTTTTATCCGCAGGGAGTCTTACAGTATTATTTTCCTGATAGGATGCAGCGATGAAATAGTTAAACAGCCCTAACCCGATATGGTGGCCTTCTTCATCAGAAATGATCACGGGGCAAATGTATTTAGTGTATGAAGGTATATGATCCATTGTTATTTTTAATACAGGTAAAGTCATAGGGTGCATTTCAAATTGTCGCTGGTTGGTGGGGACACCAACCAGGGAAGTCCGCCGTGGGCGGTGTCTTCACCGCCCACATGCAGTTTAGCATAGCGACAATTTGAAATGCACCAAGTCATAAGTAATTATTCCATAGCCGGGGCTTATGCTCATCTTTAACAACAACACATCCCCGGGGCCTTGTGTTATTAATAAGACCGCAATTTAAAAGCCGCATCGCACGATAGCATGGTGAAAGTTGACAAATGTTCTTTTGCAAAAAAGTATGATGATTGCCTGGAAGGAGAGATAGGTTTAAGAAACGCAGGTGATAAATTAAAAGAAAAGGTCAAAGCGCTTCCGGATGTGTACAAGGTTGGGGCTACATAAAAGTGTTATAAGTGTTGCCGGAAATAAGTTTTGCCCCTGTGCAGAAAAGATGCGTGCCCTGTAATCTATATTTTTATTGAAATGATGAAAATGAAAAAGTCCCTTCGGGAAACAATTTCTTACTTCCATGCTTCCGCTACCCAGGCGTTCATTTCGCTGGTAGATGGGGTGTCGCCATATAGCGCTGCAATTTTCTCCGTGGCAAGGGCTATTACTTTCTCCGTGGCAGTTGTATCTATTTCGTTGATGGCATGGAATACAGGTGTGCCCAATATCAGGCCCCTGGCTCCGTCGGAGGCGTGGGCACTTGTGGCTTGTTTTGTTACCTGCTCAATATTGATGGTGCTGAAGCCTGCCTCCTGCAGCCATTGCATTATAGCTTCCCGGTCGTGCATGGAGAAAGGTATTGTATAAAAATTGGCTGCTCCCGTGCCGGGGAAATAAGCGCTTACCACATCGGTAACCGTTTTCGAAAGCGGGTTGTGTTCAATAGCATCCCATGTGCTAAAGAGCAGCATACCGCCGGGGCGCAACACACGATATGCTTCGCTGAAGGCTTTCGGTTTATCCGGTACGAACATAAAACCAAACTGGCACACGACCACATCAAAACTATCCTCTGCAAAAGGAAGTTCCTGTGCATCCGCTACCTGGTACTGTATATTCTCTATGGCTGTTTTTTGTTTGGCCACTTCCAGCATACCGGGGTTAAGGTCCGTAGCGATAAGTGTGACCGCCGCTGGCAATACATTGCGCAAATGTGTGGTAACCCTGCCCGTGCCACAGGCTATCTCCAGTGCTTGTTGCACCTTGCCCTTATCAATACGTGCCGCGAGATCCTGCGCATACTGCTCAAAAAATAACGGCCCCATGTATTGGTCATAATTGGCCGGAACAGAACCGGAAAAACTTTTAGCAGGCGATAGCATGAAGGGTTGGTTTTGGGTGAAAAAATTTGCCCTGTAAAAATAAGCAGGAGAATTTACACAAAGAAGCCAGTGTATGAGTTAAGACAAACAAATGGTTGGCAACATTGCAACATCTTCTGATACTTTTAAAGAAACTTGCAGACTGGCAGGAATTATCTTCTGAACTTCAAAGAGGGTTGCCAACCTTCACAAACACATCCTATAAATCAGCACCAGGCAAAAAGGTTGGCAACCCTGCCACAACAGGGCCACCCCGAGCCCGTCGGGGGGGTGTCATCCTGAGCCTGTCGAAGGGTGTCGAAGGGAGCCCGTAGAAGGGAGCCCGTCGAACGCTGTCATCCTGAGCCTGTCGAAGGGTGTCGAACGCATTAACCCCTTAGCACCTTCAGCAATTCGGCTGCTGCCTCTTCCGACGATGCGGGATTTTGCCCCGTGATCAGCAAGCCATCCTTTACTACATACGAAGCCCAGTCGCCCTTTTTGGAATAGTTGCCTCCCTTACTCTTCAGTTCATCTTCCAACAGAAAAGGAACCACATCCGTTAACTGTACCACTGCCTCTTCCGTATTGGTAAAGCCGGTTACGTCTTTTCCTTTTACCAGCGGGTCGCCGTTGGCATCTTTTACCTGAAGCAATACCGCAGGCGCATGGCATACAGCCGCCACAGGTTTATTAGCCTTCCAGAAATTTTCTATCAACTTAATAGAGTCAGCATCTTTGGTAAGATCCCACATAGGGCCATGGCCACCGGGGTAAAACACGGCATCATAATCATCCGCCGACACTTCGGAAAGCTTCGTCGTGTTGGCCAGTAATTTTTGCAGGCCTTCATCTTTATCAAACCTTTTAGTTGCTTCCGTTTGTGCAGATGGCTCCGCGCTTTTCGGGTCAATGGGAGGCTGCCCGCCCTTTGGTGAAGCAATGGTGATGGCTGCTCCCGCATCATGCAGCGTATAATAAGGCGCTGCAAATTCTTCTATCCAGAAGCCCGTTTTATGCCCCGTGTTCCCCAGCTCACTGTGCGATGTTAATACCATTAATACTTTCATAATTATCTTCTTTTAAATTTTATATACATTAGTTACATATACCATCCGGCGTGCACGCTGCACCTTCGGCAACCATTTCCGGCCGCCCCCGGTTCGTGTCTCACGAAACGGACAAGAGTGGTTCGTGAGACACGAACCATGGCCTGGAGCCCGTCTTATGCCCCGTGTTCCCAAGCTCACTGTGCGATGTTAATACCATTAATACTTTCATAATTATCTTTTTTACATTTTATTCACATCAATTACATACACCATCCGGCGTGCACGATGCACCTTCGGCAACCATCTCCGGTGCAGGCTTTTCTTCATCCCATACCTTCTCCAATACGTCGGCAAAAACCTCCGTGGGCTGTGCCCCGGATACTGCATATTTATTATTGAACACAAAAAATGGTACGCCCTGTATGCCCAGTTGTTGGGCCTTGTATTGGTCCTGCTGTACTTCCTTTGTGTATTCATTGCCCTGCAGCATAGTGCGTATTTCATTAGCATCCAGGCCAACACTTTCTCCGATGGCGGCCAGTGTTTCCGTATCGCCTATGTTTTTTGAATCAGTATAATAAGCCTTGAAGAGCGCCTCCTTTGTTTCGTTTTGCAGGCCATGCTTTTGGGCAAGGTGCAGCAGGCGATGGGCATCCAGGGTATTGCTTACAATGGCAGTATCCATATTGTATTGCAGCCCAACCTCTTTGGCAACGCCGCTCATGTAGTCATTCATTTCTTTTCCCTTCTCCGGCGATACGCCCTTTCGGTTAGCGAGGTATTGGTGCAGCGACTGCCCGGCTACGGGCTTCGCCTCAGGGTCAAGCTGGAAGCTCTTCCATTCTATCTCTACGTTTTCGGGGTGATCAAAATCTTTCAATGCATTCTCAAATTTTCTTTTGCCGATATAACAAAAAGGGCAAACGACATCTGACCATATTTCTACTTTCATAATTTATTTTATTTGGTGATTATAATAAATGGCAAGGCGCAGCCTGCCGCGGGGTTTCATTTATGGAAACACTAAAGCCTGCCGATTGTTTTCCGGTAAATGGTTTTAGATGCATGCATCACGCTTTCGGGTGGTATACCGGCAGCCGCTATCAATACATTGGCAATAGACTCCAGTGGAGGCTTTACCCTTGCGAGGATTTTTGCTTTTCGTTTGGTAAGCTTTATCATATATTCTTCACGGCGCGGTAAATAAAAAGTGTGTTCATTGTCTCAACGGCCTTTTGCGACTTCACGCTATTGCAATCAATAATTGCACCAACACAGCAGAAGGCAATGTTTGCTGCCATTTTGGGATATTGCATGTAATTACAAGACAAGTTGGTGTGATTAAGATGAGGAATGTTTTCAACAGCCTGAGTATTGACAGCTCTTCTTTTGTTTAATGGAAGGTGCTTACAAATCAATTCTTTCTTATATTTGGTAATCAACCAATACTGATTGCTAACTCCCGCTATAAAATGCATTAGTTGTTGATGGAATAATTAGGAAACTAATGGCCTTTCTATGTAATTAATTTAATTACACTTTCTTATTTTTTCACTACTTTCCACAGTTCAATATATTTATTCATTAATGACTAAAAAAACAAAGACAGAAAAAGAAGAATCTCTCGAAAAAACGATGTGGAAAGCTGCGGATAAGCTCCGCAAGAATATGGATGCCGCAGAGTACAAGCATATTGTACTTGGGTTGATATTCCTTAAATATATTTCTGATGCTTTTCAGGAATTACATGATAAACTAATTTCTCAAATAAGCGAAGGTGCAGACCCGGAAGACAAAAATGAATACACAGCGGAAAAGGTTTTTTACGTACCGCCTTCTGCAAGATGGAAATGGCTGCAGGGAAGGGCAAAGCTCCCAACGATTGGTAAAGACATAGATGATGCCATGGAGGCTATAGAAAAAGACAACGTTTCTCTGCGGGGAGTACTGCCAAAAGTGTTTGCACAGGAAAAATTGGATAAGCAAAATCTCGGCGGACTGGTGGATTTGGTAAGCACCGCTACATTGGGAACAAAAGAAGCGCAGAGCAAAGATTTGTTAGGAAAAGTATTTGAATATTTCCTGGGAGAATTTGCATTGGCCGAAGGAAAGAAAGGCGGACAATTCTACACACCTCAAAGCGTAGTCAAACTTTTGGTTACTATGCTGGAACCTTATGAAGGCCGGGTGTTTGATCCTTGTTGCGGTAGTGGCGGCATGTTTGTCCAGAGTGAGAAGTTTATTAAACACCACCAGGATCATTATAAAAATGCTTCGAGAAGTTCAGCATCAAAGAAGCTTTCTTTAAATCCTGAAGATTACATTTCTATTTACGGGCAGGAAAGTAACCAGACTACATGGAGGCTGGCAAAGATGAACCTTGCTATACGGGGTATTGACAGCAGCAATGTAAAATGGAATAATGAAGGAAGTTTTTTAAATGACCTTCACAAAGATTTGAAGGCTGATTATATTATTGCCAACCCGCCCTTTAATGACAGTGACTGGAGTGGCGAACTGCTGCGGGATGATGCACGATGGAAAGTGTTGGGAGAGAAATTAGTGCCGCCTGCAGGCAATGCCAACTACGCATGGATACAGCATTTCCTGTATCATTTGGCGCCTACAGGTAAAGCCGGTTTTGTGCTTAGTAAAGGCTCTCTTACTTCACAAACGAATACAGAAGGCGAAATAAGAAAAGCATTAATTGAAAACGACCTCGTGGATTGTATTGTAAACTTGCCAACCAAGCTTTTTTTGAATACACAAATACCTGCATGTCTTTGGTTTCTCTCACGCAATAAAACCGACGGAGGCTTCAGGGAACGAAAAGGCGAGATACTTTTTATTGATGCACGTAATCTTGGTTTTTTGGTGAACAGGCGCAACCGCGATTTGAGTGATGATGATATTGAAAAGATTGCGGGTACTTACCATAATTGGCGTAATAAAGATGGCGACTATGAAGATGTACCCGGCTTTGCCAAAAGCACAACCATTGACAAAGTTGAAAACCTAAACTTCGTGCTAACGCCCGGAAGATATGTTGGCTTACCCGATGACGAAGATGATTTTAATTTTGCTGAGCGCTTTACATCATTAAAAGCTGAACTGGAAAAACAAATTGCTGAAGAAGCGGAATTGAATGAAAGAATCAAAACTAATCTTGCCAAAATTATAATTGATGGAAACTAACGAAGACGCCGTTTTAATTTCTGAACCTACCATTATTGAATTGCAACCTGAATGGTTCAAAATGGGCTATTATGTTTACATAGTAGTAATTGAACATAAGAAGAAAAGATATTTTTATGTTGGCATGACCGGAGATCGAAAATATGAAACTGCACGGTCACCCTTTTACAGGATGGGAGGACATTTTAGCCAAATAAAATCTTCTACACAAAACCAGATTATTAAGGGTATGAAAAATAAATTAGCAATTGAGGATGTTGAAAGCGCACTTACTGAAATGAGATTTACTTATTACTCATATTTAATTGAGTCATTTGACAGAAAAGATACAAGTACTCACCATGCAAAAAGCAAGAAGGCAGAACAAATAGAAAGCTTTGTAATAAATAAATTGAAGGAAGAGTTTACAGACGAATTTGTTTTTAATAAAAAAGTAAGTCGGAATAATTATGAGGAGGCAGTCTACATCTCGAACCAGTTATTTGCAGATTTTATAACGAGAATAAATAAAAAGTAATACATGCAGGAAAGAGATATACGCTGGGTACAACGATTTGCTAATTACAAATTGGCACTGGCAAAGCTCCAGGAAGTAATTGAAAATTATGATGAAGAAGAAACACCTGAAGTTGAAAAGGTAGGCATGATCAAATACTTTGAAATGGTATACGAATTAGCCTGGAATACCATGAAAGATTATTATGAAGAGCAGGGAGAAGCGAATATACAAGGCAGCAAAGATGCAATCAGGCTGGCATTCAGCCGGGGACTGATAGATAATGGCGACGAATGGCTTGATATGGTAAAAAGCCGCAGGCTTAGCGTACATACTTATAATGAAAGCACTGCTGAAGAAATAGTGGAGGACATTATTAATGTGTACAATGAACTATTTATAAAACTACAAACAAGGCTTGACGTCGAAAGACTCACTTAATAAAACATATGAAGTTTGGTTTGCCAGATACTGCAATCGAAAAAATAAATGGAGCTTTTGAAAGTAATTCAAAGGTTGAAGAGGTAATTATTTTTGGCTCGAGAGCAAAAGGCAATTTTAAAGAAGGCTCTGATATTGACCTTGCCGTTAAAGGACACAATATTGCTTTTAAGGACATACTTTCCTTAACCGGCAAGCTGGATGATTTAAACCTGCCTTATAAAATTGATCTGCTTAATTATGCAACTATAAATGATAAGGATGTTGTTGAGCATATTGACAGGGCTGGAATTGAATTTTATAAAAGATGGAAGAAGTATAAAATAGGTGATATCCTTATCCTTGAATATGGTAAAGGCTTATCAGATTATCGAACTGATTTAGGTAAATATGATGTATATGGGACTAACGGAAAAATAGGAACAACAAATAATTATTTATATGATGAACCGTCTTTGATAATTGGAAGAAAGGGTGCTTACAGGGAAGTGTTTTTATCTAAGTCTCCCTTTTTTGTAATTGATACCGCCTTTTATACAAAAAATAAAGTGTCAGGAATTGATACAATGTTCCTTTACTATTGGTTTAAAACCATTGATATAAATGAAATGGATAGCGGTTCAGCTATACCATCTACAAGCAGAGATGAAGTTTATGATTTAACAATAAAAGTTCCACCTTTACAAGAGCAAATTAGCGTTGCTTCAATCCTTAGCAGTTTAGATGATAAAATAGATTTACTGCAGCGCCAAAATAAGACTTTAGAGCAATTAGCTGAGACACTTTTTAGGCAGTGGTTCGCGGAGGAAGCGGAGAAGAATTGGGAAGTTGTAAATATTAAAGAAATTGCTGAGCATGTTAAAGTAAATATTAATCCATCTAAACATCCCGAAACATATTTTAATCATTATAGTTTACCCGCATTTGATGAAAATAAAACGCCTCAATTAGAATTAGGGAAAGATATATTGAGTAGTAAATACAAAGTTGTTTCCAACTCTATTTTAGTTTCAAAATTAAATCCACGATTCCCGAGAATTTGGGCATTAAATGCTAACAATGTTGAGGATAACTCAATTTGTTCAACAGAGTTTCAAATAGTTAAACCAAAAGAAATCTTATACTTTGGGTTTATTTATTTTTTTTTAAAATCAAATCGGGCTGTTCAGGAATTAACAAATGCCGCCGGTGGAACAAGTGGAAGTCACCAAAGAGTTAATCCGGATGATATTTTTAATTTAAGCTTTTCTATGCCGCCAAAAGATTTAATGAATAAATTTAATGAGCAGACAAGTTTGTATTTACAAAAAGTAAATTACAATTCAATTCAAATAAAACAACTCAGCCAATTAAGAGATGCATTGCTGCCGAAGCTGATGAGTGGAGAAGTAAGGATAAAAACTATACCTTAAATACTTTATACTTATGAGACTTAATTCATTTCGAGTATTAAATTTCAAATCAATCATTGATTCAGGAGAATGCAAATTATCAGACGTTGATAATGTAGTGATTCTTGCTGGCCAGAATGAATCGGGAAAATCTTCAGTGTTGGAGGCGTTAGATTTTTTCGGGAATGGTGCGAGTGAGAAATTTATTAAATTTCAGCGAAGGCAAGGTACTGACAGAACTGAAGTTAAATGTACTTTCTTAATTGACGACAGCGATAAAGCCCAACTTTTGGACGCCTTTAAAGACCTGTCGAAAATTTTTAAAGCCATTGCCAAAAATGATACAGTCACTATATGCAGAATTTATAAAGAAAATTCAGATTATGGCTTTTCTATTCATGATAGTTTCTTTACAGATTATCCTCCGGAAGATTTGGGAGACGTGGTCACATCAGATGAAGAAGAAACTACCAAGCCCTTAGAATATCGCACAAAACTTACTGAACTTTTACTAAAGTTGATACCAACTTTTAGCCTTTATAATTCATTTAATGATCTTTTACCATCAGAAATCACTTTAGCAGAATTACCAAATAGTAAGGCGATAAAGGATTTTGAAAAGGTTTTTGAAGTAGATCTTAAACAACCGCTGGCCATTACAGATTTTCGTGAAAGAACCATTGCCAAAAACAAGATTGAAAAAATTGCGAATGATGATTTTAACGAATCCTGGAGCCAGTCGCTTAAAAGCTTAAAGGGTAACTATAAATATCAATTTAATGTAAATTTTGAAAGTGCAGAACAGAAAATAATTTTCATGATTAGTGGAGAAGATGATTTGCCACTTTATTTGGAACAAAAAAGTTTGGGGTTTAGATGGTTTAGTGCATTCCATTTAAGATTAAAAGCTTTGAGAAAAGAATCAACCGAAAATAGTAATAAGGGGATTGTGATCCTTATCGATGAGCCTGGGCAAAATCTACATGATATTGCCCAAAGAGATGCAAAAAAGATAATTAATGAAACTGCTATTAATAACACGCAAATCCTTTATTCAACGCACAATCCTAATCTTATTGGTGATGTTACTACAAATGAAATAGAATTTACCAGGATTAGAATTATTTCAAATGATGCAGAAAGAGGCACGAGTATTCAAACAATTTCTCAATACATGTCGCAAAATAAAAAAGGAAGCTTAGATGCGTTGTCACCAATTCGAACCGCGATGGGATTAAATTCTGCCGGATCGCTATTTAATGCCAAAGCTCACAACACAATAGTTGAAGGAATTTCCGATCATTACTATTTGACAGCGTTACGTGACTATTACAAATACAATAGTAGTATTTCGTTTATTCCTGTTTGTGGTGTTGATAATGTAAAAAGCCTGGTGGGAATTTTGATAGGTTGGGGGATGAATTATAAAGCAGTGTTTGATGACGATGCGAACCAGGGTAGAAAAGCCTATAATGAAATGAAAAAGTATTTTTTTGAGCAAAACGATGAATTGGCTCATGAGCATATTTTAAAATTAAAAGGAATGAATGGAATAGAGGATATTTTTTCAAAGAATGATTTCCGAAAATTTGTGTATAAAAACACAGTAGAAAAGAAAGAAGAAAGTTTGGTGAATTCAGCTCTTGTAAAGTTTACAAGCAAGGAACTCCTGGGTAGGAATTTTTTGGAATTGATAAGATTGGATTCTTCAGGCATTTCATTCGACAAAGAAACAAAGAAAAACGTAGATGAAGTATTTAATTGGCTTAAGCAAAAGTTTGGTATTACTTCATGATTCTATGGAGGTTTAAATATATCGAGTAGATGATTTCAAATACTCCAAAAGCTAATAGAGTAAAGTGGCAATTCGTAAAAGAAAAATATGGTCAGTTAAAAACGAGCTATTGACTAAGTCAAGAGAGGCAATGCTCTGTGCTGTTCAAATTTTTAATAATCCAAACGTTGTTTTTAAATCGGAGAACTTTATTGTTCTTGCAAACATTGCGTGGACTTACCTAATGCACTCATATTATAAACAAAACAAAATTGATTATCGTTACTATCAACAGGGACTTCAACGAAAGAAGTATAACAAAACTAAAAGAGGTTCATATAAATATTGGGAATTGGAAAGATGTTTAAACGATGATGCATGTCCGATAGATAAGATCCCATCATCAAATCTCAGGTT
This sequence comes from Chitinophagales bacterium, assembly GCA_038251675.1. Classification (GTDB taxonomy): domain Bacteria; phylum Bacteroidota; class Bacteroidia; order Chitinophagales; family Chitinophagaceae; genus Ginsengibacter. The sequence continues at coordinate 4,921 of JBBSBD010000141.1, read as the reverse complement.
TTTAATTGGACTTCGGCATGAGATAGAACATCAAATGACAACTCGAATTGATGACTACTTAAGTGCAAGATTTCAGGCATGCTGTTTAAATTATAACCACTATATAAAGAAGCTGTTTGGCGACACATATGGAATTGATAAGCATCTTTCTTTCTCTCTTCAATTTTCTTCGATCACTGAAGAACACGCTAAACAGCTTAAAGAATTTTCAGAGCTGCCAAAAAATATTGCCGCATACATAAATGATTTTGATGAAGCAGTTTCAGATGATGAGTTTAACAATCCACAATACTCTTATCGTGTTTTATATGTTCCGAAAACTGCAAATACTAAAGGGCAGGCGGATAAAGTGATTGAATTTATTAAGGCTGACTCCCCGGAAGCAGCGGGATTAAATAAGGAGTATCGCGTCATTAGAGACCGAGAAAAACCAAAGCATCTTCCGAAAGAGATTGTGAACTTGATGAAAGTAAAAGGATTTGAGAAGTTTAGTTATCATCAACACACGGTGCTTTGGCAGTTACTTAGTGCGAAAGATGAAGCAAAAGGGTTTGGAGTTAAAGTAGCTAATACCTGGTATTGGTATGACAACTGGTTAAAAGAAGTTGAAAAATATTGCGAGCAACATAAAGCAGAGCTAATGTAATGAAACCCATCACCGAATCTCATATCGAAACCTTTACCATTGAAACCCTTCAATCAATGGGCTGGGAATATGAGCATGGTTTGGCAATAGCTCCCGGTGCGGAAAAAGAAGAAAGAGAAAATTTTGAACAGGTAGTTTTAATTCAGCGGTTGCGCAAGGCTGTTAATATATTAAATCCACATATTCCAAAAGATGCACAGGAGCAAGCCATCCAAAAAGTATTGCGCATTTATTCTCCTGATCTGCTTTTTAATAATGAAACCTTTCATCAATATTTAATAGAGAAAGTAAAAGTCCCCTACCAAAAAGATGGTTATGAAAGAAGCTATGAAGTGGCTTTAATAGATTTTGATGATGTAACCAACAATGAATTCCTAACAGTAAATCAATACACGATTGTAGAAAACGGGCAAAACAAACGGCCTGATGTACTGCTTTTTATAAATGGAATTCCTTTGGTTGTTATTGAACTTAAAAATGCTGCCGATGAAAAAGCAACCACAAGAAAAGCATACGAGCAAGTACAAGTTTACAAAGCCACCATACCCACCTTATTTACTTACAACACCATCTTTGTAATATCAGATGGGCACGAATGCAAAGCCGGAAGCTTATCTGCAGGCTTCAGCCGCTATATGGCATGGAAAAGTATGGATGGCGTAAAAGATGCGTCAAGATTTAAACCGCAACTGGAAGTATTATTAAAAGGTATGCTGAACCAGGCAACCTTACTGGATCTTATCCGCAACTTTATTGTTTTTGAGAAAACAAAAAGAGAGGATGCAACTACAGGCCTTACGCAAATAGTAACAGAAAAAAAATTAGCTGCCTATCATCAATACTACGCCGTTAATAAAGCGGTTGAAAGTACCATACAAGCATCGGGAACAGGCGGAACAAAAAAGGGTGGTGTTGTATGGCATACACAAGGTTCGGGCAAAAGCCTGAGCATGGTTTTTTATGCAGGTAAATTAATTACTGCTCCGGAAATGGAGAACCCAACGCTCTTAGTACTTACAGACAGAAACGATTTGGACGACCAACTATTCGGAACCTTTGCATCATCACGTCAATTACTTCGCCAGGAGCCGGTGCAGGCAGAGAGCCGTGAACATTTAAAAGAGTTGTTACAGGTAGCAAGTGGTGGAATCGTCTTTACAACTATTCAAAAGTTTTTCCCCGAAGCAGGCAAAACAGAATACGACATGCTATCTAAAAGGAAAAACATAGTTGTGATTGCTGATGAAGCACACCGCACACAGTATGGATTTGAGGCAAAGATGAAGGACGTGGTGGATAAAGAAACAAAGGAAGTAACAGGCAAACGCATTGCTTATGGCTTTGCAAAGTTCATGCATAAAGATGCCTTACCTAATGCCACTTTCATTGGTTTCACGGGAACACCCATTGAAGGTACTGATGTAAACACGCCGCAGGTTTTCGGGCAGTATGTAGATATCTATGATATTTCGCAGGCAGTAAATGACGGAGCGACGGTAAGAATTTATTATGAAAGCCGTTTGGCAAAAGTGAGCCTTGATGAAGAAGGAAGACAACTAATTGAAGAGTATGACAGGGACTTGCAGGATGAAGAATTAACCGATCAACAAAAAGCCAAAGCAAGATGGACAAAGCTGGAAGCAATAATCGGGCACCCAAAAAGAATTAAAAACGTAGCAAAGGATATCGTTACTCATTACGAAGAAAGAGAAAAAGTATTTGAAGGCAAGGCCATGATTGTTGCCATGAGCAGGAGAATTGCCGCCGATTTGTATAAAGAAATAATTGCGTTGCGGCCTGAATGGCATGATAATGATTTAGCAAAGGGGATTATTAAAGTTGTTATGACAGCAACCAGTTCGGACGGAGTAGAAATGCAAAAGCATCATACAACGAAAGGGCAAAGAAGAAATCTTTCTGACAGGATGAAAGATGAGAATGATTCTTTAAAGATTGTGATTGTAATTGACATGTGGCTTACCGGCTTTGATGCGCCAAGCCTGCACACTATGTATTTGGATAAGCCCATGAAAGGCCATAACCTGATGCAGGCAATAGCGAGGGTGAACAGGATTTTTAAAGACAAGCCAGGCGGATTGATTGTAGATTACTTAGGCATTGCCACTGATTTAAAAGAAGCCCTTTCATTTTATTCTGCTGCCGGTGGTAAAGGAAAGCCAACAGAAGATTTGGAAAAAGCAGTTGAGCTGATGCTGGAAAAAATGGAAGTTGTGAAACAAATGTTTAATGAAGAAAGCAGGACAAGAAAAGATATTCTTGTAGAAGAACCGGATGCCTATTACGAAAATAGTTTACTGTTTAATTACAGGCGGTTTTTTCATGTTGATTCAAAGGAAAAACTGTCTATTATTTTGCAGGCAGAAGAACATATTCTCGGCTTGCAGGAAGGTAAAGACAGGTTTGTACGTGAAGTAACTTTATTAAGCCAGGCATTTGCATTGACTATTCCCGGTGAAGAAGCAATGGGTATAAAAGATGATGTTGCTTTCTTCCAGGCAGTGAAGGCAAGGCTCGTAAAATTTGAAGGAACGGGAACCGGAAAATCTGATAAAGAAATTGAAACAGCGATCAAGCAAATAGTTGACCAGGCACTGGCGTCAGATAAAGTGATTGATATTTTTGATGCAGCGGGAATAAAGAGGCCGGACATATCTATTCTATCTGAAGAATTTTTGCAGGAAGTAAAAGGCATGAAACATCAAAACCTCGCCTTTGAATTATTAAAGCGGTTGCTAAACGATGAGATTAAAACACGTGCAAAAACAAACCTGGTGAAAAGCAGGGCCTTATTGGAAATGTTGGAAGGAGCGATAAAGAAATACCAGAACAACTTACTTACTACTGCTGAAATAATCCAGGAACTGATCAACCTTGCAAAGGATATTAAAGACGCAGATAAAGAAGGTGAAAGGCTTGGCTTAACGCCGGATGAAGTGGCGTTCTATGATGCACTTGAAGTAAACGATAGTGCCGTAAAAGTTTTAGGCGATGCCACATTGAGAGAGATTGCAAAAGAGATCGCAGATAAAATAAGAGCGAATGCAACAATTGACTGGAGCATAAGAGAAAGTGCAAGAGCTAAGATGATGGTCTTAGTAAGACGTACACTAACAAAACATGGCTATCCACCGGATAAACAGGCAAAGGCAATTGAAACCGTTTTGAAGCAGGCGGAATTGATGGCGAATGGGTTGATGGGGTAAATGACAAAAAATCATAGAGAATAATGTCTACTAAAATTTGGTTCTTAAATGTAGGTACAATTGTTCCAGACAACTCCAAGCGCAGAGTTTGGAAAGCTTGTAAGAAGCACGGATTTGTTTCTGCCGGCCAAACGCCTAAGGATGTAACTTATATATGCAAATTAAGAAGACGTGATATTATATGTCTGTACGAAAGCACGACGGGTTATCTCGCTATAGGCAAGGTTATGAGACCCGCGGTGCCAGTCCGTAGGTTTAAGTTAGAAGATGGTAGCACGCTTCATGGGAAAGAGTTTGTGAACATGGGGGATGATTCAGACAAGGGGCTTTTCAAAAACGAATTCGACGAGCGACTTTGCGAATATGTTGCAAAGATTGAATGGATTAAAATCGCCGATACTCCACTATATATGAACAAGGATGAGGAAGGTTTTTTTGCACCTAGAAATACTGTCAAGGAAATTGAATTAGAATCTACGATGGAAAGATTAGAGGAACACTTTGGGATTCGATTCAGCGATTTAATTGAGCAGGTATGAGTTTTTAAATCATTTGCTACTTGCTTGAAGAATGGCGGGTGAGGACCCACGCTATCCTTAGCAACTCTCAAACTAATAGAAGGCCACAGTTAGATAACAATACAAACTTTAAATAATAAGAGAGCTGCTGTCCCTGAGTTTCCGCCACAGCAGACAAGTGCAACTCAGGACATTTACTTTATTTTTAAAAGCTATATGAGTAAAGGAGGGTATAAAATCTTTGACCAGGGAGGAATATATTTTGTAAGTTTTGCTGTGATATCATGGGTAGATCCTCCTAACGGCGTACAAGTTGTTTTTTACAGGAAAAGAGTATAGAGATATTGTTGTTGAAAGCTTGCAACATTGCCGGCACGAACAAGGGCTTGTAATTTCAGCCTTCGTAGGTGACCGCTCCTTTCAGACAGCCAAACCCTACTACTCGTGAGAGCCGCCGTCTGGTCTCCGACCAACGGCGAAACTATCATAATGAATCCAACCTAACCTTCACAAGATATCTTCCAATTAATTTT
>JBBSBD010000140.1:0-15962 GCA_038251675.1 Chitinophagales bacterium | reverse complement strand
TTCTTATATATACATAAGAGGTGAATATGATTGGGTTACAGATATTCTGCAGGTAGCAATTAATGAAGCAAAGCAAAATGGTTTTCTCGGAAAAAATATTTTAGGGAGTGGTTTTGATTGCGAATTATACCTGCATCGTGGTGCCGGTGCCTATATATGCGGTGAAGAGACCGCATTATTAGAAAGTCTTGAAGGTAAACGAGGCTTGCCTAGAATAAAGCCGCCATTCCCTGCGGTAAAGGGAGTTTGGGGGTGCCCAACCGTTGTAAATAATGTTGAAACAATAGCCGCTATTGTCCCTATCATAAATATGGGAGGCGAGGCATATTCAAAAATCGGTGTTGGGAGATCGACCGGAACAAAATTAATTTCCGCGTGTGGGAATATTAATAAGCAAGGTGTTTACGAAATTGATATGACTATCTCCGTTGAAGAATTCATCTATAGTGATGAATATTGTGGAGGCATTCCAAACGGTAAAAGATTAAAGGCATGTATACCCGGCGGATCATCTGTGCCAATCTTGCCGGCGAATCTTTTATTAAAGACTGCCAAAGGTGAAACAAGAATGATGAATTACGAAAGCCTTTCCGATGGCGGGTTTGCTACAGGAAGCATGTTGGGTTCGGGAGGTTTTATTGTTTTGGATGAAGACCAATGCGTAGTTCGTAATACAATGACGCTTGCGAGATTTTACCATCACGAAAGTTGCGGCCAGTGTTCTCCATGCCGGGAAGGAACCGGATGGATGGAAAAGATTTTGAATAAAATTGAAAACGGAAAAGGTGAGATGAAAGACATCGATTTACTTTGGGATATTCAAAGAAAGATCGAGGGAAATACAATATGCCCGCTTGGTGATGCAGCAGCATGGCCTGTAGCAGCGGCCATCAGGCATTTCAGGGATGAGTTTGAATGGCATGTATTAAATCCTGAAGAATGTTTAAAAAGAAATTACGGATTGGCACATTATGCCGATCCTTTTGAGGCGGCTGTAACTGCATAGCAACTTCGTCAATTATACAGATAAGAAAATTAATAAATGCCTGAAGAACAAAAATTATTTAAAGTAACCATAGACAACATTACTATTGATGTTCCGCAAGGAACAACAATCTTGAATGCTGCCCGCATGATTGGAGGAGAAGTCGCTCCCCCGGCAATGTGTTACTACAGCAAGTTGGAAGGAAGCGGCGGAAAATGCAGAACGTGTTTGGTCGAAGTTGCTTCGGGCTCGACTGCCGATCCAAGGCCAATGCCCAAATTACTTGCATCTTGCAGAACCAACGTAATGGATGGCATGGTCGTGAAAAATATTACAAGTGAGAAAGTGTTGGATGCGAGGAAGGGTGTTGTTGAATTTTTATTGATCAATCATCCGTTAGACTGCCCTATATGCGACCAGGCTGGAGAATGTTCTTTACAAGATCTTGGCTATGAACATGGCGCGGTTCAAACCCGCTATGAATTTAAAAGACGCACCTTTGTAAGGGAAGATATTGGCCCATACATACAATTGCACATGACACGCTGTATTCTTTGTTATCGTTGCGTATATGTTGCTGATCAATTAACCAATAATAGGGTTCATGGAATATTAGACAGGGGCGATCATTCCGATATATCAACCTATATTTCAAAAGCAATCGAAAATGATTTCAGTGGAAATATGATTGATGTATGCCCCGTAGGTGCACTTACTGATCGTACATTTAGATTCAAGAATAGGGTTTGGTTTTTGAAACCCATGGATGCGCATCGCGATTGTGATAAGTGTTGCGGAAAAGTAACTTTATGGAATCGTGGCGATGAAGTATATCGCGTTACGGCAAGAAAAGATAAATGGGGCGAAGTGCAAACTTTGGAAGATGGAAAGCCCGGTTGGATTTGTAATACTTGTCGGTTTGATAAAAAGAGAACATCAGATTGGGTTATTGAACATCCGACAAAAATCAATCGGCAATCGGTTATTTCTGCAAACCATTATGAAGTGAAAGTGCAGCCTGCCGATCCATTAAACAAAGTTTTAAATGGAAGGAAACCTTTGCTATTGCTGGACATTCATGAAACAAGCGAAGTAAATATGCCAGGTATTGATTTGAGTAAAATACCAGGTCCGGCAACATCAACTACTTTTATAGAACATAATGAGCCGAAAGATATTGCAGAAGCGGATTTGGAAAATCATTTAGTGAACGATCACAAGCATTTGCCTAAAAATCAGAATTAAAGCATGCCAATCACTCATACATTTTTAGCCATTGACTGGGCTGTTTTTACTGAAAAATTAATTCTGATTGTTGCTGTGGTTAGCGGCTCATTAATCGTAGCCATGTATTCAACTTATGCAGAACGTAAAGTTGCTGCAATCCTCCAGGACAGAAGAGGGCCAAACCGGGCCGGGCCGGGTGGAATATTTCAACCGTTGGCAGATGGCCTGAAATTATTTTTTAAAGAAGAGATTATTCCAAAGTTTTCATCCAAATTTTTATTCATCCTTGGCCCATGCCTTGCGATGCTTACAGCGATGATGGTGGGCGCTGTTGTACCCTGGGGAAATAAAATTCATATTTTCGGCCGCGATATTTCTTTACAGATAGCAGATGTAAACATTGGGATTTTATACGTGTTCGGTGTAGTAAGTTTAGGCGTTTATGGAATTATGATAGGCGGCTGGGCAAGCAACAATAAATTTTCTTTGCTGGGCGCTATGCGGGCAGCATCGCAAATCATAAGTTATGAACTGGCAATGGGGATTTCCATCATCGCGCTACTCATGGTAACAGGTACGCTTAGCCTTAAAGAAATGGTTGAGCAACAAACGGATCATTGGTGGAATATTTTAAAACAGCCTTTGGGATTTTTGATATTTCTTATCTGCGCTTTTGCCGAAACGAACCGAACGCCCTTTGATCTTGCAGAAGCTGAAAATGAATTGGTGGGAGGTTACCATACTGAATACTCATCAATGAAGCTCGGCTTCTATTTATTTGCGGAATACATTAATATGTTTTTGAGCAGCGCAGTAATGGTGAGTTTATTTTTTGGCGGTTATGATATTCCTTTTGTAAATGATATTACAGCTATTGATAAAATCGGTGTAAACTGGATGGCAGTAGCACAGGGAGCTGTTTTCTTTGGCAAGATTTTATGCTTTATATTTTTATTCATGTGGGTGAGATGGACAATCCCAAGATTCAGGTATGATCAATTAATGAATCTTGGCTGGAAAATTTTGTTACCATTAGCGCTTTTGAATATGTTAGTAACCGGCGCATTAATTTTATTAAAACAAAATCACTGGCATTTCTAAAACATAATAATATTTTTGAGGCACGAATTTTTTTAGATTAAAAAAAATGCAGTGCCGATCTGATAAAACTAATAAGATCTAAATTATATAATGCAAGCATTAACAAATAGAGTGAAGCCGGTTTCGAGAAAGCCAATGACTATATGGGAGCGCATGTATTTGCCTGCGATATTTAAAGGTATGCTCATCACCTTCAGCCATATTTTTAAAAAGAAACCTACTATTAATTATCCTGAGCAGAAAAGGCCTTTCAGCCCGGTATTCAGGGGATTGCAAATTTTAAACAGGGATGAAGAAGGAAGGGAAAATTGCACGGCATGCGGCTTATGTGCGGTTGCTTGTCCTGCAGAAGCGATCACTATGGAGGCAGCCGAGCGCAAGCCTGGTGAAGAGCATTTGTATCGTGAAGAAAAATATGCAGCAAAGTATGAGATAAATATGTTGCGCTGTATATTTTGTGGCTTGTGTGAGGAAGCTTGTCCTAAGGATGCTGTTTATTTAAGCGAAACATTTGCGCCGGCAAATTATCAGCGAAAGGGGTTTATTTATGGTAAAAAGGATTTATTGATCCCCCATCCTAAAGAGAATCCTGAAGCGTTTGCGAGAGCTCGTGGTAACAGGGCAACGCAGCCGCAAGGCCATGGCAACGAACATTAAAATTTCTAATAAGTATTTTGACTTTTTGGTATTTAACTTTTAATATTAAGACACACTCAAACTTCTAAAACTCTTAATGCCCATTACACAAATTTTATTTTGGTTTTTATCTGTGCTGGCTATTGTCGCGGCTATAGGGGTGGTAGCGAGTAAAAACCCTGTGTATAGTGTGCTGTGGCTTATTGTAGTCTTTTTCGCAATCTCAGGGCATTACATTTTAATGAACGCTCAATTTCTGGCTATAGTAAATATCATTGTGTATGCCGGGGCAATAATGGTACTGTTCCTTTTTGTAATAATGCTTATGAACCTTAATTCAGAAGCGGAGCCTCAGAAGAATATTTATCTTAAAGTAGCGGGAATCGTAGCGGGCCTTTGCCTCATGATAGTGATTGTTGCTGCGATTTCAAGTTCAACATCTAATAAAGTAGTCTTGCAAAGCGGAACTTCAGTCGGCCTTATAAAAAATCTTGGGATGGCGTTATTTAATGATTATGTAATTCCATTCGAAATAAGCAGTGTTCTTTTCTTAAGTGCAATGATCGGCGCTGTTGTGATTGGTAAAAAAGAACAAACTAAATCTGTCTGATGAAAAGCAATTTTGCTATCATAATATTACTGTGTGGAGGATTATTTTTTGCAAATAAATCCGCTGCGCAAATTGACCTTAACAATATTGATCTTAATGATATTATTGGAAAAGTAATGAAAGTTGACAAAGGGTTTTCACCAAAATTTTCCCTTGGCAATACGTCTATTCAGAAAATAAATAAGGTCGCTGAAATTTTGGGACTTAAGAAAAATGAAACCGTGAACAAGCTTTTTAATACTTTCAAGACTGGGAGGATTATTTATAAAGTTGCAGCTTATACAGGCACAGCGGTTATTGCGTATGCAGTCGTAAGAAAAGTTAGCAATTCTGTAAAGAGCAATAACTATACAGGTGCATTGTATTCGGGGCTTGGGGCCGTAGGCTCGGGTGTAATAGTAAAGTTGCTCACAAAAGGAGCTTCTTATAAAGCAGTCGATATCTTCAACGGTATTGCTGCTAAAAAAATCAGGGATATTTTTTCAATAGCACCTGCATCAAATATCGCAGGCATTGGATTATATGTAAAACTATAAAATGGAAACAGGCTGGTACATCATTTTATCTGTCGCGCTTTTTTGCATCGGCATTATCGGAGCGCTTACAAGGCGTAATTCAATCATTGTATTTATGTGCATAGAGTTAATGCTTAATTCCGTGAATTTATTATTGGTGGCTTTTTCTAAAATGCACATGGCAGGGGTTGGTATCACAGATCCATCGGTGGCAACAAATGCCCAGCTTTTTGTTTTTTTTATTATGATTGTGGCGGCTGCTGAAGTAAGTGTTGGTCTGGCAATCATTGTAATGATGTATCGGAATACACATTCCATTGATATTAATTTTTTGAACAGGCTTAAAAACTGATAAAAAAAGGAGAAAAACCAAATAGTGAATCTCTTATCATAATCTTGCGGTTTTAATTATGGAAAATATATTTAACCTGGTTTATTGGATACCATTACTTCCGTTTATAGGGTTTTTAATTAATGGTCTTGGGAGAAAAGCCTTTTCAAAAAGTGTAATTGGCTTTATTGGAAGTGGCGTTATTTTTCTATCCTTTTGCCTAAGCGTTCTTGTTTTTCTGCAAGCTTCAAAGGAGGGATTTACTTCGCAAAACATTAGTTATTTTTCATTCATTAACCTGGAAAAAATTCATATTCCGTTTGAATTTCAAATCGATCAGCTTACTTCCTTATTCCTTCTCATAATTACCGGTGTTGGCTTTCTCATTCATGTGTATTCTGCTTCTTATATGCATGAGGAATCTCAATCTGGTTACGGCAGATATTTTTCTTACCTGAATTTATTTGTGTTTTCTATGTTGCTTCTTGTAATGGGAGGGAACTATGTGGTGATGTTTATCGGTTGGGAAGGTGTTGGTCTTTGTTCTTATTTATTAATTGGTTTTTGGTTTAAAAATAACGACTACAATAACGCTGCTAAGAAAGCATTCATCATGAACCGCATTGGGGACGTAGGATTTTTATTGGGAATATTCTGGATGCTTTCCTCGTATGGAACGGTCTCCTATCATGAGCTTTTCAATTCCCAGGATGGCATCATCACGGCGATCAAAGCAAATACACCAGTACTTACCGGAATTACTTTACTTTTTTTTGTAGGTGCTACCGGCAAAAGCGCACAGATACCTTTATACACATGGCTGCCTGATGCGATGGCCGGTCCTACTCCTGTTTCTGCATTGATACATGCTGCCACTATGGTTACCGCGGGTATTTACATGATCGCAAGAAGCAATATTATGTATTCATTAGCTCCTGCAACCATGAATGTTGTTGCAATTGTCGGACTTGCTACTGCAATATTTGCTGCTGTAATTGCTTTAAAACAAAATGATATTAAGAAAGTATTGGCTTATTCTACAGTGAGCCAGCTAGGTTATATGTTCCTGGGATTAGGCGTTGGAGCTTATACTGCCGCGGTTTTCCATGTTATGACGCATGCTTTTTTTAAAGCACTTCTTTTTCTTGGCGCAGGCTCCGTTATACATGCAATGGGTGGTGAGCAGGATATCAACAAAATGGGCGGACTTGGGAAAAAGATGCGCATTACGTATATCACATTTTTTATTGCCTGCCTTGCAATCTCGGGCATTCCGCCATTTGCAGGTTTCTTTTCAAAAGATGAAATTTTAGCCGCTGCATTTGCGAGCAGCCCGGTCTTATATATTGTTGGATTAGGTGGCGCATTACTCACTGCATTTTATATGTTTCGTTTGCTGGCTCTTACGTTTGCCGGAAAATTCCGGGGCACCGATGAACAATTACATCATGTGCATGAAAGCCCTGCAGCTATTACGTTTCCATTGATAACACTTGCTATTCTCTCTACAATTGGAGGCTTGGTAGGCATACCTGAGTTGTTTGTGAAGAACGGCCATAAATTAGGCGAGTTCCTTGCGCCAATTTTTGAACACTCTAATAAAATACTTATTGTACATCACGTAGCTGAGCAAACAGAAATTATTCTATTAGCGGTATCGGTTGTTTTAATTGTTGGTGTTTGCTTTTGGGCATGGAATAAATACAAAAATTCTTCAGCAGAAAAAGTGGCAACTGGTTTTGCAAAAACTATTCAAAATAAATTTTACATAGATGAATTTTATAACTCAATAATTGTAAAACCAATAAAATCTCTGTCGGCAGTTCTTAGTAATGTTATTGATAAATCTGTCATTGACGGTATAGTGAATGGCGTGGGGAAAAGTATAAATTATAGCAGCAGGCAGATAAGATTATTACAAAGCGGCCAGGCCGGTACTTATATTTTTCTTATGGTGATTGGAATGCTGGTGTTATTCATAATTCAAATGTTTACAAAATAAATTTAATGCTGGGTACTTATTACACGTTTCCTGAATTACTGCTTTGGATACCTTTGCTTACAGGGGTTATTGCATTTTTTATCAGGAAAGAATCGTCCGTAAAAGCTTTCGCATTAGTTTCTTCATTGATTACCCTGGCCATATCAATCACCAGTTTATTTTACACCGATGTTGCCGGCCATGCTGAATATTTCAATTACAATAATGTAAGCTATATATGGTTGCCATACCTGGGCTCTTCTTTTTATGTAGGTCTCGATGGTATGGGCTATATGCTTACATTCCTTACTGCATTTACATTACCGCTTATTTTTGCAGCCACCTATAAAAGTCAATTTAAAAATGCTAATGCGTTCTATGGTCTGATGCTTTTGTCACAGGCCGGGCTTATGGGTGTGTTTGTTGCCATGGATGCATTAGTCTTTTATTTCTTCTGGGAACTTGCGCTCATTCCGGTTTATTTTCTATGCAGCAAATGGGGAGGTGAAAAGAGAATCCAGGCAACCTTTAAATTTTTTATCTATACGTTCGCCGGCTCTTTGCTTATGCTTATCGGTATCATTTATTTATACCTGCATACACCATCATTGTCTCCCTTATCCGATCATTCATTTTCTTTAAGAGCATTTTACAATACTGCACTTTCGCCCAACAGGCAATCGGGTTTATTCTGTTTGTTCTTTTTGGCATTCGCTATAAAAATGCCCATATTCCCCTTTCATACCTGGCAACCGGATGTTTATGAACAGGCGCCGTACCCTACCGTAATGGTCATGAGTGGCATCATGGTTAAGATGGGAGTTTTCGCAATGATAAGATGGCTATTGCCTCTATTCCCATTGGCTGTTCATAAATTTGATAACATAGCTATTATTCTTTCCGTAACAGGAATTATCTATGCGAGTTGTATTGCGCTTGTTCAGACCGACCTTAAAAGATTGGTTGCCTGGTCATCTATTGCGCACATAGGCCTTATGGGAGCTGCAATTTTTTCGCAAAACTCCTCAGGGTTGCATGGTGTCATGCTTGAAATGTTCAATCACGGTATTAATATTATTGCTTTGTGGATAGTTGTGGATATTGTCAATAAGAAAACCGGTATTAGAAAGATATCGGAACTTGGCGGCCTTGCAGCTAAGTCTCCTTCACTTGCAATATTTTTCGTTGTAATTGTTTTGGCAAATATTGCACTTCCGCTTACTAATGCTTTTGTAAGTGAGTTTTTAATGTTTAACGGCTTATTTCAGTTTAATAAATGGTATGCGGTATTTGCATGTATCGGGATAATATTGTCCGCGGTCTATATGCTTAACATGGTGCAAAAAGTATTCTTTGGTGCATCGAATGCTGTAACAGAGAATGTACAGCCAATAGATATAAGGCAAAAAATTGTTCTGTCAGTTATAGTGATAACTATTCTTGTACTGGGTATTTATCCGCAACCTATATTGCATTTAACACAGGATACGGTTACTGATATTTTACAAAGAATAAAATAAGGGTGGAGTAATAAAGGGATGAAAAAAGGTAATAGAATAAAATTATGAGCGCAATTATATTATCTGCAATTTGGGGAGTTATTATGATGTTTGGCGGAGTATTTTTTAAAAAAAGTACTACTCCAAAGTATTGGGCTATTGCAGGAATTACTATCATTTTATTGGCAAATGTGTTGGAATTTACCGGTACCCATTTTTTTAATGTAGATACGAAAGGAATGTTGAAGTTTGATAATTTCAGCCTTCATTTTAATACGATTGCCTTTTCATGCACATTGCTATACTTTCTTTTAAATGGAAGAGATATAGAGAAAGTCGGAAACAATGTTTCAGAATATTTTGCCCTGATATTTTTTGTGTTATGCGGAGTTGCTATTTCTTCATCATTCAATACATTGCTATTACTTTTCCTGGGAATAGAGATCATGTCGATTCCATTATACATCCTCACGGGAAGCGACAAACGTAATTTAAAAAGTAACGAGGCTTCTTTAAAATATTTCCTGATGGGAGCATTTTCCACAGGTATCATGCTCATGGGTATTACTTTGATATACGGCGGAAACACCCTCGGTTCCTTTTATATAGATTCAATCGAACTCGGTGCTGGTAAACTTCCTGTAATGATAGGGGTGGGCCTCGTTTTACTAATGGTTGCAATGTCATTTAAAGTTTCTGCCGCTCCTTTTCATTTCTGGACACCGGATGTTTATGACGGAGCGCCCACAGTTTTCACTTCCTTTATGGCGACAATTGTAAAGATCGCGGGCTTCATTGCTTTCATCAGGCTTTTCAGGTATTCTTTTGGAAATATGCAACAGCAGTGGCAAATGCTGATTGTAATAATTACAGCAGCCACTTTACTTATTGGTAATCTTACTGCTGTTTTTCAGCAAAGTGTAAAAAGAATGCTTGCCTACTCAAGCATAGCACAGGCGGGATTTATGATGTTTGCACTGTTTGCTCTTAATGATACCGCGAGGGAGGGTTTATTATTATATGCGGCGGCCTATAGTGTTGCTTCTATTGGCCTTTTCGCTGTTCTTATAAAAATGAACGACTACACCATTGAAGGGTTTAATGGATTGGGGAAACTGCAACCTGTCCTGGCTTTTACGGCAACTATATTTTTATTATCACTTACAGGTATTCCACTTACTGCAGGCTTTACCGCGAAATTTTATATGCTTCTGGCCGCTCTTAGAAACGGGCATCAGTTATGGCTTGTAATCTTTGCAGTAGTCTGTGCCGCAATAAGCGCCTATTATTATTTCAGGGTAATTCAGGCAATGTATTTTAAAGAACCTTCAGAAGATACAGATAACAAGATAAATGTTACGCCAGCCTTTAAGTTTTTACTTATCCTTACCTCGGCGATCATCATTATATTAGGAATTCTTCCGGGATTGGTTATTGATTGGATCTATTATTAGTTTGCCCGGCCCGGATACAAATGGTGGCGGGCAATTTTTTATGCTCTAAATAGAGATAATACAGAAATGGCATAGAATAATTATTTCGAAATAGTACCTTTATACACATTGTTTTTTTTCCAAATAAATTTTTTAACAATAAATGCAATTTGCCGATTCCTTCTCTCTCGCTTTTCGTACTATAAAAAGCAACAAGCTTCGCACTGGTATTACAGTTGCCATCATTGCCTTTGGCATCATGGCGCTGATAGGTATTATCACAGCTATTGCTTCAATGAATCAAAGCCTCGCAGAAAATTTTGCAACAATGGGGGCTAATGGTTTTGCTTTAAGGTTCAGGGACAGGGAAGTGCATATAGGAAGGAGGAATGATGTAAAAAAGACAAACGTAAGTTCCTTAAAACAAAAAAATTCTAACACGGGCAAAATATTTACTTACCAGGAGGCGAAGCTTTTTAAAGAACGATATAATTTCCCGGCAAGAGTAAGTATATCGATACGGGGGCCCGGCAATGTGGTTGTAAGTAATGAAACGGTAAAAACCAATCCCAACATTGCTATGAGGGGCGGCGACGAAAATTATCTCCTTCAAAGCGGCTACACGCTTTCTGCAGGTAGGAATTTTAATACCATTGATGTGCAGAGCGGCAGGAGTATTTGCATTCTCGGAAATGGAGTTGCAAAAAAACTTTATGGCGATAATACTTTGCGAGCTGTAGATAAAATAATAAAAGTAGCCGGTATCAGTTATAGGGTCATTGGGGTATTGAAGGACAAAGGATCAAGCGCTTTATTAAATGCTGATAATGTTGTAATCACAACTTATAATAATATCCGCCGGTTGTTTCCAACAGACGGAACTTCTTTTGATATAGGCGTTACTGTAAATGATCTTAATGATATTGAGGCCGCTATAGGCGAAGCAAAAGGCACCTTCAGGCCAATAAGAAAAGTAGCGATCGACGAAGAAAATAATTTCTACATTGATAAAAGCGATAGCCTTGCTGAAGTGTTTATGAACAGCCTCGGCGCCATAACAACTGCTGCTGCTTTTATTGGATTGATAACTTTAATTGGCGCAGCAATTGGACTGATGAATATTATGTTGGTCGCAGTAAATGAACGTACCCGCGAGATAGGACTGATTAAGGCTATAGGTGGGACCAGGAAGAGTATACGTACCCAGTTTCTTTTTGAGTCAGTGCTAATAAGCCTTTTAGGGGCAATCTTTGGAATTATTCTGGGAGTATTGGTTGGGAACATAGTTGGAATGTTCCTTAGTACAGGTTTTGTAGTTCCCTGGGGCTGGGTAGTTACAGGCATAATTGTTTGTTCGGCGGTGGGCCTTTTTGCCGGTCTTTATCCGGCGGTGAAAGCTGCCCGTTTGGATCCTATTGTCGCACTTCGCTATGAGTAACATTTATTTTTTCAGTCTCAAAATTTCTCATTGTGACTCTCTAAATTTTCATTAAAAAAATTTTCATTTAGCAAAACTTGCACTATCTTTTCAATAAGCGAATTCGACTATAATTGCGTGGCGATATAATTTCGTTATCGACAAAAATTGATATTCGCAATATTAACATTCGATAAATTTCTTAACTTGTGCCTCACGCTGTAAAAATTTTTTGAACCGAAAGGGTTTTATAAAATTTTTTTCGTTAGAATTGTGCTTGTAAAATATTTAATCAAATTCATCTTCATCTTAAACATTTAAAAAACCTATCGTTATGGCAGAATCTAATGCAACTGCAAACTCTACAGTAAAAGCAACCACCTCGGTGCAGGCGCGAAAGTCAAACAATCTTGTTTCCTTGCTCGCTCCTATAATTTGTATTATCATGGGATATGTTATTTGGCGATTTGTCATTGGGGCCGATAGCAATTTCACTGCACCGGATAAAAACGGAGGTTTCTGGCCAACACATGTGGGACCAAAGGGAGACCTTGCAAGAATGTACGAGGGTGGGATAATTGTGCCTGTTCTAATTGGGTGTTTCCTTATCGTGTTCACATTTGTAATTGAAAGATGGCTAACGGTTGCGAGAGCCGGTGGTAAGGGTTCTAATGCAGATTTCATAAGGAAGGTGCAATTTTACCTGGCCGATAAAAAAGTTGATGCAGCGATAGCTGAGTGTGACAGGCAAAAAGGATCTGTGGGAAATGTAATGAAAGCAGGTCTTCGCAAATACAAGGCGATGATTACAGATACAGAACTCGACACAGAACAAAAAGTCCTGGCAATTCAAAAAGAAGTGGAAGAGGCCACCGCATTGGAATTGCCGATGCTTGAAAAAAATCTTGTATTTCTTTCTACGCTGGCATCAGTTTCAACTTTGATAGGATTGTTGGGAACTGTGGTAGGAATGATACGTGCATTTAGTAACCTGGGTGAATCAGGTGGTGGTGCCGCCGCAAGAGAACTTTCAAAAGGTATTGCCGAAGCATTGTACAATACGGCACTTGGTATTGGTACATCTGCGTTCGCTATCATTTCTTACAATATTTTCACAACTAAGATCGATGGAATTACTTACGGTATCGACGAAAGCGGGTTTACATTAACACAAAGCTTTGCCTCTTTGTATAAGTAATTTTTTTTGTGGAAATGTTAGATTTTTGAATCTAATGAATTGTAACCTTAAAAAATAAAAAATGGGTAGAGCCAAAATAAAACGCGGAAGTACATTTGTTGATATGACTGCTATGTGCGACGTCGCGTTTCTGTTATTGTCCTTCTTTATATTAACAACCAAGTTCAAGCCCGAAGAAGCAATAGAAGTAACGCCTCCAAGTTCAGTTTCTACAAAAGCCGCTTCTGATAAGGATGCTTTCAAAGTTTCTATTGATAAGGATGGGAAGGTCTTTATAGACATGAGCGATGAAATGAGAAAGGATGTTCTGGAGGAGTTGGGAAAGGAAAGAAATATAACTTTCACGCCGGATGATATTAAATATTTTGAACAAGCTACTTTCGTAGGCGGGCCTATAAGTCAATTAAATCAATTTGACAGGCTGACTGCGGAGCAAATAAAAGCAACGAAACTCAGCGGGATTCCAACTGATAGCACGAATAATGAATTGCAAGCATGGATAAGTGCTGCCGTTCAGGCAAATCAGGGGAATAAAGTTAACTTTTATATAAAAGGAGATAATTCCTCAAAGTATCCGGCTTTTAAAAGTGTTATTGAGGCTTTTAAGAAAAATGATATTTACAAATACAATCTCGTTACTAATGCCGAGGATGTTCCTGAAGGAAGCGAACTGTATAAAAAGAATATGGCTGAGCAGGGCAAATAACCTGTTTAGGTAAAATTTATAAAAAAATAAAATTATACTACTATGGCAGAAATGGAAGTAAAAAGTGGTGGTGGCCACAAGAAAGGGCCTGGAGTTAAAAAAGGGAAGAAGTTATCTACGAGGGTAGACCTTACGCCAATGGTGGATCTTGGCTTTTTGCTGATAACTTTTTTCATATTCACGACGACCATGTCTCAGCCTACATCTATGAACCTGGCTATGCCTAAGGATACCGATAAACCTGATGAAGAAAATAAAGTAAAAGAATCAGGATCTCTTACGCTAATGCTTGGTAAAGGCAATGTGATTTATTATTATTTTGGCAGCGATCCGGCAACTATGGAGACGACCAATTATAAAGATGTAAGAAAAATAATTCTCGATAAAAAGAAATCAACGCCTCATGATGATTTTTATGTGATTATTAAGCCTGATAAAGATGCTACTTACAAAAATGCAATTGATATACTCGATGAGATGAGTATAAACGACGTAGGGAGATACGGAATGATAGATCCAACCCCTGATGAATATAGCAAAATTCAGGCAACCGAACAGGCGGGCGGAGTTCAATAATTTTATGGAAAAGTTACATTCGTGTATCTAATAAAAAAAGCAAAACATGGAAGCTAATCAATTTTTGAAGGCAGATTTACTTGATATTCTCTTCGAAGGAAGAAATAAAGAATACGGCGCATACGATTTAAGAAAAACGTATAGCAGGCGCCTTACAATCGCTCTTGTCAGCACAATCATAATTATCGCAATAATTTTCATAGGTTCCGTTATAGCAAAAAACATATCTTCCAAAGATGACGTGGTGGAAATGAAGGTGAAGGATCTTTCTCTGGAACAAGTTCAGCCAAATGAACCACCACCACCACCACCACCACCACCACCAAAATTACCGCCTCCGCCACCTATAGCAACTATTGCATTCACCCCTCCAAAAGTGGTAAAAGATGAAGAAGTAATAAAGCCGCCACCGGAAGTAAAGCAAATTGAGGAAGCGAAAGTGGATGTAAAAACGGTGGAAGGAACCAAAGATCTTGGAATTGTCGCTCCTCCGGTTGAGGACAAGGGAACCCAGATAGTGGCAGCACCTGTCGAAAAGAAAGAAGACGAAGATAAAGTTTTTACAAAGGTTGAAATCGAAGCTTCATTTCCCGGTGGAGCCTCTGCCTGGACCAAGTATGTAACAAGGGCGATACAATCTAACGCGGACGAATTTACGGAATCAGATTTCGGAACTTGTGTGGTAAAATTCATTGTGGACAAGACCGGTAAAGTAAGCCAGGTAGAAGCAACTACTATGAAGGGTACCAAACTTGCAGAAGTAGCTACTAATGCAATCAGAAAAGGACCGAACTGGACACCTGCTCAACAAAATGGCCGTTATGTAAATGCTTATCGTTTACAACCCGTTACATTGACTAATCCTGATCAATAATTTTATTTTATCTTGATAAGATATTTTAAGAGATGCAATCGCGTCTCTTTTTTATTTAACGAAGTGCCAATCGTAAGAGCTCATTTGAACTATATCTTTACACATGCATGGTAAACTTTCAGGATGGGGCGATACAATAGCAGCCATTGCTACTCCTCCCGGTGTAGGGGCGATCGGCGTATTGCGGGTAAGCGGTGAAAGCGCATTTGAAATTGTCAATAAGCTTTTTCCTTCTAAAAAACTATCTCATCAGCCTGCTAATACACTTCATGTAGGTTTTATAAAAGACGGTGATGAAACGCTCGACGAGGTTGTTATTTCAATTTTTAAAAGCCCATCTTCTTATACAGGTGAGGACGTTATTGAAATAAGCTGTCATGGCTCACCTTATGTGCAACAGAAAGTATTAAACGCGATAATAAGTAAAGGAGCCCGGCTTGCAAGGGCGGGCGAATTTACCCAAAGGGCTTTTCTTAATGGTAAGCTTGACCTTACTGAGGCCGAGGCAGTAGCAGACCTTATTGAAAGTAATACCTCAGCATCTCAGAATGCGGCTTTGAAAAATATGAGAGGAGGTTTTTCAAAAATTTTGAAAGAGCTCAGAGAGCGCCTAATACAATTTTCAGCGTTGATTGAGCTTGAACTTGACTTTAGCGAGGAGGATGTTGAATTTGCCGATCGCCAAAAATTTAATGACCTTTTAAATGAGTTGGAAAGCACTGTTGGTAACCTCCTTCAATCTTTTCAATTGGGAAATGTAATAAAGAACGGCGTAAGCGTAGCCATAATAGGCAGCCCAAATGCAGGCAAGTCGACATTATTGAATACACTGTTAAACGAAAATAGGGCAATTGTGAGCGAGATTGCCGGAAC
>JBBSBD010000139.1:0-15977 GCA_038251675.1 Chitinophagales bacterium | reverse complement strand
GGAACTTGCAATTAATTTCTAAATGTAGCCAATACTCCATTGCAGTTCCTTTTCTAAGAGCTTAAATTACGCTGCCAACTTTGCCAAAAGTGCCAAATCTTCCAGAAAAGAGTTCGACATTTGTTCGATCTGGACTACTTTCAGCAAGAATTAAAAAGTTCTAAAACGACCCAATACCCTCTCAAAGTCATTACTCATATTGCAATGACCGTAATCAAAAAAATGCCGCCAGGTTATTTTTTTTATGATGATGTTTTTACTGGCCACTTACATGTTCTCTTTGGGCAAGCAGTTTATTGACAACTGGAAAGATGTGACCGAAAAGAAAAATGAATTAATTCAACATCATAGCGGATTGCATGATCAAAAGAAGCCCCGCCGCAACGAAAGCTATAAAAAATAATTTCATGTGTAATATTTTAATATTTTCTTTCTTACTCCTTTAAGGAAGTCCAATTATACTTCGTCGATAAAGTTCAGCGTAAAAGCACCCGGATTATTTAAGCTATAATAGGCACTTAATTTGACTAAGAGAAATGTCTAATCCAACCATCGTTTTGTCCATCTTAAAAGCTTTTGCCTTGAAACCAGCGTTAGGCGAAAATAACTTTGCGCCATTATTAACAAGAAAAACAAAAAACATGCAAAACAAAAAAACGAGGCGATTAATTATAACCGCTTTATCATTAATTCTGCTCGGACTGAGCATTGCGTCATGTAAAAAAGATGACACTTACAATAACTCAAATCCAGGTTTTATAGATTACCATCAAACAGCCGTAACGCAGAGTATTAAAGCTGGCGAAATAAAATTTGCCTACAGAGTTTTGGGCGATACAACCGGGATGCCATTGGTTATGGTGTCACCTCTCGGTAGTTCTATGGACGATTGGGATCCGGCAATTACCAATGGACTTGCTCAAAAAAATAAGGTGATCATTTTCGACATTGAAGGTGTTGGCGCATCGGGTGGAAAAACGCCGGATAATATAGCAGATATGGCAACCGGCGCAGTTGCTTTTATTAAAGCTTTGGGCTATAGCAAAGTAAACTTAATGGGCTTCTCTATGGGTGCATTCATTTCGCAACAAATAGTTCTAACCGAACCTGCTTTAGTTAACAAAATCATTCTTACTGGCGTTGGCCCGAAAGGAAGTGAAGGGCTTTCAAACTTACCTAACCTTTTGGCTGCGTCTGCGGGGTTAAGCCCGGAAGAAAGTTTTTTGAAGTTTGCATTTGCACCATCAACCGCAAGCCAGAATGCAGGAAAGCAATCCTGGGAGAGAACTCAAAAACGTACGATTGACAGAGATGCTCCCCTGAGTGCAGAAAGTGGTGGCGCTGAATTAACCGCAGTGCTTGGATGGGCACAACCTTATCCAAATGCTTTGAACGAATTACAAACCGTAACACAACCTGTACTAATCGCACAGGGTGAAGATGACCTTCCCGTTCCGGTAATCAATGCTATAAAAATGTCAGAAAGCTTTCCGCACGCAACATTAATTGTTTATCCGGATGCGGGACATGCCGCGATATTCCAGAATCCTGAAAAATTTGTGCCTGCTGCTATTCAATTCTTAAACAAGTAAGAATGGTTTGTTTAAAAAAAATATGGAGCTGCGATGTTCTTATGACATCGCAGCTTTTATCGTATGAAACAAAATGTGCAATCATCATTGAGGAAAAGAGCTGTTTGAAAGATTATTGAAAACAGCAGGCACCACATGTCTTTATGGAGAAAAGAAATTTTGTAAATTTGCAACCCTCAATTTTGTTATTAAATCAACATGTAGCAGATAATTTCTTTCAGAAAATATAACCGGCAGTCTCTTACCGGTTCATGATTATTCACTCTCAAAGAAATTCCTATGCTTATTCTACGAAACATTTCTTTCTTACATCCTAATAAAGATTTGCTGTTTGAAAACATCAATCTTACCATAAATCAAAACGACAAAATAGCCTTAGTCGGTAACAATGGTTCAGGTAAATCAACTTTACTTAAAATAATTGCAGGAGAATTACGGCCTGCAGGTGGTGAACTAAAAGTTGATACCAGGCCATATTATGTACCGCAGGTTTTCGGCCAACACAATGATTTAAATATTGCTCAGGCATTGGGAATTGAGCAAAAATTAATTGCTCTAAATGAAATATTGAATGGGAACGTTTCAGGGAAAAATTTTGAGGCGCTTGATGATGACTGGACGATAGAAGAAAGATGTGCTGCAGCATTACGTTCCTGGCAATTAGAAGATTTAAATTTATTTCAAAAAATGGATACGCTAAGTGGTGGCCAAAAAACAAAAATTTTCCTCGCCGGCATTTCTATTCATCAGCCCAAATTGGTTTTACTTGATGAACCAGGCAATCACCTGGATAGTAAAAGCAGGCAACAGTTATACAACTTTATACAAGGCTCAACAGCCGCCATTATTGTGGTAAGCCACGATAGAAAATTATTGAATCTTTTACCCGTGTTATGTGAACTGGGCCAACATGGCATCACCAGTTATGGGGGTAATTATGATTTTTATGCAGCGCAAAAAGAGATTGAGAAAAAATCTTTAAGCCAGGATATTCAAAATAAGGAAAAGGCCTTGCGAAAGGCCAAAGAAAAAGAACGTAAAACCATTGAACGCCAACAGAAATTAGATGCACGTGGAAAAGGGAAACAGGAAAAGGCCGGTGTTGCCCGTATAATGATGAATACTTTACGTAACAGTGCAGAAAACAGTACATCAAAATTAAAGGGAATTCATGCTGAAAAGACTGGAAGCATTGCAGGTGAATTGAAGGACTTACGGTCAGCTACACCCGATATTGATAGTATGAAACTTGGGTTGGATAATTCCAACCTTCATAAAGGGAAAGTTTTATTTTCAGCAGCAAGTATTAATTATGGTTATGGAGATAAACCGCTTTGGAAAGAAAGCTTGGATTTAATAATCACCAGCGGGGAACGTGTGGCAATAAAAGGAATGAACGGTTCAGGTAAAACTACTTTGATAAAAATAATAATGGGTGACTTATCTCCGGCTTCAGGTAACTTTTTTAGGGCCGCTAACAAGGTTGTGCATATAGACCAGGATTATTCGTTGATTGATAATAAACTAAAAGTTTATGAGCAGGCGCAGCAATTCAATACGGAAGGCCTGGAAGAACACGAAATTAAAACCAGGCTCAGCAGGTTTTTATTCACCAAAGAAGATTGGGATAAACCTTGCAGTGTATTAAGCGGCGGAGAAAGGATGCGATTAATACTTTGCTGCCTTACCATCACTACGCAGTCGCCGGATATTATCATCCTGGATGAACCAACAAACAATCTTGATATACAAAATATAGAAATACTTACAGCAGCAATTAGTAACTACCAGGGAACATTGATAGTGGTTTCGCATGATGAATATTTTTTAGAACAGATAAATATTGAAAGAACAATAGAGTTAGAGTGATAATTTCATTAACTGAGAAATGTCATTCTGAATATCAAATTAATTATTGTCTCCGTTAGCCAACGGCTCTCTTTCGAAATATATTGATCGCGATTTGATCTTAGTGGTTGGACCAGATTTTTGTCAACCTAAGTTATATTTGCCCAGGTTATATCTGTAATTCTTATTCCTGAAAGTAAAATCTCAAATTGCATTCAATGAAAAGCAGTGAAAAAGTCAAGAAAGTTTCTGTTGCTGCTTCCAAAAACTTGCCGGGTAAAACCAGTACTAAATCGCTGCAACAGCAGGTGGATTTTTACAAAAAGGAAAGGCAAATCCTGCTGGAGTTAAGTGATGATATTACCAGGGTTAGGGAAAAGAACGACATGATTAAAGTCTTTTCTTCAAGGCTTAAAGGTTTTTTCTATTTTACCCATGCGGTCGTTTCGCTTATTGATGAGAAAAGCGGAACTTATTTTGCATTTCTGATTGACGGCGAAGCCATACCTATCATGCATCGTCGGGAACTTCCATCGCTGCTTAACACACGCTTTGCATTAAACGATCCCTTTATTAATCAAATCGCCGGTTCGGAAATGCCGGTATCTTTTTTATTGGATGATATAATAAAAAAGCCGGGTGTTCCTGCATTTATAAAGGTCAATTATGAATGTGGAATAAGAAAGGCAATGATAGCGAGGTTAAAAAGCAAAATGGAAACGATCGGTTTTGTATTTATTTACTCCGACCAAACAGATAGTTTTCCGGATGACTTTAAGAACGTAATTAATGGTATAGCCCCTCACTTATCCAATGCCGTTTCTAATATTATTATTAATGAAGAGATCAGGCATAAAGAATGGGTAACCGAAACTTTGCTTTCTTTAAGTAATGATATGGTAACGGTCAGGGATAGGGCAGATTTATTAAATGTCATCAACTTCGGGCTTAAGAAACTGATATATTTCACGCACAATGTAATAACTGAATTAAATGAAACCGGGAAAACGTATCATGCTTTTTTAATTGATCCTGGCTCCCGGGCAAAGAAGTTTCCGGAATATGCTGAAATGCTTAACATGCCCAATCCGGTTGAGGATGGAATTTATAATGTCGCGTGCCTGTCAGATAAACCCGTGGTATTTAATATGGCAACCTTTGACCCCGACAAAGCTCCGCTATGGTTTAAGCTGAATTACGAAGCGGGGGCAAAAGAAATGATTATTAAAATACTTCCCGGCGGCCAGCATCCTAAGCACAGCATAATTTTATTTTCTGACAGGCTGAATAATTTTGATGATACATCTATAAAGATCATAGAAAGAATTTCAAGCCAGTTGTCAACTGCCGCAAGTAATATTGTCGCCAATGAAGAAATACTGAAGAAGGAAAAGGAAAAATCATTTCTTTTAAATTTCAGCAATGAGATTGCAGCGATAAGAACAAAGGATGACCTGGAATTGGCTATTAATAATGTTTTTGAAAATGTACTGCATCTAAAATTAACCATGCTCAGGTTGATAGATGATGATGGCATTCATCTCACCCCATATATTTATGACAGAGGCGCTTCTTTTACAAAAGAAGAAATTTATGAAAAGCTCATCTCTGCAAAACTTACGATTCATGATGAGTTATCAAAAAGAGTGCTTCATAGCAGCAACCCGGTTATTTTCAATATTGAGGATGAAGAAAAGCAGGGCAACAAAGGGCCTTACATTTATCTCTGGAAGAAAGCAGGATTTAAAAACGCATATGGCGCACCGTTACGTGCTGGCAATACTAACCTCGGTACATTATGGCTGTTAACGAATGAAGTAAATCTCACACTTCTAAAAGGAATCTGTGCGGAGATATCCATAGCAATTTCCAACATCCTGGCCAATGAAAAAGTGCTTGCTTTCAAGCAAATGCTGGAAGTTGAAAACGACCATCTAAAAGAGCAAATTAAAACGATTTATAATTCTTCTGATATTATAGGTAATGGCCCGGAAATGCAAAGAGTATATAGCATGATATCCTTGGTAGCAGCATCTAATTCCACCGTGCTCTTGTTAGGAGAAACCGGTACAGGTAAGGAATTGGTCGCCCG
The DNA here is from genome assembly GCA_038251675.1 of Chitinophagales bacterium. Taxonomy (GTDB): domain Bacteria; phylum Bacteroidota; class Bacteroidia; order Chitinophagales; family Chitinophagaceae; genus Ginsengibacter. Next base: position 10,445 of record JBBSBD010000139.1, on the reverse strand, counting down.
GGCAATCCACAACGCTTCTCCAAGAAAAGATAAATTGATGGTGAAAGTGAATTGTGCAGCCTTGCCGGCAAACCTGATAGAAAGCGAACTTTTTGGTCACGAGAAGGGCTCTTTTACCGGTGCTATTGAACGTCGGATTGGCAAATTTGAATTGGCAAATAACAGCACTTTATTCTTAGATGAAATCGGCGAAATGCCTTTGGAGACGCAGGTAAAATTGCTGCGTGTTATCCAGGAGCGTGAACTGGAAAGAGTAGGCGGTAAGGCCACAATAAAAGTTGATGTCCGCATTATTACTGCCACCAACCGTAACCTTGAAGATGAAGTAAAGGCAGGCCGTTTCAGGTCAGACCTGTATTACCGGCTAAATGTATTTCCTATAAATCTTCCGCCACTCAGGAACCGCGTTGACGACATTGAGCCTTTGGCTAATTTTTTTCTTGCACGTTTCAGTAAGAATACAGGACGAAAAGTAACATCCATTTCCGCAAAGGTTATGAAAGAATTAAAAAGCTATTTATGGCCCGGAAATGTAAGAGAGCTTGAGCATCTTATTGAGCGAAGTGTTTTGCTAACCCAGGAAAATGTATTGAAAGAAATTCAGTTACCTAAAACCTATGATAACATAAATAAACATTCCATTGATATTGCTAATAAATCGCTTCATGAAGTCGAGCGCGCCTACATTATTGAAACATTAAAACGATGCGATGGTAAAATTGCGGGTACCGGTGGCGCAGCTGAAATTTTGGATATCCCCTCCACTACCCTTCATTCAAAATTGCTGAAACTAAATATTTCGAAAGCAGATTACTTCGTTAAAAGCGACTGATTATTTTTTGATAATTGGTAGAAGGTTTTTTAAAAATACGTTACCAAAATTTCCTGCAAACTTTATTGTTTTGGCTTGCCTGTTATACAAGCATTTTTTCCTTCTCTAATTCTCACCGGTTAAATCATCTACACATTTTTCATTGCACTGCATTTAGTGCATCTATTCGGCTATCCACTATATACAGTGTAAAAACAAATTTGCCTTATATCACAAGCCTTTAATATTCAATCAATTATGCGATGGCACGCGGGTTGCAAACCCGAATCGTAGTCGAGCGGGAATTCAATTAAAACTGAACCTGCTCTAAAAATAAGAGCTTTTTTAAGATCATTAAAAATATAAAAGTGAAAAAGAAATTGCTAATTATCGGGGGTGGCTTTGCTGGTTTTTGGAGCGCTATAAGTGCGGTTCGCCAAAGCCGTGAAATTCAAAAGAGAGGCGAAGTTGAAATCATATTAGTCGACCCGGATAACAATGTAACCATACGCCCGGCTCTTAATGAACTTTCTTTAGAGGGGCTGAGCTTCGCCATGGACAGGTATTTGAAACCACTGGGCGTTCATCAAATTTTAGGTAAAGCCGAAAAGATAAGCCCTGAAAAGAATGAAGTAATTGTTTACACAACAAACGGTGTGATCATTCTGAGTTACGATTACCTTATCCTCGCTACCGGAGTTTCATTAAATGCGCCAGACCTCCCGGGCTTTCAGCACACTTTTAATGTTGATTCATTTGCCAGTGCGCAAAGGCTCGAAAACCACCTCGTTGAACTTGCAGAAAAAGAATTCCATGAAGAAGGTGCTTCTACAATTATTGTTGTTGGGTCAGAATTTACAGGCCTGGAAACCGTTACCGGCATTGAACGAAATGCCCGGACCATCCAGGCATATTATTCAGGAAAAAGCGCTCAATTCAAAATTATTCTCCTGGAAAGCGAAAGCCGTGTGGCTTCGGGTTTTTCTGAAGAATGCAGGCAATATATACAGGAAGTATTAGCGTCAAAAAATATTGAGGTGAGGCTGAATTGTGCATTAACAATCATCGGGCCTGCATCCGTTTTATTAAACAATGGCACCCGCATTTCCACCCGGACTGTAATATGGACTAAAGGCCTGGCCGCAAGTTTTCTCACAAAATTTCTTAAAGGCCCAAAAGATGATTTGAACAGGTTGAGTGTTGATCCATTCCTGAAAGTACCAGCATATAATAATGTAATAGCCGCCGGGAGTATAGCGCATTCATCAGGGGATAAAGCCATTGCCTCTTTGATGGATTGCCAGTATGCACAGTTTGAAGGAAGATGGGCCGGCCATAATGCAATGAATGATCTTTTCGGGGTGCCGTTGAAAAAATATGTTGAGCCCGGTTATATAGCCTGCCCGGATTTGGGAGAGCCCCTGGCTGCATACGAAAACGAGCAAGATAAGGCAATTAAGAAAATAAGATATCGCCAAAGAGCAGCCGAAAGGCATTTGAACAGGACAACAATATTTCCCTGGCAGGATATTGAAGCCACGATCAAAGCATCCTATCCTGAATTTCCATTTTTAAATAATCAATCATATACTGCTTAGGAAAAAGAAAAGTGAATAAGTGATGCAGAAGAAAAGTATGGCAGATTGATAAATGCTTTCCATTGTAAAAGACGTAAAAAAAAATTCAAACAATTTAAAACAAAATAAAAATGAACACACAAACACAAACAGCCGAAACAAAAGTGATCAACTATGCAAACGATCACAGGCTTTCAAAACAAGTACGGGAATTTTTAAAAGGATTAAATGGCGCAGGTGGGCCTCCCATCGAAAGTCTTTCACCAATAGAAGCACGAAAAGTTTTATTTGATGCACAGGCTTCCGTGAACGTTGATCTTTCAGGCATCGAAGTAGCAGAAAAAACTATTAACGCTGACGGATACACGATCAAATTAAATATTGTAAGGCCGGAAGGTGAAAAAGGAATTCTTCCTGTTTTCATGTTCATTCACGGCGGCGGTTGGGTGCTTGGCGATTTCCCCACCCATAAAAGAATGGTAAGGGATCTCGTAGTGCTGTCCGGTGCAGCCGCTGTATTTGTAAACTATACGCCAACCCCGGATGCAGCTTATCCGCAAGCCATCAATGAAATTTATGCGGCTACTAAATGGGTAGCAGAAAATGGGAGCGAAATAAATGTAGATGGTAAAAGACTGGCAGTGGTTGGCAACAGTGTAGGTGGTAATATGACTGCTGTTACTGCATTAAAAGCAAAAGAAAATGGCGGCCCTGAAATAAAACTCCAGGTAATGATGTGGCCTATTGTGGATGCCAATTTTGAAACAGAATCTTATCAACAATTTGGCAAAGAACGTTTCCTCAGTAAATCATTAATGATGTGGATGTACGACATGTACATTAAGGATCCCGAAAAACGCAAAGACATTTATGCTTCACCATTACAAGCCAGCATAGAACAATTAAAAGGTTTGCCTCCAGCATTGATACAAGTTGCCGAAAGTGATATTCTTCGGGATGAAGGAGAAGCTTATGGCCGAAAATTAGATGAAGCAGGAGTGCCGGTTACCTGCATCCGTTACAATGGAATGATCCACGATTTCGGATTACTGAATGGCCTGGCGACTGTACCTGCTGTTCGCTCCCTATTTGTTCATGCAGCTGCTGAATTAAAAAAGTACCTGGCATAAAATAATCCATACAAAATTATTTTCTACAACATTTTTTCATCAATAAAAACAAATACCATGTTTACAATTAATCAATTTACAAAATGCGCATTGATTGCGTTAGCAATGGCCATTACCATTCCCGGCATTGTAAAATCACAGTCCGTTTCAAAAGGCATAAAAAATATCGTGCTGGTTCATGGCGCCTTCGCGGATGGCTCGAGTTGGGCGAAGGTTATTCCTTTACTACAAAGCAAGGGCTATAACGTTTGTGCCGTACAAAATCCACTTACTTCATTGGAAGATGATGTAGCCGCAACTAAAAGAGCCATTGCTTCAATGGAAGGCCCGGTATTATTGATAGGTCATTCATGGGCGGGCGTTGTAATAACTGAAGCCGGCAATAATCCAAAAGTGGAGGGGCTTTTATATGTGGACGCATTTGCACCTGACGATAATCAATCACTGACGGACGTGGCAAAAGATTTTCCCCCGGCTCATGGAAATACAGCCGTGCAGGTAAGCCCGTCCGGATTTCTGTCACTTTCTTCACAAGGAATCAATGAAGATTTCGCACAAGATCTTTCACCCGCAGAAAGGAATGTAATATTTGCCACCCAGGGCGAATGGGGAGCACAATGCACTACAGATAAGGTTTTCAGCGCAGCCTGGAAAAATAAGCCAACCTGGTTTATTGTTGGAACCGAAGATCACATGATTAACCCCGATTTATTAAGAGCAGAAGCAAGGAGGATGAAAGCGACTACCATTGAGGTGAAAACCAGCCATGTACCAATGGTGTCTCAACCGAAAAAAGTGGCCGACTTTATTATCGCTGCAGCTCAAAAATTATAACAATAAAACCGCGGGGTGTAAGACGTGAAAAGTAGTTGCTAAATCACTACGGAATTGCACCTGAATCAAGATTTATTAATGTTCACTTTAAATTCTTATACAATGATAAAAGATACTATTACCGATTTGCATCACCGCGGTTTCACGTCAAATTTTACGCTGCTTGGCAACCAATTATTCTGTGCACAAACCCAAAGTTTTTTTAGCAGCCACGAGTTCGACATAATCGAGGTGCACAGTTTTGATGACGATGATTCTTATAAGAAACAAACATTTGTTTATGCAATTGAATGCTTTGCAAATACCATTAAAGGTGTCCTGTTTGAAACGCCTGGCGAATACATGAAACAGGATATAGTTTTTAAAAAGCTGCGAAAATTTTGGAAATGATTCATTCATATCCGGAAAGGCAAAAGATAACACACAGTGTAAACGAATGATGATTTTAAAACTAAATGAAGTTGTTCAATCAAATTACAGGACTTATACAAATTTTATTTTATGATAAAGCTTAATAATATAGTAATGCTGCTTCATGTCGCTATTGAATATGCATTGCCCGGCTTTTGTTTCTACCATATTTTTTATTCGACCCTTCATAAAATGAAATTTTCAAAAGGAAATAAAGTTAAAAAATACAAGTATGCTTAACAATGATAACAGGAAACACATCGTCCTTATGGGAGGTGGTTTCGCCGGATATAATTTCGCCCGCAAATTGTTTAATAACAGGTATTATGACGTGACGTTAGTGGACAAAAATAATTACAATTATTTCACTCCTCTTCTTTACCAGGTCGCCACCAGTTTTCTTGAACCCGCTGCCATCAGTTATCCTTTTCGGAAGATGTTCGAAAAGAAAAACATTGCCTTTCGAATGGCAGAAGTTTTAAAAGTAAATACTGATGAAAATAAATTGTATTTGAGTGATGGCGGCGAATTGGGTTATGATATTTTGGTTTTTGCAACCGGCTCCAACACAAATTTTTTCGGAAACAAAAGCTTAAGCAATAATTCCTTTTCCATTAAAGGGATTGATGATGCGCTTTATATGCGGAACGGTTTAATTAAAACACTTGAAAAAGCTTCTATTGAAAAGAATCCGCACGAACTACGGAAGTTGCTGACTATCGTGATAGCCGGCGGAGGCCCTACCGGTGTAGAGCTTGCAGGTATGATGGCCGAATTAAAAAACGGCATTCTCACTATGGATTATCCTGAGTTGAAAAGCGATCTTATGACGATCTACCTGGTAGAAGGTGCGCCAGTTCTGCTTCCCGCTATGAGTAAGAAAACACATGAAGAAGCTTACCGGGCTTTGCAGGATTTAGGGATCACCGTGAAGTTGAATACAAGAGTGAATCGATATGAAAATAATAGTGCGTTACTATCTGATGGAACAACGATAGAAACCAAAACATTGATTTGGGCTGCAGGTGTAACGGTAAAAACTTTCAAAGGAATTTCTGCAACAAGTATTGGAAAAGGCAACAGGATGGTCACGGATCATTTTAACCTGGTAAAGGGATACGATAATATTTATGCCATTGGCGATAGCAGCATTCAATACACCGATAAGGTTTACCCTGACGGACATCCGCAACTTGCACAGCCAGCCATTCAACAAGGCAAAAGCTTAGCTAAAAATTTATTGCGGATTGAAAAGGGAAAAGAGATGAAGCCTTTTAAATTTTTTGACAGGGGTGATATGGCTATCATAGGAAGAAAATGGGCTGTTGCTGATCTTTTCAAACACCGGCTGCATGTAGGAGGATTATTTGGTTTGTTAGCCTGGCTCTTTATACACCTTATTTCTCTTGTAAACTATAATAACAAAATCAGAACGCTCTATAGCTGGCTGGTGGCTTATTTAGCACACGACCAGGTATTGCGAATGATCTTTCTGCCTGACAACAAAGAAAGAGAATACGAGCCTGATGAAAAGAATGCGCAAAAAGTTCAGTCACCCTTATTGAAAGAAAGATTTTCGAATCAACCAGTTAACTGATTCAACAATAAATACAACAAACTTTATTTTTTCAACCAATAAAATAGTAGAAATGAAACAAAGATTAAACATCCAGGAAAAAGGACAAAAAGCATTAAAAATTCTTTATGGTATTGGAGCCTATATGAAAGGTTCTCAGGTGGAAAGTCAACTCCTGGAACTTATTGTTTTCAGGGTATCGCAAATAAATGAATGTGCTTATTGCATTGATATGCACTATAAAGACGCACGGGCAAACGGAGAAACAGAACAACGTCTCTACGGATTAAGTGCATGGAGGGAAGCGCCTTATTACACAGAACGCGAAAGAGCTGCATTAGCCTGGGCCGAAGCAGTGACAGAATGTGTTGTGCCCGATGAAATTTATGACGAAGCGAAAGAATATTTCTCTGACGAGGAATTGATTGACCTCACATTAGCAGTTACCACCATAAATACCTGGAACCGTATCAACATTGCTTTTCCTGGTGTGCCCGGCAGTTACAAGGCAGGTAGTTTCGCTTAAGCGAAAGAAAAATAGCACAGGAAGATTATTTACTTAACAATAAAAAAATATTTTATGCAACCGAATTATTTCACCAACTCTTTAAGAAATCCGGTCAACAACGCAGATTCATCTGTTAGTGTCCACGAACTGCTCAACCCTGAAGTTGAAACGAATACAAGTGAGGGAGATGAATTCCTGGATGATAGTATCAGGACTACAGAGCAACCCTACGGTGATGCACAAACGCCGGAATAGATCGCATGTTAAAATGTATGAAACCGGTCAGCCACAAAACAGCTTGAGGGGCGAAACAATTAAATAAAAAACAAATCAATTATCTAACAAAATGGTTCTAAATAGAATCTTTTAAAAATCAAAAAAAATGAAAATAGTAGTAATCGGCGGCACCGGCCTAATCGGGTCAAAAGTCGTACGTAAATTAAAAAACCTTGGGCATGAAGTTATCGCAGCTTCACCCAACACAGGCGTAAACACCATAAGCGGTGAAGGACTTTCGGAGGTATTAAAAAATGCGGAGAAAGTAGTGGATGTTGCCAACTCGCCTTCATTTGAAGACAACGCAGTTATGGAGTTTTTTAAAACTTCGGGTCGTAATCTTCTTGCAGCTGAAAAAGAAGCTGCTGTAAAACATCACATTGCTCTTTCAGTAGTAGGAGCAGATCGTTTACCAAATAGCGGCTACCTCCGCGCCAAGGTTGAACAGGAAAGGTTAATCAGGGAATCTAAAATTCCATACACGATCCTACATTCAACACAGTTCTTCGAATTTGCCGGCGGCATTGTCAGCGAAGGTACTGTCGGTGACACTATTCATTTGTCATCCGCTCTTTTTCAACCTATCGCTTCTGATGATGTGGTGGATGCAATGGTAGATCTAACTGTGAAAGATCCTATAAATGGAATAGTTGAAATTGGCGGACCGAAAAAAATCGGCATGGACAAATTTGCAAAAAAATACCTGGATATGAAGCAGGACAAACGTGAAGTGATCGGCGATCCCAATGCACTTTATTTTGGTACAGTGATCAATGATCAATCGCTGGTTCCGGGAGATGATGCACGAATTGGTTCGATTCGTTATGATGATTGGATTCGCATGCCTGGTAATTTAAGGTGATTGAAAGTAACAATTACATCAAGTGCAGATTGGAAGGTACCTGCACTTGATGTAAACTTTTTGAAATTAAATGTTGATGATTATTTTTTATAATAAACATAATCATTTAGAGGCTCATGCCGCCATCCATTAGTATTTCTGCCCCAGTAATAAAAGCAGATGCTTCCCCAGATAAGTATGCTACTAATTTACCTACATCAGCAGCTTCACCCATTTGAAGTAACGGAATACGCTGTACTATATCGGATTTCAAACTGTCAAGCTGTTCGCCGCTAAGGCCAATCTTTTCAAGAATCTTCGTTTTTATTGGCCCCGGGCTAACCGCGTTCACCCTTATCTTTCGCGGGGCAAGTTCCGCTGCAGCGATCTTCATCACATATAAATCTGCGATTATTATAACGACTCTTTCCGCCACTTGATAAAGAGAGACGAAGCAAATTTTGATAATCAAAAATTCAAATGTCTTTTTCAACACTCTTCTATAAAAAAATAATTGAACGAAACTATCAAACAAAATGAGTGCAGCAGGCAAACAAACCCAAGCAGGGATGTAGAGATTTGTGTCAGAAATAAAATGAGGTTTTGATAGCAAAAGTTTGAAAAAAATTCGATTACGCTAAGCGACCGAAAATATTTCAGAAGCGCTTCTTATGTTTCGGGCAAAGTTTTCAACGGCATTAGATCGCTTCGCATTAAGTGTAGGTTCAATTTAGGACCTGCTACTCACGGGATGGAGTAACCGAAGAGTATTGCAACAGGTTTAGCAAAGATTACCGGCTATTGGAGCTGCCTGGTGATTACCCTCAAAACAAGGTTTTTATCCACCTAAAAGAAAGTGCGCAAATGATGATGACGTTTCGGAGCAAGAAAATTATCGTAAGAAATAAATAGTAATAATAGCTTTTAACTTAAAAACAACAACAATGAAAAATGTTATACAAACATCCGGGAAATGGTTTCCGGGAAAAATGAAATTCAGTCAACTGGCCTTTCTTCTTTTTGCCTTATTCCTGGCAGGTAATACCTTTTCGCAGATTAAGGATTATGCCACCGACCCCAATCTTTCCGTGGGTATAAAGGCATTTTTAAAAGTACTCAACTCGGGTGGCAAACAACTGGAAGACATGTCTCCTGACGATGCAAGGAAAGTATTGGAAGGTGCACAAACGTCCGTGCCTGTTGACTTGTCCGGCATTGAAATTTCGGAAAAGATGATCAACAGCGAAGGCTATAAAGTAAAGATCTACATCGTTCGCCCGGCCGGTGTAAAAGAAAAGCTTCCTGTCTTCATGTTCATACATGGCGGTGGCTGGGTGTTAGGCGATTTCCCTACGCATAAAAGAATGGTGCGTGACCTGGTTGTAGGTTCCGGTGCTGTAGCAGTTTTTCCTGAATATACAAGAACGCCGCAGGCAGCATATCCGCAAGCCATCAACGAAATCTATGCTGCTACAAAATGGGTTGCGGAACATGGGGCAGAAATAAATGTTGATGGAAAAAGATTGGCCATCGTTGGCAACAGTGTGGGAGCAAACATGACTACGGTAACCACGTTAATGGCAAAGGCAAAAGGTGGTCCCGCCATTAGATTACAAATAATGATGTGGCCTATCGTTGATGCGGATTACAACACAGAATCGTATAAGGCATTCGGGAAAGACCGTTACTTAACAACATCAACTATGCAATGGATGTACGACATGTACATTCCCGACCCGGAAAAGCGTAAAGACATTTATGCTTCTCCATTAAGAGCGACCATTGATCAATTAAGAGGCTTGCCACCTGCCCTGATTATAGTGGCAGAAAACGATGTATTACGCGATGAAGGCGAAGCATACGGTCGTAAGCTGGATGCCGCAGGAGTGCCGGAGACAACAGAACGCTATGGTGGAATGATCCATGATTTCGGCTTGCTTAATCCAATCGCAAATCTTCCGCAAACGAAAACGCTTTTCATTCAGGCATCAGCCGAGTTAAGGAAATACCTGAAATAAAATTTAGCTTTTTGACCGGTCTTTTTGATTTCAAAAAATAGCACGGCAGAAGCGATAAGTATATTTTAAAACATTTATAAAAACAATAAGTTATGAGTACTACAACAATGTCAAAACCATCAACGATTGTTCCGTTTGCAACAGATCCGCACCTGGCAAAAGGTGTAAGAACTTTTTTAAAAGCGTTGAATAACGGCGGCCCGCCACTGGAAAGTCTTTCGCCCGTTGCGGCCAAGCAAGTATTGGTAGATGCACAGGCTTCTGTGAACGTTGATCTTTCCGGCATAGATGAATCGGAGAAGACTATCACGGCGGATGGTTACACGGTCAAGCTAAATATCGTTCGTCCGGAAGGCGTGAAAGAAGTGTTGCCCGTGTTCATTTTTATCCACGGTGGTGGATGGATTTTAGGCGATTATCCCACCCACAAAAGAATGGTTCGTGACCTGGTCGTGCTCTCCGG
>JBBSBD010000138.1:0-15977 GCA_038251675.1 Chitinophagales bacterium | reverse complement strand
TCTAGAGTTAGAGAATTCAGGAATTTCTATCGCGATATCAATTTTGCTAAATTTCTCTGTTATGTTTTCACAAGTTTCTGTCACCTTATCAAAGTCCTGGACATCTATCAGCAGTGTAATAAAATTTTCATCTTCATTAATGGCACGAAAAGATTTTATAGTTTCAATTTGATTAAGGCTTTTTGCAGGAAAAATAACGATCGCCTTTTCTTTTAAAAAAGAATGAATGATTCCCATGCTCAGGTTACTGACTTCTCCTGAAATTAAAATCACTTTGTCTTTAAAAAACTTTTCCATGTACCAGGATTTAATTTAGATATAAAGTTAAGTGATTAAAGCATGTCGCTACATGTTCCTATATCGCATAAATATGCCTGGATGGATTAATAGGATTATTATAACAATTGCTGGAACTGTTTTATAATTATGTTGCCACGGCTTTAAGCTGTGGAAGATGTTACACGTAAATTGACTTTAGCCAAACGGACTCGTTGGACTAAAGTCATTACTGGTTGAGTAAATCAGTATAGACTTATGCCTTAAAAACAAATCCCGATTTTTTTGCGATCCGGTCAAAAAGGAAGTATTGACATAAAATCCCCACTTCCAGCCATTTTAATCAACTGCATTTAAATGGAGCTTTGCCCTATTAAAAAATCATTAAATAAAAAATTATGGCACATGCAATAGAAGGAGGTCATATTCAACCTTCAATAACCTACTCAAAAAGTAAAGCGTTTACAATAGCTGCGCATATCGCAAGGGTACTCCTTGGATTAATTTTCCTGGTATTCGGGCTAAATGGGTTTTTACATTTTATACCTATGCCGCCTCCAACAGGAGCAGCCGCTGACTTTTCGATGGGCTTATTTAAAGGACAATACTTTTTTCCTTTAATGGCATTCATCCAGGTTGTTAGCGGAGCATTGCTTTTAGCGGGTACGTTTGTACCGTTATCGTTGCTGTTGCTTTCTCCAATCGTCGTAAACATATTCTTTTTTCACCTGGCGCTTGATCCGTCAGGTTTAGGAATGGCCTTTTTTATAATGGCAGCAATTATCCTGCTTGCTGTTTATTACTGGCCTGTTTACAAACCGGTATTTAAAACCAGCAATGCATGGAAAAGTAAAAGTGCATAAATAAAAAATTATCATTTAATAAATAAAAAAAATAGAACCATGAAAATATTACATCTTATATCAAGCCCAAGGGGAGCGGCCTCTATGAGTATCAAACTGGGCGATGCAATTATAGAAAAACTGGAGAATGAAAACCCGGTCAGTTCGACTACGGTACGCAATCTTGCCGAATCAACCTTTCCTCACCTGGAAGAAGTGCATTTGAACTCCTTTTTTACACCTGCTGAAAAACATACACCCGAGCTTACCGAAGCGATAAAACATTCTGACGAGGCCATTGCTGAACTGAAAGATGCGGACGTAATTGTGATAGGCGTACCTATGTATAATTTCGGCATTCACTCTACACTAAAGGCATGGATTGATCACATTGCCCGTGCCGGCAAAACTTTCAATTATACAGACAAAGGACCTGCAGGATTGATCAATGGCAAAAAAGTGTACCTCGCAATTTCTTCAGGAGGCGTCTATTCGCAGGGGCCAATGAAGGCATTTGATTTTACAGAAACTTATCTCAGATCAGTTTTAGGATTTCTGGGAATGACCGACATAACCGCATTCAGATTGGAAGGCTTATCTGTTCCCGATCTTAAAGACAATGCATGGAGTAAAGCGCTTCAAAATATTGAAGAGGAATTTGAAAGGATGGGAGAGGCGGCATAGATTAGAGGATTTGATTTGTGTTAGACAAGAATAACCGGTATTAAATATTTAGCGCCCTTTGCGAGGCAAGTGCCAGGCAAAGGGCTTTGTATTTCACTGAAATCTGATTGAATAGTAAAAAAATGCTTCAGGAGCAGCGGTGGCAAATTGAACTTAAGCAATTAGGGTTGTATTCTGTAAACTTTTTACTTGTTTGGCTATTGCGCCCCCACGATTGTTTACTAATTTTAATATATAAAAATCAGCCACCTGTGAAGAAGCTATTATTTTTTTTATTGCAATCGCTTGCTTTATACAAATACAAGTGATGCCTGCGCAAAATGTCGATATTGGTCCGACAAACCCTCAATTCGCGCAAGGTTGCCACCCCTGCGATAACAGTTAGGATATGCTTGCGCGAAAGTTGGGAATTACATTTTTCCACGCTTCCTTAAATCGCTGCATATTGGTACTCTGAATCCACCTACATTTGCTTACTGCTATCCGGTGCATCCACACCTGCAATCTCACTTTTACAAAAATTCTAAAAACAAATTAACATCATGAAACAGCTCAGCATGCGCAGTATACTCTGTGCAGGACTATCCCTTATTTTATTTTCGTGTGGCAGCAATGAATCTTCAACTACCGAGAGTACGGAAACTGATTCTACGGGTATGATCGCCACAGATACGGCCACGACTACCCCCGCTGCCCCTGCAATTGCCGCAAATTACGAGGTAAGTCCGCCTTATAATTTGATGGTAGTAACACATAAAGTAGCTAACTACGACAAATGGAAAACCAGCTATGACAATCACGACAGCGTACGCACGGCCTCCGGTATGCATAGTTATGTAGTAGCCCGCATGGTGACGGATTCCAATACGCTATTGGTGGCTGTGAAAGCAGATGATATGGACAAAGCAACCGCTTTCTCAAAAAGTCCCAACCTGAAGGCCGCTATGAAAGATGGTGGTGTAATGGGCACGCCTGAAATGCATATATATAAAGTAGTGTACGATGCCACTAACACGCTGCCCACCGATACGAGAGTGATAAGGAACATAACGGTAAAAGACTGGGATGCCTGGAAAACTTCTTTCGAGGGTAGCCGCCAGTTGAGAATGGACAATGGTATAGAAGACAGAAGCTACGGCTATGATGCAAGCGACAATCACAAGGTAATGGTTGTTTTGGCACTTACTGACACTGCAAAGGCCAATTCGTTTTTTAAGTCTGATGACATGAAAAAAAGAATGGCAGACGCAGGAGTTACAGGTAATGCGAAAGTGAGCACCATTCATATTGTGGCAAGGTATTAATATTGCTATGGCCTTTCAACATTGAGCCCCGGCTTCAATAATTCATTGCTGAAGCAGGGGTTTTTATAAAAAAGAACCAGTTATAAATTTTGTTTTTGTACTGTTGAGTATATTCCAATTTCTGTTGGCTAAGCCAAATGCCTCTTCATAAATAATCTTTCCATTTCCAGTCAGAATCTAAAATCTGCGTATTGCCCCATTTGCCATAGTTCATGTACAAAAGCCCGAATTTGGCCAGGTCCGTCGACCTTAGTCTGAGGCCCCATGCAGCAGCAGTCATATCCTTATTGTTAAGCATGGAAACCCCTTGATACTTCGTGATGGGTTTAAAGAGTATCATACGTCGGGGTTTCATGCCTACCACTTTGCTTTGCTATGAAAACCCCGCCGGGACAACAATGACACCGGATCTGTTTCTTTTTACCCAAAGGGAAATATGAAATGATTGTTTTGAAATATGGAGAAAATAAACAATCCATTGCCTTAGAAAAATTATCTTACACAACGGGTGATCTCTTAACTTTAAAAATATTACCGCAAAGTCGCTTTGTCACCTGGCAAAAGAAATAATAACATTCAAATAATCATCATTATGAAAAGATTGCTTTCGATTGTCTTGTTATTGGTTGTAACACTCTATGCAGATGCACAGCCAAGGGAACAAAGAGTTAAAGTAATTGTGGCCCCCGATCATGCAGATTGGATGTACAAAACAGGGCAGCCTGTAAAGTTTTCCATTTCAGTTTTGGAAGATGGAAACCCTGTGAAAGATGCTGCAATATTATATGAAATCGGGCCGGAAAAAATGGATCCCACAAAAAAAGATTCGCTGAAATTACCAACCGGCATGCTGACTGTCGATGGCGGCACCATGAAGACCCCGGGATTTCTCCGCTGTACCGTAAGGGCGAAAGTTGACGGTAACGAATACACGAATATGGGCACCGCAGGTTATGATCCTCTTTCTATAAAACCGGTTGCCGAAAATCCAGCGGACTTTTTACAATTCTGGAATGATGCTAAAGCTGAGCTGGCGAAGATACCCATGGATGCAAGGATGACCTTAATGCCTGAACGATGCACAGAAAAAGTAAATGTGTACCAGGTAAACCTGCAGAACTTTCGCGTAAACTCGCGGCTGTATGGAATTTTATGTGTGCCTAAAAAGGAAGGAAAATACCCCGCACTTCTTACCGTGCCCGGTGCAGGCGTTCGCCCCTATGGCGGAAATATTGCTATGGCGGAAAAGGGAATGATCACTTTTGAAATAGGTATTCATGGTGTGCCCGTGAATATGGACCCGGGTGTATATCTGAATCTTGGTGCAGGCGCGTTAAACGGCTACCAGAATTTCAACCTGGATGATCGCGATCGTTTTTATTACAAGCGTGTATATCTCGGCTGTGTGCGTGCCAATGATTTTATTTGCAGCCTTCCCCAATTTGACGGTAGTAATCTTGCCGTGACGGGAGGTAGCCAGGGTGGCGCATTAACCATCATCACTGCTGCTTTGGATTCCCGCGTAAAATACCTCGCGGCTTTTTATCCTGCGCTCTGCGATCTCACCGGCTACCTACATGGTCGTGCCGGCGGATGGCCGCATTATTTCGCGAAGAACAATCTTGATTTTAATAATAAAAAAGATAAAATAGAAACCTGCGGCTATTATGATGTAGTAAATTTTGCACGGCAGGTGAAGGTGCCGGGAATCTATAGCTGGGGATACAATGATGATGTGTGCCCGCCAACTTCTACTTACGCGGCATACAATTCAATAACAGCGCCAAAGTCATTGTACCTGGCACAGGAAACCGGGCATTGGACGTTCCCGGAACAACATGATAAGGTAGCTGGGTGGCTGATTGAAAAGCTGGGTATAAAAGATTGACTTCGCCAAAAACCGTGACACACCCAACGTGGGCAAAGTTTTAGAAATATCGAAACATTTGTTCCCGTAACCATACTTATTGTATTCCTCCAATTCCAAATTGATCGCCTACTTTCATGGCTTTATTATCCGCAAAATCTATTTCAACCATTTTTTCACTCGCAACATAGTTGTGAAACTCATCTTCGAGCCTCGTAATTATTTTACGCGTTTTCCTCTCAATCACTTCTCCGCTTGACGGATAAACATATTTACCATCAATACTGAAATTTAGCCATCCGGGCATATCCTGCAGTGGTATTGTGGTTAACTGTTGGTACGGCGCCACTGCGCTAAAAACATGAACCCGCATGTTATGTCCATCTGCCAGCCATATTTCCTTTTCATCAGGTGAGAGGCCAATGCCATGGCTTGGATTGCCGTGTCTTCTTACCGGCCCCATATTCCATCCCTGCACTTCTATATGAGCAAGTTTTTTTCCGCTAATAAGATCGCCTACTTCAAAACCCAGCAGGCTATCTACATTTACATATACTAAAGTCTCTTTACCATTAATGGTAAACGGGCGAATAAAATTTGCAAATGGCCCGATTTTATTCGCGATGGTATTGGTTTTTGCGTCGGCTACATAAAGCCATGGCGAAGCAATGTCAGCCATATAAACCTTCTGCCCTGAAGGTCCGTAGATTGTATTGTGCGCTCTTTTATTTATGTCAATTTTAGTAATGATATTTCCTGTTGCGCAGTCAACCACATTCCAAAAATTTTTTTCAAACGAAGGCAGGTACATGGTTTTGCCATCTGGCGAAATGGACATGCGATCGCATCCGCCTTCAAATTGCTTTTCCCAAACCAGTTTTTCTGTAGAGAGGTCTATGCGCTGGAGCGATTCAATGGTGCTTATATAAATACTATTAAGTGAAATATTTACTGCAATTCCCTTAACGTTTGAAGGTGTTTTATCAGGATGAAATCCCTGTATGGGAATGCGCTTTACAAAGCGATGATTATTATCCATGTCAAATACAAGAATCCCATGCCCGCCATAACCGAGATAATCGCGAATACCCGGAACCGCTACATAGAGGTAGTGTTTAACAGTTGGTGGCTCGTGTAATATCTTATCATGACTATTAGATAATGGGACATCTGCTGATAGAAAACTTATAACAACAAGTGTTAAAAGAAAAATGTAGACGCTGGATTTTGCTTTCATAATCTTATAAATATTTTCCAAAGCAAAATAAGATAAATGATCCGGGATACGTATCAGCAGATTAAAAGTCCTGGTTTTTATATCGCCCGGCCGCTATACAGTAACGCTCGTGCCAGCCGCCGCCTCATTTGACCAATAGCACTCCGGCATAATCTTATGTCTGTTTTTTTATTGACGCCATCCAACATCAAAAGGAAGATTCAACTTTTCTTATTCCTTCAACCCTACAATAACAGTTAGGATATGCTTGCGCGAAAGTGGGGTTGAGCTCAAGCCTGCAAATGGCTCTGCTATCCTGACCAGGTAATTTATAAGAGCATTATGAAAAAGTGACAGGATTGCGCGGCATTGTTCGTTATTTCAATGTTGTTTTTTTCTGAGTTCTTATGCTTAGATTTATAAGGCCAATCCATTTATTGGTTGATATTTTAATTATTATTCAAAACAATTATCTAAAAAAAGTAAAATGAAAAAAGGAATCCACATTATAGTAGCCGCAATCGTTTTTATGGCTGCATTCGCTAATCCTGTCAAGGCGCAGGATAACAAAAAAGAAATGGAAACACTTGCTAAAAATTATGAAGATGCTTACAACAAAAAAGATGCTAAAGCAATAAAAGAATTTTATACAAAAGATGCTGTAAGAGTTAACGCAGATGGAACAACAACAAACGGTAGTGAAGCAATTGCGGCCGACGCAACTGAGTTCTTTGCAAATAACAGTGCAACTATAAAAATAGCCGTAAGTTCTGTAACAGAAAGTGGTGGCACTCTTACCACTACAGGCACCTTCGAGGGTAGTGCGGGAAATAATGACTTCAGCGGAAACTATACCAATACCTGTGTAAAAGAAGATGGACAGTGGAAAATATCAAAAAGCGTTTTAACCAATTAGTAAAGCAGTATGAATCCCGTTGGTGAGACCAGGCGGGGCTTTCCTGATCTTGATATGTTTAGAGATTTTAAAGAGGAACATCCACAAGAAAGATATTTGGCGACATTGTTGTTTTTATTTTGCTACATCCTGCTGTCTGCAACAATTGTCCTTTTAAATAAGAAATTTGCTAACGATAACTGGGGAATTGCTAAGATAATAATTGGTAGATGTATTTTGCCACAACTCGCCAGGCAGAGTTGTCAAAGTAAGTTACCTCAAACGTATGTTCCAAAATGATAAATGTTCCCACATATTTAAATATTGGATGAACTCTGCCATGTCTCCATTTGTCCCATATACAGGAAATCAAGATCCAGCTATCCGCTAATACTACAGCAAACCAAATGTCGGGTCTGTTTACAGAAGGGAAATAATGTCGAAATCGAAACCAGGCTGGCCAAAGCACTACAAGCGTTGCTAAAAGCATTAACCGCTTGTGAGTTTCTCCATTCTTTCTGTTCAGTATTCCTGCAGTGACAATGCCGAGGAACATTATAGCAGATGTTACAACACCCACGATTCCTGAAATTGCAGTCTCCCCTAATCCTTGTTCTAGTTCTTTGTGTGCTGCATACATACCAACTGGCAACATTGTAGAAGCCGTTCCAAGAGCAAGAAAAATTCCTACAATTCCAAGATTCATGTGGACGATGAACTTATTAGAATTGATGAGTAGTGTTTGAACGGAGAAAAGCAGGATCCAGCTAAAGGCAAAAGCTCCATGAATGTAAACAGCATTTGGAGCGGAAAAGGTGCCCGCAGTCACTGGAGCAATGAAGGTTTTTGCAAAGCCAATAAGAACTGCCAAAAGACCTACAATGGCAATCAAAAAAAAATAAGATGGTTTTGAAGTCCTGGTATTTTCCAACTGTAACGGTATTTTTTAAGAATGAAGTGCAACTCCTATATCGCCGCATCTTAAAACTAATCAATTGCGGCAATCCACCCAAATGGACTGGTACAGCAGCTGCTGCCATGAGGATTTCGACGTAATTTTTTTTTCTTACATTCAATGTTGGTATATAGTTTTGAAGAAATTTATTACAATTAAATCATGCAACTTTAAAGCCGGGCACTCAAATAAAAACATTTTCTTTCACTAAAAATATTTTATGAAGCATAGTTTTTTGTTATGCGCATTCCTGGGTTTATGGATGCTAAATTTTGCTCAGACTTCATCATCTGAAAAATTAGATTTACCTGGGGACAACCTGAATTTATATGCTGTATTAAAGCTTTTCCAGGAATCCGAAACGCTCGAGGGTTTTGAAAAGAAACTCAATGATGAAAGCAATCATATCAATAACCTCGATCTTAATGGAGACAGTAAAACAGATTACATCGAAGTAATTGATAATGCCGATGGAGACGTTCATAATATCTCTTTGCGTGTTGCCGTAAATAATAATGAACAACAGGACGTAGCTGTAATAATGGTTCATAAAAATAGCGATGGCAACCCCGAGGTACAAATTATTGGCGACGAAGATTTATATGGAATAGATTATATAGTTGAACCAAATTATGATGACGGAAGTAATACCGCCGGCACACCGAACCCGGGTTATATAGCACCTGCTACTACTGAATTACAAAATGAAATAGTGGTTCAAAAAACTGCGCCTGCGCAGGTAGCCACCTGGCAAATCATAAGATACATGTATGTGCCCACTTATTCAGCATGGCATTCGCCGTGGCGTTGGGGTTACTATCCATCATATTGGCGTCCGTGGCGCCCTTTCTACTGGCACCAGTATTATGGTTATCATTATCATTGGGATTATTATTATTTTGGCCATTACCGCCGATGGAACTACTATCGCTATCCCTCATGGCGAAACTATTATTACAGGCCAGGTTACAGAACGAGATCTGTTTATGTACAAACAAGATATAAGCGTGGCGATTACCGGAACACATATTCAAGGCCGGAACTGGCGAAAAAAGGTTCAGAACAGTTTAGAAAAGACTTTCCAAAAGCTCCCTCCGCAAAGGATAAACTACCTTCTTTTGATAAATCGGGAAGGCCTGTGCATCCGAAGCCGGTTACCAGACCGGTAATAAAACCACCAGTTACTAATCCCGTTATAAGACCGGTAACGAAGCCCTCAATTACCAATCCCGTTACGAGGCCTGTACCAAAACCACCGATTAAAAAACCTGTTACAAGGCCAGTACCAAAGCCACCGGTTACGCAACCTGTTACGAGGCCAGTACCAAAGCCACCGATTAAAAAACCTGTTACAAGGCCAGTACTAAAGCCACAGGTTAAACAACCGGTTACCAGGCCGGTACTAAAGCCAGCGGTCACACAACCTGCTATTAAAAGGTGACACCTTTTAAAAAAGCGGATGCCTTAAAATCAATGATGTTTTGCGAAGGTGGTGGTGAAGAAACGTTTTTAAATATGCTGAAAAAAGTTATAAGTATTCCTTGAACGATAACACACTTACATTTTTAATGGGTGATGTGGCAGTGATGCGCTTTGCGAAAAAATAAATTCCCTTTTAAAAAAAGTCTTTTATGAATTTTATTTAAAAATTATGTTTATGCAAAAACGTGTACTGTTTACCGTTAAATGTTTGCTTCCCACTATACTTTATTGTTTTTTTGCTGTTGCTTTAAATGCCCAGTCAAATAATCTTTTCAAAAAAGATGCTGTAAGAGAAAACATGTCTCAACGATGGGAGCTCGACTCATCCAGCAGGAGAGGCACTTTTATTGTAACGCCATACAGGCCTGTGTATGTTACTGCAGGCCGCTGGTCCAACAGCCCGAATGTACAGCCCTATAGTGAGAACCCTGCTTACAGCCTTCCTTCTAAAATTAATTACAATAACTATGAAGCAAAATTTCAATTGAGTTTGAAAACAAAAGTGCTGCAGAATATGTTTAAAACTGGCGGCGATCTTTGGGTAGGTTATACGCAAAAGGCTCACTGGCAGGTGTATAACGCCGAGCTTTCACGGCCGTTTCGCGAACTGAATTATGAACCAGAGGTGATATTAAATTTTGCAACGCATATTCCTTTTTTAGGCTTTACTGTGCGGATGCTGGGCGTATCAATAACCCATCAGTCAAATGGTAAATCACTACCTTTATCGAGGAGCTGGAACCGGGTGATATTTCAGGCAGGGCTTGATAGAAAAAACTGGCAAATATATTTAAGGCCCTGGATAAGGCTTCATGACGAAGATGATGAAAACCCGGCCATCACTGACTACATTGGCCGGGCAGAAGCTGTGATAATATACAATGCAGGCAGGCACCAGTTTTCGGTAATCGGCACACATACACTAAGGTTCGATGAAAGAAACAGGGGCAGCATTCAGGCCAATTGGGTGTTGCCGGTTATTAGCAACCTGAGGGTGCAGTTGCAGGTTTTTGATGGCTATGGCGAAACTTTGGTTGACTATAATCATAGCCAGTTTACAGTAGGAGTAAGCGTGTCGCTAGTAGAATGGTAACTGATTTGGGTAACCGTATTAAGATTTCGACATAGAACCCCTAACATAGCGCCAGTATCAGCTTATGCAGCCTTTTTTATAGCAAATCAATAAACTCTTGCTTGGGCATTAATCTTTTTTACCTCTTCATTAGTTTGTGTCCTCACAAACCATTTCAAGATGTTCGGGGAGGACACCGGCCAAGATGATAGGAACAGATACGCCAACGCTACTTTACCTGTGCTGCATATCTGCGCCAGTGCGAGGTAACGTATATTTAATCTATGTCGCATTTTATTCTAATGCGTAGCGTCCATTTAAAGTAAAAATTTATTTATCAAATGAAATTTGCGCTAAAAAGATTTGTTTGCTCACTTTCTATTTATACTAAATTAGAAAAGGAAATACATGAATTTTTTACTTACTGATCAGCAAAGTGACAGGCTATTTTTCAGAGAAATTCGCACTTCCGATTTTGATGTGTGGCTTAAATTTTTTGAAACACCTGAGACTTCGAAATACTGGAAATATAAAAGAGAAGATCCAAAGATTGAGTGCACAAGGTGGTATGAGAGGCAATTTGAGCGTTATCAAAATGATCAAGGTGGCATGAATGCTTTGATTGAAAAAAGTTCAGGGGACCTTATTGGTCACTGCGGCTTACTCAAACAAACGGTTGATAAAATTCATGAAGTTGAAATAGCTTATTCGCTACTGCCTCAATTCTGGAATAAAGGATATGCAACTGAAGCAGCAATACATTGCAGGGATTATGCTTTTAAAAATAATTTATCATCCTCTCTCATTTCGATCATAAGCTTCACGAATATTCCTTCGCAAAAAGTGGCTATGAATGTGGGAATGACTTTGGATACGACAACGATTTATAAAGAAAACAAGGTGGATATTTTTGGCATTTGGAGATGAGCATTTATTTCTCAACGTTTATGATGGAAGAAGCACTTCCGGCTTCACCGTTTGCAGATAAGCCTTGCATAATAACCACATACTTTCCGGGCAGGTCGCTGGTATAAAATTAAAATTTCGCTTTGCCCTGATCATTCGTAGAAATTTCAGGCGACCAATACAAGACATCCCGTAATCGGGCATTGGGCTTTGAAATGTTTTATCAGAAGAGTAGTCGGGAGAATAAAATATCCTTTGCTGTCGCAAAGCATGATAGTCCAGCACGAGGTAATTAGGATCTCGCGTGTAACCCACAAGATCACCTTTATATGTTGTATATCTTATAATACCGTCTGCAATTACCGGCCACCGCTACTCGTAGCGTCTTCAAATAATATTAGAGTAGCTGTCCTGACGTTTGTAACTCAGAACAATTCACGCAGCTGTTGATTTTCTTAAAAAGATCTCAATTTAAATAAAGCCCTCCACTGCCGTTGTTCAGCGCTTGTGGGGATGACTCACAGCACGGGAATAAAAGAAAAAAAGGAAATATTTTCATATTTTTAAGGCTGGTATGATAAACAAAAACGATAAACTATTTTTTGCTCCGCAACTTTTAATTAATAATGGAGTTACCGATATTTCATTTTACGCAAAAGCATTCGGTGCTGAGGAGAATCTTTGTTTTTATAATGATGATGGCAGCATTCATGTTGCTGAGCTTTCAATTGACGGAGTTATTTTCCATTTGCATGAAGTAACAAAACCGTATTTTTTTTCGCCCGAAAAACATAAGGGCACAACAACAATAATCGGCTTGTTTGTACTGCATGTAGATGTTGTGATGAACAACGCAATTAAAGCGGGCGCAACTGAAATAACCCCGGCAAAAGATTATGAGTATGGCTACAGGCAAGGAGAAATTGAAGACCCCTTCGGGCATCGCTGGCTTATTGAGAAAAAGGTTTGATAACACAGGACTATAGCTGATTTAATTTACAAAAGATTTTTTTTGATATTTAGTTTCTTTTCTCTGGCAGTGTCACAGTTTCAGGGCTTCGTACGTTGGCAAGACACAACCTATTCCCTATTTTTTTATCGTTGCAGGTGCAGATATTAAGGCACTTATTTGAATGCGCTCCAGGTAGCCTTGGGGTGTTATGTTTGCGGCAAGGCAACCTTTTTTTCAATACATGCATTTATCATTGTACAGCAGCACCCTCAGGTCGTAATGAATTATGCAATTTCGATGGTCTGAAATAAATGATCAATGGTTAAACCAAAATATTTTTTGCAATGGACATTACCACACTGGATAAAAGAAATCCTCAACGGATGAATATAAAACTTTCAATGAAAGATTTTAAAGGCATCACATTTATTATTTTTTTAACCGCAAAATTTTTTACAGCAAATGCTCAAGGCGATTCCATCACACAAAACCTCAATGAGTATTTACTTGCTGCCAATAAGGAAAACAGGTTTAATGGAAATGCATTGATCGCACAACGTGGAAAAATTCTCTTGCAGAAAAGTTATGGCTACAAAAATTTTGCTGCGCATATTTTAAATGATTCAAATACCCTGTTTCAAATTGGTTCTGTCACCAAACAATTTACAGCGACCGTAATTTTAAAATTGCAGGAAGAAGGAAAACTTTCTGTGAATGATAAACTCGATAAATATTTTCCTCAATTCCAATATGCCGGTGAAATAACGATTGAAAATTTATTAACACATACTTCGGGCATTTATAATTATACAAATGACATTGATGACAACGATTCTGCAATTGTATGTAACCCGGTAGATAAACAGTTAGCACTTGACATCATGTTTGGACACAAGCTCGATTTTACGCCCGGCACACAATTTCGCTACGATAATTCCGGCTATTATTTATTGGGATTGATCATCGAAAAAGTTACCGGCAAATCTTATGAACAAAATGTGCGTGATATAATTTTCGAGCCGTTACAAATGAATCATTCTTTATTTGACTTTAAACATACACCCGGTACAAACATCGCAACAGGCTATCAAACTTTAAATGATTCAATGCAGAAAGAGGCGTCAGCATGGCGGTGGGATTCGACGGTAAGTTATGCTGCAGGCGGCATTTGGAGCACAACCGCCGACATGTACAAATGGGTGCAGGCGATCGCAAATAAAAAAACTCTTTCTGCCAAATCATGGAAAGCAATGCTCACGCCGCACCTTGATAAATATGGTTATGGTGTATTTATTGATTCGTTATTTGGCAAACAAACCATCTCACATGGAGGAGGCATACCGGGTTTTATTGCTTACTTGAGCTATTATCCCACAGAAGATGTAACCATCATTTTATTGAACAACCAGGGTTGGTTTGATCAATCTTTAAACGCCATCAATGCGAATTTATCAGCCATCATTTTTCATAAGCCTTATGAATTGATGGGTAAACATATTGGTATAAAATTACCGGATGCAGTGTTGAAAAAATATGTTGGTCAATATGATTTTGATGAAAAACATCACGCGTACATCACCCTTGAAAATAATCAACTTCAAATAGAAGCACCGCAAGGCGGCCTACCCAAATCTCCTTTGTTAGCAGACGATCAAAACAATTTTTACTTAAAGATCATTGACGCAAGAATTGAATTTGTAAACGATGTTTCGGGAAATATTACCGCACTCATTGCACATTATAACGGCAAAGATGAAGTGTGTAAAAAAGTTAAGTGATAGCTTTTTAGATATAACTTCAAGCATTCATTTTCGCTTTCTTTGACCCCTGCAACTGCTCTACCCGCATGATTGGGAATAACAGCATACCCTAACTTTTTTTAGGACGAGTCATATAGAAGTTGTAGAAGTTTACAGATTATAACAACTTAATAGCTCCACGAAACAATTGAATTTTCTTATCTCTTTCAAATTGCTTGAGAATACGGGATATTACAACCCTTGTAGTGCCCAGTTCATTAGCCAGGTTTTGATGGGATAGGTAAATCACTCCACTCTCATCAATTTCACTTTTATACTTTAAATATTCCATTACCCGAACATCAATATGTTCAAATACCACTCTTTGAAAGGAGCCGATTAACTCATCATACCGGCTTCTGAACATCCGCATCACATATTTGTTCCAGGAAGGATACTTGAGCTGCCATTCCATAATAAGGCCTGCAGGAAAAATAAGCACTTCTGTAGGTTCTATTGCCACCCCATGTGACGTACTTTTATTATCAAAATATGCAGCAGCTAAAGACATAGTACAAGTTTCTTCTGGCCTGACATAATAAAGCAAAATCTCCCTGTCTTCTTTCTGCTGATAAACCCTGATGGCACCTTTAATAACGATAGGTAGAAATTTTATGTACTGTCCATCCCGCACAATAACATCCCCTTTATTCAGGGTAACTATATTTGCGTTTTTACTAAGCTCCTCTTGTAGTTCAGGTTCTGAAAAGAAGGATAATTTTTTAGAGAGATCGTATGTAGTATCCATAAGTTTTGTGAGTATTTAAAAGAACGCTCTAAACAATTATCAGGGAGCCTTTTTAATTATATCGTTACGCAATTGATCAAGGCTCTTTCTACCTTAGGATGCCTCTTGTTTTTCATCTTTAATTAAGCCTTTTATCTGTTGGGCAAGTTCTGGTGTAACAGTAACTCCATGTACTTCTTTTGCATGTACTGCTGCCTGGCTCATTATTTCTTCATCGGATGCAGCATGAATGACAGCTTTGCAATCAAAGCCGGCATCAGAACAATGTAATGTTTTCATCGTGTTTAATTTTCTGTTTATAATTTTTGTTTACACTGCAATATACTTACCTAAATTACTATTATACGGTATCAAAAGATACACATAAAAAAATTTGTTTTGCAACAGGGAAGTATGGCAGGTAAAACAGGAAACACACAACCGTGGATTTGCATTTAATGGTGCCGGGCCTCAATTATAATTATCCTGCAATCCTTATTTATGACCACTTACCAAATACACTGCCTGGCTCTGTTCTTCATTTCCCAATTTCCATTTTAACTTGTAAGCGTACTCATGAAAAGTAAAAATTTATATGGCACAATATTTCATCAATCTTCCGAATAACAGGCAGGGAAATGTAAAAACAGGAATAAGAAAAAAGGATAAAAAGAAGTTTATAGATCTTTTTTTTCCATCGAAGAAATTGAACACAGAAGAAAAAATTGCTTACATCGTAGAAGTACAACCCGTTTATGATATAAGCGAATACCGCCTTCTAAAAACAAAGGAAGGCACATGGCTTAACGATGGCGAAGACAAGTGGTTGTGTCATGGAGAAATAACTTTCAACGCAGCTATTAAAAAAGCCATTGATGATTATGAAAACCTGAACGGAAAGCCTCATACTATTTAAAGCATCTTCCCATTATTGCCCTCTTTTCCCAGCCGTGCCAGCAAAATAATTATAGTCCTCTTCTTGTTGTTATTAGAAACAATT
>JBBSBD010000137.1:0-16003 GCA_038251675.1 Chitinophagales bacterium | reverse complement strand
CGATAACCCGGAGCATTGCCGTCATGCCCAATGAAATCATACACCCCGCTGATCTTATTGGAAAGAATAATTCCATAGCCAAGGCGGTCGCCATCTTCATCGGGAGTTGGAGAAATAGATTGCAACATGGCATCGAGCGTAGCGGCACTTGTTGCTTTTCCATTGTACAATGCATTACCCCATTCTGCCAGGTCAGTGATATTTGAAACAAGGCCACCACCGGTGAAAGCAAGCGACACCACACCCGTAAGAGGGAATCGTGAAATATTCGTGTAGTCGTTGGGGAAAGTTGGCTGCCCTGTTAATTGAAAGATAGGATTGAAAGGGCTGATATTATCGTGCGGATCAGCAAGTGCAAAACGATTACCTATTGATTCCCTTCCGCCGAGATACATTGAGTTAAGGTGTAATGGCCCGAAAAACCGGTCACGGTAGTAATGCTCCACGGGTTTACCTGTTGCTGCTTCGATGATGGCGCCCAGCAAAATATAATTGGTGCTTGAATATTTGCGCTCTGCTCCCGGGGCAGCAATTTGATGAACAAAAGAAACCATTTCATAAGGCGCCCATACATGCGTTGGATCAAACGCAACCGCTATCTGCAATTGCATCTCTCCTGTATAATCAGAATAGCCACTCTCGTGTGCTAACAACTGGCGGATGGTAACGGCAGTACTCAATTCCGGGTTTACAGCACTCAGTAAAGGCAGGTATTTAGTGATAGGATCATCAAGGCTAAATGCACCCGATTTCGCAAGTTCTAAAACCAGTGCCGCCGTGAAGGTCTTTGTTACACTGTACATCCTTGAAAGATTATCAACCTTAAATGGAGTACCGCCCGGAAGCAGACTATTCTTAGCATCAACATTGCGGGATGCATACCCTGTGGCGCCTCTCCATTCCGCAAGGCCATCTACTTTTATTGCCACCGACATACCACCGATATATGGATTGGCAGGATTGTTTTGAAAACTATCAATGATTGCCTGCAGGCGGGTCTGGAGCTTAGGCGAAAAGCCTTGCCCGCTACTAAACAGCGCAAGCGATAGGAAGAGAATACACAAGAAGCTTTTAGAAGAAGTAATCTTTTTCATGATGATAAATTTTTTGTTTAAAAAGAAATGAAATATTCCTTGTAGGGTTTTTAGATTAACAGCAATTCATTTAAGCGTTTTTATATTTCGCACACCTACAGCTTTACAAATTTCTTCACCGCATTTTCATCACTTTTCGTAGAAATTATTTTTAAGAAATAAGTCCCTGCCGGGAGATTTGAAATGTTTATCTGTGCGGATGTTCCGCCTTGCAATGCTTTGTTGGTAATTAAGGGCTTACCGCTAACATCTGTTATAACCAGCGCTATTTTACCAGTAAGTGATGCTCCAAAATTTACATGTAATGTATTGCCGGCGGGGTTGGGATATATAATTGTTAAAGCATTTACCTCGCTAATTATTGTTGGATTGCTCACTGATAAATCTTCCACTTTCTGACTAAAACTATTGCCCGCCCACATTTCGTTACCGTAGATATTTGAAGAAGCAGTAAAGCATAATTTATTTCCAAAAGCTGTTAAGTTTCCAATGCTAAAAACGCCCTGGAGATTTTTATCATCAACTGCATTGGTGCCATTAGTAGAACCATCCGAAGTCCACAACACATCATTGTTTACAAAAAATAACCTGCCATTTGTATTCGTAAGAAAATAGGGATAAGTACCGGAAAACCCTGGGGTAATGTCCTTTACCAATTGAGTACCAGCAGGAGTTCCGTCAGATTTCCATAATTCATTGCCATGCTCAATGTCAGTCGCCTCGAAAAATAATAATGACCCGCTGCCTGTGAGGTTAGATGGGTTTGACCAGCCATATCCGGGATATATATCTTTTACGATTTTTGTACCCCTTTCAGTGCCATCGGTAGCCCATAATTCTCCACCGGTTTCTGGTGTTATACCAACAAAAAATAATTTTTTGTTTAACTGGGCAAAAGGAACTCTTGGTTCAACAGTCACCTTGCTTACCATTTTCGCAGCATTTGCATTAGGGTCAGCCACCCATAAAACAGTATTATAAGAAGCATCATAAGCAGCGAAATAAAGTTTACCATTGAATGCATAAAAATTTTGAGGATTGGAGTTTCCAGTTAAGGGTACAAATTTAGTTCCGGCTGATGTGCCATCTGTTTGCCAAAGCCCATAGCCATTCGTATAATCATAATTTGTAAAAAATAAAGTCTTTCCATCCGCAGTAAGCACCGGGCTATAATAAGGGCTAATGTCGGTTTTAACGGCATAGGTACCCGCCCCTGAACCATCGCTACGCCAGAGCTCATAGGTATTCGTTGAATTATTAAAAAGAAGGATATAAAATAATTTATCCGTAGCGATTGTAGATACTACATACCCGGATTGGCTTATAAAAGCTTCTAAAGCCGGGACGGGGATTATAGATGTTCCTTTATCATTACCATTTGTTTTCCATAAGCGGGCAACTAAAAAAACATCGTCGCTGTTGTGAGGAACAGGGTCGTCAATATTGGCAAAGAAATAGGTCGTGTTTTTTACAGTTACCGGAGAATATGGCCAGGAATCAAAAGATCCTTTGTAAATATCTTTTATCACATTTGTGCCGGCGTCGCTGCCATCGCTTATCCTGAGTTCATGGCCATATTGAGGGTCATAGGCAATAAAAGTTAGGCTCTTATTACCGGGACCAGGAGTAAGCGAATAAGGATCAGATGAAGCTGTTGTTGTTTGATTAATATTTTTAACCAACATTGTTCCTGCCACTGTTCCATCTGTTTTCCATAATTCGAAGCCTGTCTTCCCATCATTAGCCTCGAACAAAGTGATATTGTTTTTTAAATAAGATATATTGGTAACTGCAGCGCCATATACGCCGGGGTTTATTTCTTTTACTATCGCAGTTCCGTTATTGGTTCCATCACTTTTCCATAATTCATATCCATGAACATCATCATAAAAAGAAAAATACAATACACCATTTCCTTTCTCAAAATGTTTATAGAAATAAATATTATGGCCCCCGGGATTGATGTCCTTTACTTCCATACTTCCTGCGGTAGTCCCATCTGATTTCCAAAGTACCTGGTCGGTTCCGTTAAAAACTGTGAAAAATAAAGTGCCGTTTACATTAGTGATGTTATAAAGGTTCGTGCTGTATGTACCGGGATTTATATCCTTTACAATTTCCACACTATTGGCAGCATTCGAAGCATCATATTTACAGAATTCAGCACCATCATTATCTGCACTGTAGCCGGTAAAATAAATACTGTTATCTTTTATTATAAAACGCATATAGATGTTGTTATCCAAATAAATATTATTGTTATTATTTACCATACCAGTTCCCGCGAGTGTACCATCGGATTGCCATAACCTGGTACCGTTACCTCCATCGGCGGAAAAATACAGCATGCCCTTAAACGCAGTCAGGTAGCTTGGATTAGTATTGCCGTAAGGATTAACAGATATCATATGCGTTCCTGCTGTACTGCCGTCTGAAGTGTACAACTCGTTGTCATAGCCATAATTTGCTAGAGAAAAAAATACACGCCCGTTCACATTTGTGATCTGTCTTCCGCCGTTGCTATAATAAAATTCAGGTGAGTAAAAATCTGCGACCATCTGCGTGCCATTTGCAGTGCCATCCGTCTTCCACAATTGGGATGCCGTTACCGTGTAATACCCATAATACAATCCATCAGTAAAAAAATATAAGATGCCGTTTACATCGGTCAAATAGGTTGGCGCTGAGCTTCCATATCCGCTTAAATCTGCCACCTTCATGGTACCCGCATCCGTTCCGTCAGTTATCCAAATGGATGAATTACTTATTCCATCATTTGCGCTTAAATAAATTTTGCCACCGGAGATAGTGATGTCACGAACGGTTGATGAAGCTGCACCGGGGTTTATATCTTTAATCATGTAAGTCCCGGCTGTAGTACCGTCGCTTCTCCACAGTTCCGCGCCATGTATTCCATCATCAGCTGAAAAATAAGCTACTCCATTGAGCACTGCATAATAGGTATCTATCCGCCCCCAATCATAGCCTTCGAATATTGTATTGTTGGTCGGATTGCCATTCTGTGATTTATTTATATCAAGCACATGAAAATTTTGTGCAGTAGTTATTATGCTGGTAGAAACTAATAAAAGTGTGCACAGCAGATTGTGTAAGAGTTTCATGAATTAATGTTTTATGGTTGTGTTTGAATTGGCATTTATAGCCTGTTTCATTTCATCGTTGGTCAATGCAGGCGCTAACCTCTTCTTAATTTTTTCTATTGATAGCATTGCGGCATTTCGCGCAAATTCTTCTTTGGAAAAACCGTTCACCCCAGCATTGGGATTATTTACAGAGGAGAGAGTCTGCGGAGCTGCGTTTTTATTAGCAGCTGCATTATTTGCCGGTATTATAGCCGCAGGTTGGTGAAATATTCCTTTCCCGTTTTGTAAAATATCATACCCGTACATTTTATTTGGTGCTTCGAAAACCTTGTATGTGTAAGTGTTTGCGGATTGCCCATTATGCGTTACCACCAGGGAAAACTCCGAAGATGTAGCCTGGATTTGCTGTGCGACTATATTTTTTGAAAAGCACAAGCAAAGCAGCATCGTGCAGATGCCTGGAAAGTTGATTTTTGATTTCATGATGTATTTTTTTAAAGATGTAAAGAATGATTTTTAAAGGCATCAGTAAACTCCCGGAGGAACATCACCAAGGATCCTATATTTTATAATTTGAATTGTAGCCCGATTGACGGAAAAGATCTTCGCCCCATAGTATTTTTTACAAGTGCAGGTAGTGGCTGATTACTGAATGTAATGCTCATCGCCTTGCGCTTATTTTTTGATGATGCTATAAATAAAGGAATGCTTCCCAGCATTGCAGCGCCTCCCGTTATTTCCAATATCCCTCCCGTCTCAATTTTATTATTTTGCTGCCCGTCTACTAAATCTACAACACCATGAAGCCCCACTAAGCCACCAATAATAGCAAGCCCGGTTCCTCCGCCCAGAAAGACCCAGGCTGCGGTTTTTTGATGCTTACTTTTTAGTAGATAATCATTTTTTGTTTGTGCAGATAATGAAAATGCTGTTAAGAGAATCATTAGCAACAGCAGCGCAGTAATTTTTTTCATTTTGAACGTATTTGATTTTAGAACCCTCACCTCTTCTCAAAGGCGATGGAAAGAATATATTATTGCAAAGTGAGATTCAGTAATTCTTCCTGGAAATCATAAAAGACCTGCCGTAGGTTGGTTTTGGCATCTGTGCCATAGTTTACAAGAAACGCGTGCGTTACTCCCTTGTTAGGAAAATAAAACACATTGGCTGTATAGCCTAAGTCTCTTCCTGAATGACCGAGGCCGGCGTCGATGCCACGACTTATAAATTTCTTCATCAGCCCATAGCCGTACTCGTTAGGATCATCTGGTTTGCCAAATGTTTCCATCACACTTAGGGACTTGGTACTTAATAATGTTTTCTTTAGCAACAATGCATTAATAAAAGTGTAGAGATCGAAAACATTAGAATAGATGCCACCATAGCCATTACCACTGCCTGTAACAAGGTTGGATACATTCACAATTGTATTGTTATTGTATAGATCAAAGTAGCCCTGGGCAACCGTATTGGGTAATACATCATGCGGCTGATAGTAAGTATTGGTAAGATGCAGCGGATTTAAAACATATTGTTTTAAAAGATCGCTATGATCTTTATGCGTTGCCGCTTCAATTACCATAATCACTAAGACGGTATTGGTATTAGAATAAATGGCAGTATCTGACGGATTAAAAACGGGCGGCTTGTTATAGACAAATTCAAGTAACTCTTCGGGTTTCCATATTTTATTAGGGTTGTTTAAAACAGCGAGGTAAAACGCATCCTGCTCTATCACATCAGGCACACCGGTCTCGTGCTTCATGCATTGGCCTAAAGTTATTTTGTTACCGTTAGGAAGTTTGTTGGTAATGGAAGAAGGAAGCCAATTACTAATTTTTGTATTCAGCGCATTATAGCCAAGCCCTGTGTTTACAGAATCTTCAATCAATTTAAAAACTAATGTTCCGATAAACAACTTGGTAATGCTGGCTATCTTGGAAACCTGCCCAACATCAAAAGGAATATTTTTTTCAATGTCTGCTTTGCCAACAGCACCTGCCCATGTACCGTTAGCATCATTTACAAGCAACGATATACCGGGTAAACCTTTATCATGATATTTTTTAAGTAACGCGGTAAAAGCCACGCTTTTAGGATGAATGCTGCTGCTATCATTCCATGGTATAGGAATAGAAGATGTTACCGTAGGTTGTATTTGTGCCTTCTTGCATGAAAAACAAATACCTAATAGGCTTATAATAAGTAAAGAATTTTTCATGGCATTGTCTTTTTGTGTGAGCGAAAAGGAATGCCGCAGCCAATGAGTAAACTATTGTATGGAAGTATAGGCACATAGGCTTTTACAAAAGGAGCTTGTAAAAATTGCTGGTAAGTTGCAAATATTTTTAATGATCTTTTACCGGCTGGACGCAAAATATACGCCGCGCCAAAATTTATTACGGCCATTGCCTGCGCCCTTCCAATCCCTTTATTGTTTTTGTATTCCCCATTATTAGCAAGCTTCAGTTTGGCTGTCGCTGGAATTGAGTGCAGGTAACCTGCGCCTAAGGCCATTTGCGCCGCCAACTTTGGTGAAAATTTATAACGGTAACCCACATTGGTATATAATGGAAATGCATTCTGCATAAACCTGTGATAGAACCAACCCAGTTTAATCTCCTGGTACCAATCGTGTTTCTTCTTCGTTTTCCAGTTGAAGCCATAACCTATTTCAAAACCCGGGTGTTCTATTTCTGAAACAAGCTTGCCAAACTGCGAGAACGGGTATGCGCTTCCGGTATTCAGAAAGGCTACACTTATCTCCCGGCTTTGTTGCGCTGAAGCAAAGGCTGAGATAAACAAAAGAATCAACACGCAAATCCTGATTTTCATCATTAAGCTTTTATTTAATAATTTTTATTCACAAATATTTTTTTGTAAAACGAACCTGTGGTACACTGATGAACCGCTTTTTAGATCTTCATGAATTTTAGAGCCTTTCACTCCCGCGAATTCTTTAAAAGGTTTTGCAATCCATCCTGGAATGTTATCTGAAATTCGTTTTTGCTTTACCCTCTCTTCAAGCTCAATTGCGTTGATTACATTGCGGGTAATATCTTCTTCAACAGAGATGCACATTCCTGTTGCAACGAGGTTATTCTTTAATGTGCGCATGCCATTTGGGGAACGCATATCTGTGCATAAAAAATAACCACCGGGCCGTAATACTCTTTTTACTTCTCTTAAAAATGCAGGAACGGAACCATAAGCGTGGCATGATTCTACATTAATTACGACATTAAAGCTTTCATCAGCAAAAGGAAGATTTTCAGCATTGCCCTGGACAAATGTCAAACCAGCCTCAGCATGTTTTTCATTAGCAAGCTTTACGGCATTGCGAGCGATATCCAAACCTGTAATTCTCCCAGGGTTTAAATATTTTTTTACATAGTTAGCTCCCCCGCCCCGGCCGCTGCCTACTTCCAGTATTTCTTTTCCCCGAACTTCCAGTATGGAAACTAAATAATGATATAACTGGATGGAATACCTGTTCACTTCATCTTCGGGACGCAGCGATAGTGGCGCTTCATAAGTATGAGGCGCATAGCCGTAATTCATAAACTGCCAGTCGGGGACCTTAAATTTCCAGGCAATAATTTCATATATCGGCTTCCATATTATCCGCCGGAAAGCAGGATAGTCAGTAAGATTTAAAAATAATCTGGCGAACATATAAGTTTTATTAATTTAATTTTTATTAGAATTGAGCAAGAGCTGGTTTTAATTTTTTTAAAGCTTTAGCGATCATTTTTCTCGATTTATAAAACTTGTTATACTCACGATGTCTTGTATTTATATTGCCTTTCCTGTCCAATGAAATGGTGGCGATGCTTCTTAATTCACCATCTTTTTTTGAATATTTTTTCCATCTACCGATACGCTCCCATACAGGTGCATATACACTGTCTTTAAATCTTTTTTGTAAAGGATAGCCCGCTAAGCCAAACTTGTTTTTAAAAATTCCCGGCTTAGCCATTACCCAACTTTCGCTGGCATAAATAGATGATTTATCAAAAATATCTCCGAGGCCAATCATTAATGAATCGCCATTCATGCGGGTGGCAGGAGTGCTGTCTGTTGCGGGGAAATAAAAATCTGCGCCGGCATAGCACGAGCCTAATCCCACTTTGGTATTTTTATCACAATATTTTGCGAGCATCTGC
The DNA here is from genome assembly GCA_038251675.1 of Chitinophagales bacterium. Lineage (GTDB taxonomy): Bacteria > Bacteroidota > Bacteroidia > Chitinophagales > Chitinophagaceae > Ginsengibacter. Next base: position 7,639 of record JBBSBD010000137.1, on the reverse strand, counting down.
AGATACTTGATTGCTACAGCGTCATGAATGTTTTTATAATAAAATTGATCTGTGCCGATTCGGAATGATGAATAGCGGTTGCCATAATGGCCATGCGAGTCGAACCATAAATTTTTAATCAATTTGTTTTTCTTATGAAGAATGTATTCCACTTTTGCAGTTGCATCTTTTGAAGACCTGGCATTAACTACATAAAATTTTTTATGGTGAAACAAACTCTTTACACGGGCCCGCAACAAAGTATAAAAGGCTAACAGGTCAATCTTATTTTTTCTTTCCCTGGTGAATATGAAAAGATTTACGCGGCCGGTAGTTGATTTATAAAATTGCTCAAATTCGTTAGTTGCGTCATTTGCATAAATGGATTCATTTTCATTTGCGTAAATATTGGGAGTGCTATTTTCAAATGACTGGCCTTCTGTTGCAGTTGATAGCAGGAAATTAATTCCGAAAAAAATAATCCATTTCATATACCCTTCTTTTGTGATGTAAAGTTCCGGAGGCGTTTGAGTGATTCATAATTGATGTTGTCTAAAGTGTTTATTATGATTTGCAAAATCAGCAAAATGCACTTCCTGTTATGGCTAAAATTTGCGTTTCCTGCAATATGAAAGCCGTAAAATGAATCAATACAACAACCAGCTAAGAATATTTTTCATAATAGAAAAATTGGAAAAGTATTTTAATATTGAATTGAAATTATCAAAAGCGGGAGTCGTTATCAATATGCAATTGGTAACTATTAAGTTTCATTTGGTAAAAAGATCGTGTAGGGCGAACAATGGATTGATTGTATTTTAAAACCTGGTGTAAATCAGGATTACAGGTGAGCGATCCAACAAAATGATCAGGGCAATTAAACAATAAGACTTGTAAAAGCCAGTTTACTTAATCCTGCGATTTAAGTTTTTTCTATTAAATATTTTAAAGCGCAAACCTGCTTCGGTAAGAAGCATAGACGTATTTGATTCCTTCGGAACTATATTTATTTGGAGATTTTGTACTGCGGGGTGTGAAAAATATTTAGCGTAACTACCATATAAATAAGAACATTTAAAGAGAACCGATATTTTTTTACTTTTCCCGATTGGTATTGCTGTCCCTATACCTGCCCCGGCTCGGAGTGCCCAGTAGCCATGAAAAGATGAACTGTCAATTTTTACACGCTCGCTATGGGTACCTGTAAAAAAATCGTAGGTGTCTGTAAGAATATTATATCCTTTTTCGTGTGAAATAGATGAAGAAGTTAAAAAAATATTTGTGCCGATTGTAAAATCGAAAAAAACTTTTATTGAATTTTTTAATGTTACGAGGTTAATGCTAAGCTTTGGTGCAAGAGTTAGAATATAGTTGGTTACCCCTATAGAATACTTGTTGTATTTATTTTGGAAATACCCTTTATATTCATCGCCTGCCTGGCTTACCTGCAGGAAACCAATTTCGCCACCAAGGCCAATAAATGATTTGTCGTGTAACCGATGTACAATACCTAATAAAAAGCCAGTACCAAGTTTATTATAAGTTTTCTTATAATCGCCCTGGGGAAGATGTAATTGAAAACTAACAGCAGCGTTATTTAGCTGTGCGTTTGTTTTTGCAAAAAATAAAAAGGATAGTATAAGGAAAAAGAATCGCATACAAATATTAAACTATAAAATTAGATGAATGAAAGACCGTAATCGGGCGGTGTCAAATAAATTTCCATCACAGCAATTTAAGTTTTCTCTCCTTGAAATTTTTACCTGTTTCCATTTGAAGATAATCCAGGCTAATTGATAAAGCAATATCCGGTTAGCAGCTCCTGATTCTGGTTTGGCAGTTTGCTTTTTTGAAAGGATGATTACACAATAAAGTAAATCACTTATCAGGTGATAAAATCATTTTATCAAATTATAGCGACATATTACTAATGCCTCTTATTAATGCGATAAACAAATTTTATATTTATGAGATGAAATGTTTCCGGGACAATCTTTTGATAAATGATCATATTAAAATATTACTTCCGGTAATGCTTATAAGCATTTCTATTTCGCTAAACGCCCAGCAAAGAAAAACTGATAGTTTAAAAACCCTTATAAGAACTGCGAAAACAGATACTGCGAAAATTAATTTATTGGAGCAATTAGGACAAACATACCGGGATGAAAAAAAAATTGACTCCAGCATTTTTTCATATAAACAAGCACTTCAGTTAAATGGGAAAATTAACTACTCTTTGTTAAATCAACGCTGGGAGCTGGCATGCATAGATTTTATGCTTTACACAACCGGTAATTATGCAGAATCATTAAAATATGCCTTAGAGGAATTATCAGTAACTGAAAAAATGAAAGATAATTTTCACAAGGGTTACGTTTATCTGGTATTTGGGCATGATTATAAAGGATTGGGAGAATACAGAAGGTCACTTAACAATTATATTAAGGCAAAAGAATTCTTTACAATTTACAATGACTCGAAAAAAGATCCTGAAGTAAATACTTATACAAATCTTTGTATAAGCGAGGTGTATTTGAAAATTAATCAACCCGATTCTGCTTTAATATTTGCAAGTCTGGCTTATAGCTCCCCAATTGCTAATTGGGCTGCGCAAACCCATAAAAATAAAAGCGTAGAAACTAATTATACGCTTTATTCCTTGCGGATTTACGGAGATATTTATTTTGCTAAAGGAGATGAAAAAGCTGCCCTGAATTACTACCGGCTGTATATTTCGGGTTTCGCAAAATATAAAGAGAATAACAGGGATTTGGGTTTTGTGCTTAATAGTATGGCAAAGATTTTTCAAAAAAGAAATCAAAAGGATTCTGCTATTTTTTATTCTGAAAAAGCATTGACCAATGCAAGAGAATATCATGACCAGGAAAATATATATGCTGCCGCAACATCGCTTTACATTTTGCACGATAGCACGGCTCACATTTCCGAGGCCCTGAAATATTTTAAAATAGCCGCTGCTGCAAAAGATAGTATGGCAAGTATAGAAAAGCTAAGACAGATACAGATGCTCACTTTCAATGAACAAACCAGAGAAAAGAAAGCGGCGGAAACAGATGCCAAAGAAGCAGCAAGAACAAAGTTTATTATAATTGTTACTTCAGTAGTTGGATTGATTATCACTTCTCTTGTATGGAACAGGATAAAGCAACTAAAGCTTAAATACAAAGCTATACTGGAACAAAAAGAATTGGAAAAATTAAAGACTAAACACGAGAAAGAAATGCTTGGACATGAAGCGAAAGCCCTTCGTGCCCAAATGAATCCTCATTTTGTTTTTAATTGCCTCAATTCAATCAAGGCGCTTATGCAGGATGAGGAAACAGAAAAAGGTGTAAAATATCTCACCACCTTTTCCAAACTCATACGAACCTTGTTTAACAACGCGGATAAAAAGGAAATAAGCCTATATGATGAAATTGAAACTTGCAAATTTTATTTGCAACTGGAAGCAATGAGATTTGATACTGCATTTAATTATGCTATAAATATAGATCCAGGAATAGATTTAAAATCGGTAAATATTCCCGCGCTTATTATTCAGCCGTTTATTGAAAATGCTATTTGGCACGGTATAGTACCTGCTGCAAGGGCTGGAAAAGTATGGCTTACTGTTACCAGGAGCAATGGATATGTAAACATCATTGTGGAAGATGATGGAATTGGAAGAGAAGTTTCACAAAAAAATAAAGCAGCTACGAAACTTACGCATGATTCCAAAGGAGTAAACCTTACCCAATCAAGACTTGAATTAGACAACCTGCTCAGGCAAAGAAATGCAAAAATGGAAATTATCGACAAGAGAGATGCAACGGGTAATTCATCAGGCACAAAAGTTATTATTAAAATTGAGGAGGAGACAGAATGATTTAAGAACTGAAACTATATAGACTTGCAAAAAAAAATGACAAAAGGAGAGGTAAAGAAGATGTATAAATCTGGAAATATAAAATCAAACTTTTATTCAATGCTTAAGTATTTCCTCACACTTATTTTATTTCAACTCATTGGTTGTTCAACAATATATTGCCAGTCTCACAAATCTCTTTTCAGAACATATATAGATACCGAAATTCCCAATAATTACTTTGGTGAAATCCTGATCTTAAAAGATGGCGGGGTATTAGTTTCTGCATCTGAATTCAGCTTTGTTCTGATTACAGGCGGCAATGCAGGATCATTTACAACCGGGCTCGATAACCAGGATTACGGAATAAAAAATTTAAAAAGTGTCTTTACTGGTATTCCCTTAAAAGCCCTCACAGAAAGCCCGGAAAAAAATATCATTTTTTTTGCTACTGCTGAAAACCAGATTACCTATTTTAAAAACACACAACTTGATGCCTGGATTGATATACCTCCATTTTATTTTCCAATCAAAGGAGATTCTCCTAAAGAAATTGCGAACTTATGGTTTGATGGAGAAAGCAATCTATACATCGGTGTAACGGATGGTGCATTTTATATTGTTCCAAAAGCAGGCGCCAACAAATCAATAGATCCAAAAAATTATAAAATAGGAAGTACTCCAGATAGCAGCATGGTGATTGTTAAGGGTGAGCTTCCTGTAAAAAAAATCAAAGTTGAAGAAGGTACGGGTGTTTATTCGTTTGCCGAAAACAGAACAAACAAAAATATTATTTGGCTTGGCACCAGTAATGGTTTGTTCAACTATAATAAAATTACCGGGGAAGTAAACAAGATTTTAACCGGAGAGGCCAGGATAACAATAACCCACTTTGAAACCGCCGGGAATGGTAATCTCTGGTTCAGTACTCTCGAAAAGGGTACGGGTGTTTATCATCAACTTAAAAATACCAGCGAATTTTTTCCTTATCAGAAGAAGCAGGTAGGGGAAAATGTATTATATCCAATACAGGATTTTTGCATTAAATCAATAAATGAGTTTTTAGTGGCTGTGAAAGATTCTGTACCGGCAATTTTTAATACACAGGATAGGTCTTATAAATTTATTGACGACTCCTCGTTTGTTGCATCAAAAAACAGTACAACCGACATAAAACTTGACACTGCTGGTAATTTTTATTTTATCAAGGGTGGCCTTCTCTATTCTGCAAATTTATCTGATAAGCCCGAATGGATTGGTAATGACTCTGTCAAACTAACTTATACTCCGGTAATTTATGGAGTAACTGATTTTAATAAACGTGAGATCACAAACTATCTTACCAAACCTGAGTTGTTGAAAAATTTAAAACTTAATTATAATGAAAATTCAATAATTATTTATATCACATCTAATTATTTTTCAGAAAATAAAAAAGCCAAATATGCCTGGGAGCTGGATGGAGATATAAACCAATGGGTAGAAATGCCAACCTATAGTTCTGATAATGATAGTTCAAACAGGGTTGAGTTACCTGACATAAAACCTGGAAAATACATATTTCGCGTTAAGGTTAAAGTTGGAGATGGAGACTGGAGCCCAAATGAAGCGCAGATGGAAATAATTATCACTCCTCCTTACTGGGCAACATGGTGGTTTTGGAGTACATTAATAGTTGCTCTCTTATTGCTTGTTTATATAATTATAAAACTACGCGTAAGAGCTGTGAGAAAATCTGAACAATTAAAAGCCAAATATGAAAAAGAATTAATGGGACTGGAAGCTAAAGCACTTCGTGCCCAAATGAATCCTCATTTCGTTTTTAATTGTCTTAATTCAATCAAGGCACTTATGCAGGAGGAGGAAATAGAAAAAGGCGTAAAATATCTCACCACATTTTCCAAACTCATACGAACCTTGTTTAACAACGCGGATAAAAAGGAAATAAGTTTATATGATGAAATTGAAACCTGTAAATTTTATCTTCAACTGGAAGCCATGAGGTTTGATTCTGAATTTAGTTATACAATAGATATGGATCCGGAAATAGACCTAAAATCCGTGTACATTCCTGCGCTTATTATTCAACCATTTATTGAAAATGCTATTTGGCACGGGATAGTACCTGCTGCAAGGGCTGGAAAAATATGGCTTAATGTTACCAGGAGTAATGGATATGTAAACATCATTGTTGAAGATGATGGAATTGGAAGAGAAGTGTCACAAAAAAATAAAGCAGTTACGAAACTTACGCATGATTCTAAGGGAGTAAACCTTACCCAATCAAGGCTTGAATTGGATAACCTGCTCAGGCAAAGAAATGCAAAAATGGAAATTATTGACAAGAGAGATGCAATGGGTAATGCATCAGGCACAAAAGTTATTATTAAAATTGAGGAGGACACAGAATGATACGTTCCATAATTATTGATGACGAGCAACATTGTGTAAAGTCTTTGATGAAAGACCTTGTACAACATTGCCCTTCTATAGAAATAGTAGAAACATGTAACTCCGCCAAGGAAGGAATTATGGCCATTAAAAAACTTCAACCAGACCTTCTTTTCCTGGATGTGGAAATGCCCTGGATGAATGGATTTGAGTTGCTGGAAATATTAGGCGATATTAATTTCTCCATCATTTTCACCACTGCACACGATGAATTTGCCGCCAGGGCATTTCGCATTAGCGCTGTAGATTATTTATTAAAGCCTATTGATGCGGAAGACCTTAAGGTGGCAGTAAAAAAAGTTGAGAACAAACTTGAACAGGGAAGCAATGTTCCGCATATTAATAACCTGCTCCAAAATATCCGTCAACCATTAGATGAACAAAAAATTGCGCTGCCATTAAGAGAAGGGTATGAATTCGTAGAAGTATCATCTATTATATATTGTCATGCTGAAGGAGCATATACCAAGGTTTTCATTAAGGAAAAAAGGCCTATGCTTATTTCAAGAACATTGGGCGATGTAGCGGAATTATTACCAACGGAAATATTTCAACGCATACACCATTCCACGCTTGTAAATGTTACCTACATTTCTCAATTTCTGAGAAGTGATGGCGGTTATATTGTATTGAAAAGTGGCGAAAGACTTGCGGTAAGCAAAACGAGGAAAGAGATGTTGATGACCAGGCTTGGATTGAAATAGATGATTGCAAAAACCATACTAAGGATCTATTTTTAACCATAAATTTAAAATGTGTGAATGCGGCAGAACTTCAGATAAACTTCTTAAAGCAAATAAAAAATCAACTGCCGTCGCACCTGTCGCTTGTTGATGTGATAGCCGAACAATTAAACCTAAGCAATGACAGTGCCTATCGCCGTATTCGCGGAGAAAGCCCTCTTTCCTTAAATGAGCTTAAAGTCTTGTGCGAGTATTTTCATTTATCTCTTGATCAGCTATTACAGATCAACAATGACACTGTAGTTTTTCAAGCTCTTGGGATCAATGCCGCGCAGGGAGACTTTACGGACTATCTGAAAGGCCTTCTTAAACAATTGAAATTTTTTAATTCTTTTGAAAAAAGGGAAATGCTTTATCAATGTAAGGATGCCCCCTTTTTTTATTTTTATCTTTTCCCTGAAATCGGGGCTTTTAAAACATTCTGCTGGTTGAAATCAGTTCTTAATAAACCAGATTATCAGAATAAAACATTTTCTCTCCAGGAATTTCCTTTCGAAGAATGCAATCGTTTAGGGCAAATAATTATTAAAGAATACACTTCCCTGCCTTCAACAGAACTTTGGAATTTTGAAAGTTTTAATAGCTCAATGAATCAACT
>JBBSBD010000136.1:0-16004 GCA_038251675.1 Chitinophagales bacterium | reverse complement strand
TGTGCAGAGTATCTTTGCTTAAAAAAGATATGCCTTTTAAAGTTTTTTGTATTTGTGTTTTGATGACCATCGCGGCTTCATGTTCATCGAATAAATATGCCGCCACTAACAGAGTTTACAAACGCCAGGCTAAGTCATTTGGCAAAATAATAAGGCAGTCTCCGGCTAGAGACATTTACAATTCACAATCAGGCTGGGTAGGCACTACTAATTTTGGAATCCGAAAGCCCAATTTTGTAATTATTCATCATACCGCTCAAAATAGTTGCGAACAAACGCTGCAAACATTCACATTAACACGCACACAGGTAAGCGCTCATTATGTAATATGTAAGGATGGAACTATTCATCACATGCTGAATGATTATTTGCGTGCATGGCATGCGGGCGCAGGGTCATGGGGGAATGATAAGGATATTAACTCTTCTTCTATCGGTATAGAACTCGATAATATCGGTTTTGACTCTTTCCCTCCGGCCCAGGTAAACAGCTTACTAACGTTATTAGATACCCTGAAAAAGTCATACAATATTCCTGCAGCTAATTTTATTGGCCATGCCGATATTGCGCCGACCCGGAAGAACGATCCAAATGTGAAATTTCCGTGGCAGTTATTATCGCAGCATGGCTATGGAATATGGTATGGGGATACAAGCAATATTTCGGTTCCTGCGGATTTCAATTACTTGCAGGCCTTAAGAATTATTGGCTACTCTGTTAAAGACTCCAATGCTGCAAAGGTGGCATTTAAGCGCCATTTCGAAACGCAGGATAGCAGCACAATAATAAATGATACCGATAAGAAAATTTTATACGATTTGATGCTGAAGTACCAATAACCAATGTGTTTGAATCGCTAATGAAACCAGCGCCAAAATCCTATTGCTTTACAAACCTGGCTGACGCAGTTTTTTCTCCATTTGCAAGTATGAATATGTTGTATTGCCCTTTGGAAAGACCGACTGTTTCCACAGGGATTTTATTGTCGCCCGCAACAGCTTCAAATAATAACTGTTTTACAACTCTTCCCTGTAAGTCCAATACATGTATTTGAATATTTTGCCGCTTATCCGACCCATAATGCAGCTCGGCAAAAGATGAAATAATATTTGGTGTTATTTTAAGATAAGCAGCTTCTTTGATTTCATTTATTGAGCGGGAAATTTTAGAATAAGATACATGGCCGTCAGCGTCAATAATTTTTAGGCGGTAATAATTTTCCCCGTTTTGCGGAGTGTTATCCTTCACATCAAATGGGGCCGCACATCTTACCTTGGTTTCAACAGATGAATAAATGGATGTAAAATTTTGCGGGGTGGTTGAACGCTCTATTTCAAATGTTACTGAGGTCGAAAGGCAGTTTACACGCCAATGAATATTGTTACCCCTGTCAATTTTATTTACTGAAAAAACGTTCAGTGTAATTGGCAAAGCTATTTCAGACGTGTTTTTCGGGTTTGAAGGAAACACGGTAAAATCAGTTGCATTATTATCGGCATCAGTGGCAAAGTTTATCCTGCTTGTAGCCGATGTTATAGAATGCGCGGGAGCTGCCGATGTTTCAAAGCAGTCAATATCTTTCCCATATCCAATAAAGTCAACAATATTTTCAGTAGAGAGAACGCAATTCGCATTAAGGGGCTTGTTAGAATTTACTAAAGCAATTTTTCCACTTTCAGTATTTATATTGAAAGTTCCTGAAGCATCTGCTGCAGGTAAATCTGCACCGTAAGAACCTTCGCCTATTCCTTTAACTAAATACCAGTGATTTGGAGGAACAATACCTGAAAGACTTATCGTTTCCCAAAGATTGCCGGATGCATACGATACCTGCAATGTGTAGCTTGCAAGGTCAATTGGTGATGAAGAGAGGTTAAAAAGTTGAATGTAGTCATTTTTATAAGAGCTACTTGCATTTCCTCCTCCTCCATAAATTTCCGTTATTACAAGGGTTTTACTTTGCGCTCCGCAACAAACTGATATGCTGACAAACAGAACTATAAATATTTTTTTCATAATGCTTGAGCTTACCTGTTATATAATAAAGATATCTAATATCTGAAGTCGTTTTCTCAATTCACTAATCAAATACGAAATCGCAAACATTTAGGATGCAAAAAACCCTCTCAATTATATATGCGAGGGGTTTTACTCAAGGTGTTTTCAATAATACCTTTAATCGATAAAACTTAGTTTAATGCAGCTTCTGCATGAATACCTTCCCCTATTTCTTCAAGCATTTTCTTATTGAATGCTTCCAAATCTTTGGGGCTTCGGCTTGTAACAAGGCCTTTATCCACCACAACTTCTTTGTCTTGCCAGTTAGCTCCGGCATTTTGTAGATCAGTTTTTATAGATGGATAAGAAGTCATTTTCCTTCCATCGATAAGCCCGGTTTCAATTAATAATTGAGGCCCGTGGCAAATAGCAGCAACTGGCTTGCCAGCCTTCAAAAAACTTTCGGCAAATGCCACACAATCTCTATTGATCCGCATTTTATCAGGATTGATTACGCCTCCGGGTATCATAAGCGCATCATAATTTTCAGGATTTGCATCTGCAAGATTTACATCTACAGGCAATTCAATTGACCAATGATCCGTATCCCACGCCTTCACTTTTTCTTTCTGGGGTGAAACAATATCAACAGTTGCACCGGCATTTTCCAATGCTTTTTTAGGACTGGTTAACTCAATTTCTTCAAAGCCATTCTCAGTAAGAATAGCCACTCTTTTTGATTTTAAATTCGACATGATTCTTTTAGTTTGATTAAAAATTATTTGCTCTTCTTCTTTTTCTCAGGAACGCAGTTCGGAACTTTTTCGCCATTCTTCTTTTTTATTCCTATTAGCCTGTATCCTTCCCAGCAGGGGTCGTTTGCTCTTTTATTTTTTTTTGCCATAGCGAAATATCTATTAATGATTCTATTATAACTTGTAAAACAATAAACATGCCTTTCTAAATATCAACCTGTTTCCAAATATTTTTTTCAAAAAACTGTGGTTTTTTGGCAACATTCTTTTTTGATTGTACATTTCTCAAATAATTTTCTTTTGCATGCAACTAATCGAAGTTTTTGATAATAAATCTTCACGTCAATTTCTCCAGGTACCCTTAAAAATATATGAGAATGATGCAAACTTTATACGCCCTCTCGATAAGGATGTAAACGATGTATTTGATGCTAAAAAAAACAAGGCTTTTCGTTTTGGCGAATGTACAAGATGGATTTTGACTGATGATAGCAATAACCTTGTTGGCCGTATCGCTGCATTTGTAAATAAAAGATATAAAAACAAAGGCGATAATCAACCAACAGGCGGAATTGGTTTTTTTGAGTGCATCGATAACCAGGAGGCTGCGGACATGCTATTCGATGTAGCTAAAAGCTGGCTAATGCAACGTGATATGGAAGCTATGGACGGGCCAATAAATTTTGGGGAACGCGATCGCTGGTGGGGGCTTGTAGTCGAAGGTTTTAAGCCGCCTATTTATTTGATGAACTACAATTTGCCTTATTATCAAAAGCTGTTTGAGGATTACGGATTTAAAAATTTTTACAACCAGGTGTGCTGGCATTTATTTGTGCAGCCAAAGCTATCTGCTAAGTTTTATGAGCAGTATGAAAAATACGATGCCATGCCGGAATTCCAGGCAAGGCGTATCAACAAGAATGAATTAGAAAAATTTTCTACTGATTTTACCAAAGTGTATAACGAGGCCTGGGCAAAGCACGAGGGTAACAAGCAATTGCACAAAGACGTTGCTTATAAAATGTTTAAGGCAATGAAACCCGTAATGGATGAGGACCTTATTTGGTTTGTCTATTATAAAGAGGAGCCCATTGCTTTTTGGGTAAACTTACCCGAGCTCAACCAGGTTTTTAAATACCTGAACGGAAAGTTTGGATTGTTTGCCAAGTTGAAATATTTGTGGCTAAAGCAAAGGGGTGTTTGTAATAAGTTCACCGGTATTGTGTTTGGTGTGGTTCCGGAATACCAGGGCATGGGAATAGATTATTATATGATAATTTCAGGGGGAAATGTAATACAGGCAAAAAAACAGTATGATGAACTGGAGCTTCAGTGGCAGGGAGATTTTAATCCCAAAATTCTAAATATATCCAAAAATATAGGCGCCAAACAAAGCAGGCTCCTTACAACTTATCGTTATCTTTTCGACCGCTCAAAAGAATTTAAAAGGCATCCAATTTTAAATTAGTAAGGCGGCCGTTCGTTTACGTTTCGTTGATCTTTGAAAAATTACCCTTCTTCATTATCGGGACTAAAATTGTAAATTTGTCCTCTTCATTATGGATAAATTCATCGTATCAGCCAGGAAATACCGCCCTCAAAACTTTAGCACGGTTGTGGGGCAATCGCATATTACAACAACGCTTAAAAACGCAATAAAAAATAACCAGCTTGCGCATGCATTTTTATTTTGCGGACCAAGGGGTGTTGGTAAAACAACCTGCGCAAGAATCCTGGCAAAAACTATTAATTGCGAAAACAGAACTCCGGATGGTGAAGCTTGTAATGTTTGTAACTCATGTGTTTCATTTGATAATGGAACATCTTTAAACATTCATGAACTTGATGCTGCCAGCAATAATTCAGTAGATGATATTCGCGCCCTGGTGGACCAGGTAAGGTTTGCGCCCCAGGCCGGAAAATACAAAGTATATATTGTGGACGAGGTTCACATGTTAAGTACTTCGGCCTTCAATGCATTTCTTAAAACGCTGGAAGAGCCGCCACCCTTTGCCATTTTTATTTTAGCTACAACAGAGAAACATAAGATACTTCCTACCATATTATCCCGTTGCCAGATTTTTGATTTCAAAAGAATTACCAACCAGGATACTGTTGATCATCTTCGTGAAATATGTGATAAAGAAAACATAAAGGCGGATAAAACCGCATTACATATAATCGCGCAGAAAAGTGAGGGATGCCTTAGAGATGCGCTGAGCATATTAGATAAGATTGTGAGCTTTACAAATGGCGAACTTACTTATGCCAATACGTTAGAGCATTTAAATATTCTGGATGAAGATTATTATTTCCGCCTTATGGAGGCAATGCAAAAGCAAAGTATCAGCGATGCACTTTTGCTATACGATGAAATAAATCGTAAAGGTTTTGAAGGAGACCTTGTCTTAAATGGTTTTTCAGAATTCATAAGAAATCTTCTTGTGAGTAAGGATGCAAAAGTTGCTATGCTGCTCGAAGTATCCGAAGGATTTAAACAGCGCTATCTTGAGGTGGCTTCAAAAACGGATGGAGCGATGTTGCTTGGCGCATTGAATTTGTTGAATGAAGCTGAGGTAAATTACCGGCAGGCAAGAAATAAACGCCTTCACGTAGAGCTTACATTTATCAAGCTCTGTTACCTGCATCAAGCTATTGAATTCGTGGGAAATGGTGACAATATTCAATCAAAAAAACAGCTTGAAAGTACTAAGCCAGTATCTTTTAAATCGCTATCGCCTGTTGCACATAAAATAAAAAATGAGAGCCTTGCCAAAACGCAACTTGCCAAAGTTGTAAAAAAGCCAGCCGGCTCTTTGGAAGAAAAGCCTGTTGAAAAAGATGCAGGATTAAATAATGCACGTCTTATTATTGAACAGGATAGTAAACCAATAATTCCGAAAGCAGCCATAGACCACACCGCCGTAGCTACTGCAAAGCCATTACCAAAAATTAAGAGAATAAGTGCCCTTGAAAAAATAAGAGAACAGGTAGCACTTGAAAATAAATTAAATGGAAATGCCGTAAAAGATTTGAATGAAGAAGAGTTATATGTTGCGTGGGGAGGGTATATCGAAGAATTGCGAAAAAATAACAACCATTCTGGTGTTTCTAATTTTAAATCTGCCCGGCTACATATTATTGACAATAATTGCATTGAAATAATAACAGATAACAATATTCAGCAAAAGTTTGTTGAAACCGAAAGGGCTGCTTTAATCGAGCACCTGCAGGCACATTTTAATAACAGGTACCTCACTTATAAAGTTGTGGTGGTTGAAAACAACAACAATGACAAAGTAGCTGACGAGCATCTCTCAACCAAAGAACAATACCTTAGGATCATTGAGCAATACCCGCTTGTGAAGCAACTGAAAGACAGGCTTGGACTGCAACTTGATTATTAAGTTTTAGAAAATATTTGAAAATATGTATACGATTCTTGGAGCGGGAGGAGCTATTGCTAATGAATTTGCCAAAGTACTTTTTCAAAATAAAACCCCTTTCACCCTTGTTAGCCGCAAGCCACATTCAGTTTATGGGGGGCTTACCTTAGCCGCGGATCTTACCAGCAAAAAACAAACTGATGAAGTTTTAAGAGGAGCATCTGTTGTTTTGCTGTGCCCGGGTTTGAAGTATGATATTGATATATGGAATAAACACTGGCCGTTGATAATGTCGAACACAATCGAAGCCTGTGCAAAGTATAACCTCAAGCTCATTTTTTTTGACAACGTATATATGCTTGGTCGTGTTAATGGACCAATGACGGAGGAAACGTCTTACAACCCGGTAAGTAAAAAGGGGGAATTGCGTGAGAAAATTGCTGTGCAATTAATGGACGAAGTAAAAGCCGGAAATGTTACCGCCATGATCGCACGGGCAGCAGACTTTTATGGCCCTAATGTAAAAACCAGTGTTTTAAATACACTCGTTTTTGATAAAATGGCCAAGAAGAAGCGGGGACAGTGGTTTGGAAATGACGAAGTAACCCATTCCTTTACCTTCACGCCTGATTGTGGCGAAGCACTTTGGCTTTTATCCAATAAGGAAAATGCCTGGAACCAGGTTTGGAATTTGCCCACTGCAAAACCTGCTTTGACCGGAAAACAGATTATAGATATTTCGGCTGAAATTTTTGGAGTATCGCCAAAGCATTCAACAATGGGAAAAGGAATGATTTCCTTTTTAGGAGTTTTTATAAAACTAATGAAGGAATTTAAGGAAATGATGTATCAGTACGAAGAAGATTATGTATTCGATTCTTCAAAATTTGAGCAGGCTTTTAATTTCAAGCCCACACCTTATAAAGAAGGAATTCAAATAACTGCTGATTCGTATAAAAAACCAAACTAAAGGGCTAACCCTTAGAAATCTGATAATTAATCCGAACTGATTTTTTGTCCCTTGTGTACAATCCGCTATTCTTAGAAATTCTTTTGCTGATTTTGCATTAATTTCACCTCTCAATTTTACAAAAAAACTGAAATAAATTATGGCGAAAGCGATAAGGATGCCTCTTTTGAGTGATACAATGACGGAAGGGAAAATTATTCAATGGAATAAAAAAGTAGGCGATAAAATAAAGAGCGATGATACGATAGCCGAAGTTGAAACTGATAAGGCCACTATGGATGTTGTGGGTTATGAAGAAGGAACGCTGCTGTATATCGGTGTAAAAACGGGTGATGCTGCAAAAGTCAATGACATCATTGCTATTGTGGGTAAAGAAGGAGAGGATTATAAGTCGATTTTGGATGAAGGTAAAGATGCCCCGAAAGAAAAAGCTTCAGGTACAAAAAAAGAAACTGAAACGAAAAGTAAGGCTGATTCAAAACTCGCAGCTTCGGCGGAATTGCCTAAGGATGCAAAGGTGATAAGAATGCCGTTGCTGAGTGATACAATGACGGAAGGGAAAATTGTGCAGTGGAACAAAAAAGTGGGCGATAAAGTGAAAAGCGATGATGTACTTGCCGAAGTTGAAACAGATAAAGCGACCATGGAAGTAGTAGGTTACGAAGAAGGGACATTGTTATATATTGGAGTGGAAGCTGGAGAAGCCGCCAAAATAAACGGAATCATTGCTATTGTTGGAAAAGAAGGAACCGATGTAAGTGCATTTGTCGCTGGCGAAAAAAATTCAGGTGGCGAAGCACCCGATACTCAAGCGAATGACAACGAAACTGCAAAAGAAGAAAAAACAAATAAAGCCAGTGTATCATCAAATGGCATTGGGTCTGGGGAACATGTACAGTCAACTGTGGAAGGCGGCAGGATTAAAGCTTCTCCATTGGCAAAAAAATTAGCGGAAGATAAAGGAATCGATATTTCCAAAGTTCAGGGAAGCGGCGACGGCGGAAGAATTATTAAGAAAGATATAGACTCGTATGTGCCTGCTGCCGCGCCAGCGAAACAGGAAGCTAAAAAAGCCGAAGCGTTAAAACCAGTTCAGCCTTTTGAGCAAACGGGTAAAGAAAGTTATGAGGATATTCCTAATACGCAAATGCGTAAGACAATCGCACGCAGGTTGGGTGAAAGTAAATTCCAGGCGCCTCATTTTTACCTGACGATGGAGATGAACATGGATAATGCCATTACCTCGCGTCAGACAATAAATGAAATAAGCCCCGTTAAAATTTCTTTTAACGATATGGTTATAAAAGCCTGTGCTATGGCTTTGAGGCAGCATCCTGCTGTAAATAGCAGTTGGATGGGTGATTTCATCAGGCAGAATAAGCATGTTCACATCGGTTCTGCAGTGGCAATGCCCGAAGGATTAATTGTTCCCGTAATTCGGTTTGCCGATCAAAAATCTTTGTCACAAATTGCTTCCGATGCGAAAGGACTTTACGATAAAGCAAGAAATAAAAAATTACAACCAGAAGAATTTAGCGGCAACACTTTTACCATCTCTAACCTTGGTATGATGGATATTGAAGAGTTTACTGCAATCATAAATCCACCAGATAGCGCTATACTTGCTGTGGGACGTATCAGGGAAATTGTGGTAAAAAAAGGTGATGGATTTGGAGTTGCGAATGTAATGAAGGTTACCCTAAGCTGCGATCACCGCAGCGTTGATGGCGCCGTTGGCGCTGCTTTCCTGCAAACGGTGAAGAAATTCTTAGAGAATCCTGTCACAATGTTGGTGTGAAGCTCATCTCGTGAAGGGAGAACTCAGGCCTTTAATATATCTGGTGAACACATTTTGATGCAAGGAATTTTTAGTTTCTGCTAAAAGAAAAAATTTTAAAAGTTCTTATTAAGGGATAATAGCTTTCTTCTTCGCTCAAGCGTTTGAAGGTGGTTTTTACTTATCTTTAGTAGTGAATACAACACTACGTTCTACCGTTCAACTCCTTCGTTTTCATTTTTCATTTTTTTTAATGCCTGTATATTGGTTTGCCTTGAGCCAGGTAATTGATATCAATTGGTACAATGCTGCATTGGTTTTTATCATTCTTCATCTGCTGGTTTACCCGGCAAGCAATGGCTATAACAGCTATATGGACCGGGATACATCGCCCATCGGTGGCCTTGAAAATCCAATGCAGCCAACGACGCAATTATTTTATGTTACAGTAGTAATGGATGCGGCAGCCGTAGCCCTGGGCTTTTTAATAACCTGGGTATTTGCTACTGGATTATTTTTCTACATTCTTGCATCCCGTGCCTACAGCTACCGGAAAATTCGTCTCAAAAAATTTCCTGTGATAGGCTACCTCACAGTAATCATTTTCCAGGGCGCTGTTACTTTTTTTTTAGTATATCATGGAAGCAACCAGCAGCATACAATTAACGTTCCTATTATTGCCATGATCGCGTCAAGTTTACTCATTGGTGGATTTTATCCGCTTACTCAAATATACCAGCACGATGATGATTTTAAAGATGGCGTAATCACCATTAGTTATAAATTGGGCTACACCGGCACTTTCATTTTTACTGGTACTATTTATGCACTGGCGTTCTGTATGCTGGGATTGCAATTTTTTTTAAACCTTGAGTGGACAAGATTTTTCATTTTGCAAGTCTTTATGTTTCCCGTACTCGTATATTTTTTTGTTTGGTTCAGGAAAGTAATTAAAAATAAAAAAGAAGCTAATTTTAAGAACACAATGCGCATGAATTTGTTAGCATCAGTATGCACGAACCTCGGGTTCATCACACTTTTAATATTGCACCTTTTTGAGTAAAATTATTTCCATATCTACATCTGTGCCGCAGTACCGGCATAAGCAGGAAGATATTCTCACTTTCATGCAACGGGTGTATGCAATGAATGAAGTGGATAAGCGAAAGCTCAAGTTTCTTTATCATCAAAGCGCAATAGAAACAAGATATTCCGTAGTGCCCGACTACAGCCTGAATGCTGATGAATGGCAATTTTATCCGGCCACTGAAAACCTTGATCCCTTTCCTTCTCTGGAACTCAGAATGAAATGGTTCAACAAAACCGCATCTTCCCTTTCAGTCAAGGCTGTAGATAAATGCATTGAAGGCAAAATTTTAAAAGAGGAAATTACGCACCTAATAACTGTGAGTTGCACAGGTATGAGTGCACCGGGGCTTGACCTGCAGATTATCGAAAAAATGAATTTGCCATCAACCATTTTCCGGACGTCTGTGAATTTTATGGGATGTTATGCAGCCATTCACGGGTTAAAACTCGCAGATGCTTTTTGTAAAAATGAGAAGGACGCGAAAGTTTTAGTTGTGTGTACGGAACTATGCACGCTCCATTTCCAAAGAGAAAACACAATTGATAATATTGCTTCGAGTCTTTTATTCGGAGATGGATGTGCCGCTGTACTTGTGACCCATGATAGCGATAAACAGGAAGGCTTACGTTTAAAAAACTTTTATAGTGAAATAGCTTTTAAAGGAAAGAAAGATATGAGTTGGGAACTTTCTTCATCTGGTTTCTTGATGACACTCTCCGGATATGTGCCCGAACTTATAGAAGAGGATTTCAATACTCTTTTGGTAAACGCTTTACAAAATGCCGGTATAGATAAAAAAGATATTTCGCATTGGTGTGTTCATCCCGGTGGTAAAAGAATTCTTTCGTCTATTGAAAAAAGTATTCATATTTCTCCTGATGAATTGAGAGAATCTTATAGTGTTTTAAAAAATTACGGTAACATGTCTTCTCCCACCATCTTATTCGTATTAAAGGAAATCATGGACTCATTAGAGTCAAAAAAAGAAAAGGCAGCAAATATTTTTGGTGCCGCTTTTGGCCCGGGCCTTACTTTGGAGACATTCATTTTAGCAAATGATTGATTATACCAATCGTTCATATAAGAAAGAGCTACTCGATAGCGCAGACATCCCTTTTGTGGATATTGCAAAAAATATGGTGGAACTGGATTTTATTAATACCTGGCTCGGTGGTCATTCGATCACACTCGGGGGATTGAAGAAATTTATCACTAAGCAAAAAAATATTTATGTGTGCGAAATAGGTTGCGGCGGTGGAGACAATCTAAGGACCATATACAACTATTGCAATAGAAAAAAAATCGTTACAAAACTTGAAGGAATTGACATAAACCAGGATTGTATTGCTTTTGCAAAAAAAAGATCAGGCATGGGTAATGTAAATTTTATAGTGTCTGATTATAAATTAGTAGACTTTAAGGAACAAAAGCCAGATATTATTTTCTCTTCTCTTTTTTGTCATCACTTTACAGATGATGAATTGGTGGAGATGCTCAAATGGATGAAACAGAATGCTGTTGAAGGTTTTTTTATTAATGACCTGCACCGCCATCCGTTTGCTTACCACTTTATTAAAATTGCTACTAAACTTTTTTCAAAATCATATCTTGTAAAAAATGATGCCCCCCTTTCTGTGCTTAGGGGGTTTCGTAAAAAAGAATGGGAAAAGATATTTGACAAAGCAGGAATCAGAAATTATTCTATTGAATGGAAGTGGGCATTCAGGTGGTTGGTAAGAAGCCCACCAATGCCTCGTCATTAGTCGATGTAGATGCAGTTTGACTTTTTAAATCTTAAACTAATTTGCCTGATTCAGTAACAAATAAAAGTTTAGAATTTCCATCAACTTATTTTGATTTGGGGATTATTGGCGGCGGGCTTGCCGGACTTTCGCTTTCCATTTTGATGGCAAAAGCCGGCTATAAAGTTATCTTATTTGAAAAAGAAAAATATCCGTTTCACAGAGTTTGCGGTGAATACATAAGCCTTGAAAGCCGACGCTTTATCGAAAGCTTAGGTGTCAATCTTTCCAATCTTGATCTGCCGATAATAACGAAACTTATCGTTTCTTCTCCAAATGGAAATTTCATAAAAAGCAAACTTGATATGGGAGGATTCGGCATAAGCCGCTTTTTTATTGATAATGAATTGAAAAAAATCGCAGTTGATAGCGGTGTTCTGCTGAAGGAAAAAACCAAAGCGAATGAGGTTGTTTTTAATGACAATATGTTTGATATTATGTTTGACGGAGGTAAAGTCAATTGCAAGGTAACTGCTGCCTGTTATGGTAAACGAAGTAATCTCGATATAAAATGGTCACGCGAATTTACCAGGCAAAAACCGGGGAAACTTAATAATTATATCGGTGTAAAATATCATATTAAAACTGCCTTTCCTGACGATACAATTGCCTTACATAATTTCAAGGATGGCTACTGTGGTTTGTCAAAAATTGAAGGCGATAAATATTGCTTATGTTATCTCACAACTGCGCAAAATCTAAAAGAGAATAAGAATTCCATTAAAGAAATGGAACAAAATGTACTCTATAAAAACCCATTTCTAAAAACAATTTTTTCTACCGCAGAGTTTGTTTTTAAAGAACCGGTAACAATTTCGCAAATAAGTTTCGACAAAAAATCTTTGGTTGAAAACCACGCATTGATGATTGGAGATGCAGGTGGAATGATAACGCCACTCTGCGGAAACGGCATGAGTATCGCTCTTCATTCTGCCCAAATTGCATCTGAATCAATAAATTCTTTTTTGCAAAAGGCTATTTCAAGGAGCAAGATGGAAAAACAATACCGTTCTGATTGGAAAAAGCATTTTGAGAGCAGGTTGAGTAACGGACGAATGATCCAGAAACTTTTTGGTAAAGAAAAGATGACTAATTTTTTCATAGCCCTTATTAAGCATTTTCCTTTTTTAATCAATAAGATGATCAAGGCAACTCATGGAAAGGAGTTTTAGTAATTTTGTGAAAGAATGAATAACCAGGCAGTTATATTATTCGATGGTGTTTGTAATTTGTGTAACACTGCAGTGAATTTTGTAATAAGGAGAGACGCAAAGAATTCGATTCAATTCGCACCACTGCAATCTGAGACGGCACATACATTATTGGAAAAACATAATATGCCATCAGAAGAAATGAAGTCTTTCATTTTCATTGAGGAGGGCAAATTATATTCATTGTCAACTGCTGCATTAAAAGTTTGCAGGCATTTGACTGGTGGATGGCCGCTTTTATATGGATTTATGATTATCCCCTCTTTCATAAGAGATGCTATTTATAAATGGATTGCAAAGAATCGTTATAAATGGTTTGGTAAAAAAGATGAATGCATGATCCCTACTCCCGAATTAAGGGCTAAATTTTTGAATTAATATTTATGACAAATAAAAAAACTTTAGTGCTTGGTGCATCGGCCAATCCTTCCCGTTATAGCAACCTCGCAGTAAATAGGTTGACAGCAAAAGGGCATGACGTTACGGCTATTGGTAAGCGGACGGGGAAAATTGGTGATATTGAAATTACAACCGAACAAAAAAAAATTGATGAACTGGATACCGTCACATTATACCTAAATGCTGCCAATCAAAAGCAATATTATGATTATATCATTTCACAAAAACCAAAGCGTATAATTTTCAATCCCGGTGCTGAAAATGATGAGCTGTCGGCGTTAGCAAAAGCAAATGGTATTCTTCCGCAAGAGGCATGCACGTTGGTTTTACTAAGTACAGGGCAGTATTAATACTACACGCCACAGGTAGTTTCTCCCGTGTTTATATTTGAGGGGCCTTTTTTTCATATTCGGTATAATTTTTTTACTGATGTATCGTTTTAAGTTTATCCGATACAATGAAAAACGAAATCCTTTCCATGAAAATCTATAAGCAGGCATTTGCTCTTTGTGTAACATTGTGCATTGCTTTCGCATCAAAAGCCCAAATCAAATCTTCCACAAGACCATTTTTATTTAATAATTCAGTTGCAACATTCCAGGCGGTAACAACAGAACTCGATAAGGCGTTTGGTGTAAAACCAGGAAGCGCTGTTCAACTAAATTTTTCCAATAGCTTTACATTTACCGGTACTGTATTATCATCGGTAGAGCGCTACGGAAAACTTTCAAGTATCGTCATAAAATCTCCTTCACTACACAATACCATACTTTCTGTTTCAAAAAGAATAAATGACGATAATATTGTTACCTATGTGGGCCGGATAATTAATGAATCCTATGCCGATGGATATGAATTGAAAAAGGGTAGTGATGGCAGTTACGCATTTCATAAGATAAAAACAGAAGACCTTATCCAGGATTATTGATAAAAATATTCCAATAACATCCCTTACAAAAAACCGAAATCCTAAAAACCGAAATCCATGAAAAAATTGCTTGCGATTCTTTTTCTATCAGGATTATTCTTTTCACTCAAAGCAAATAGTACTCCCATTTTAAATAGTTTACCAACGGCACAAGCCACCATTTTTCTTGATTTTGACGGACAATATGTTTATGGTTCATCATGGAATAATGGTAACCCATTGGATTGTGCACCTTCCGGTTTAACCGATGTCCAGATAATAGAGGTGTTCAATCGTGTTTCTGAAGACTACAGACCGTTTAATATTAATATTACCACCGACTCCATGGCTTTTTTCGCGGCTCCGCTTGCACAAAGAATCCGGGTTATCGTTACCCCTACCAGCAACTGGTTCCCTAATGTTGGCGGAGTTTCCTATACCGGCTCTTTTATTTGGGGAGACGACACACCTGCTTTTGTATTTAGCGATAAGCTAGGGCCATTCAAACCTAAGATGATTGCAGAATGTTGCAGTCACGAAAGCGGGCATACTTTAGGCCTTTCGCATCAGTCAAAGTATAGCGGCACTTGCACGTTGCTTGCTACTTATAACGATGGGATTGGCAGTGGGGAAACCGGCTGGGCACCTGTGATGGGAAATAGCTATTATCGAAATTTTTCAGGATGGAATAATGGACCTACTCCAAGCGGATGCACTGCCGACCAGGATAATTTGTCTATCATTACTTCCTACAATGGTTTTACATATCGCCAGGATGATCACAGCGATGATCCAAATAGTAATCCAACAAAATTATCGATCAATAATAATTCATTTTCAAACTCAGGAATTATCACAACAAATGTTGATAAAGATGTATTTGAAATAAATTTTTCAAATCAAAGTGCGTTGCATTTAGACGCTATTCCGTTTTCAGTAGCAGCCAATAACGATGGAGCTGACCTGGATGTAAAAATAACCTTGCTGGATGCTTCGATGCAGGTATTAGGAATTTACGATAATCCATCTACTTTAAATGTAGTTATTGATACTGCATTAAGTGCCGGAAAATACTTTATAGTGGTTGAAGGTGCCGGCAATGTAAACATTTCAGATTATGGAAGCCTTGGCTCCTATTCGCTGTCAGGAACAAGCACACCTTTAAGCGTAACTCCTATAAGGCAAGTATTATTAACTGGTAAGATTAATAAGGCTTCTCACAGTCTGAACTGGAGTGTAATTTCCGACGAGCCTGTGAATAATTTTTCACTTGAAAGTTCAATCAATGGTACAATTTTTTCAACGATTGTAACGTTATCCTCGAACTCAAAAGAGTATACTTACACACCAGTTTTAGCAGGAAAAATTTTCTACCGGTTGAAAGCAAATTCTGTTACCGGAGAGTCAGTTTATTCCAATATTATCTCCCTGAAGTCAGATGATAATGCAGTAAAAAAGTTCACAGTTTCATCAGTGGTACATGATCTTATCACTGTGAAAGCTTCAGAAAATTTCGAGTATAAACTTGCAGATTTAAGTGGAAGAATTATCACAAAAGGAAACGGAATAGCAGGTGTAAATACCATAAACATTAACAACCACCCTAACGGGATTTATATAATACAGATAATAAGCAATAATCAAAGAACCACAGAACGAATTGTAAGATTGTAAGGTAGATTCATGTGTAAGTTAAGGGTCAGCGTTAG
>JBBSBD010000135.1:0-16013 GCA_038251675.1 Chitinophagales bacterium | reverse complement strand
TGGTGATTTAAGTGATGCGGGAAACCTGATTCGTATTGTCCAGGAAGTTCAGCCTGACGAGATTTATAATCTCGGGGCAATGTCACATGTTAAAGTAAGTTTTGATTCACCTGAGTATGCAGCTGACGTAGATGGTATAGGTACATTAAGATTATTGGAGGCAATCAGAATTTTGGGGTTAACCAAAAAGACAAAGTTCTATCAAGCTTCAACATCCGAGCTTTATGGATTAGTGCAAGAAGTTCCCCAACGGGAAACAACCCCCTTTTATCCGCGCTCTCCTTATGCTGTAGCAAAATTGTATGGTTACTGGATTACAGTTAATTACAGAGAAGCATACGGAATGTTTGCAAGTAATGGAATTTTGTTTAACCACGAATCGCCTTTGCGGGGCGAAACGTTTGTTACCAGAAAAATTACTCGTGGAGCTTGTCGAATAGCCTTTGGCTTGCAGCAGTGTTTATTCATGGGCAATATTGATTCGAAACGTGATTGGGGGCATGCCAAGGATTATGTGCAGGCAATGTGGCTAATGCTTCAGCATGATAAGCCTGATGATTTTGTTATTGCTACTGGGATAACTACTACGGTTCGGGAATTTATTCTAAAAGTGTTTCAACGGTTAGGCATCGTTATTGATTTCAAGGGTACCGGAGTTGAAGAGGTAGCCATTGTTTTAAAAATTAATAGTGCTGAAGCCAAAGTAAAAATTGGAGATGTGGTGATGAGAATAGATCCTCAATACTTCAGACCCACGGAGGTTGAATTATTAATTGGAGATCCCACTAAGGCAAAACGTGATTTGAAATGGGAATTAAAATATGATCTGGATGCCCTTGTTGATGACATGGTAAAGAGCGATTATCAGTTATTTAAGCGTGATGATTATTTAAAAGAAGGGGGTCACAAAATTTTTCAATACCACGAGTAATGGAGAGATCATCCAAAATATATGTGGCTGGGCACAGGGGAATGGTGGGGTCTGCTATCGTAAGAAAATTGATAGCCGAAGGCTACAACAATCTTGTTTTGAGAACTTCATCTGAAGTGGACTTGCGGAATCAAGCGGCAGTTGAGAAATTTTTTGCTGATGAAAAACCAGAATATGTTTTTTTAGCTGCCGCTAAAGTTGGAGGAATTCTTGCCAATAACACCTTTCGGGCAGATTTTTTATACGAAAACCTGATGATCGAAAGCAATGTCATTCATCAGAGTTATGTTCATAAAGTAAAGAAGCTCTTGTTTTTAGGATCATCCTGTATTTACCCAAAATTGGCTCCGCAACCACTTAAAGAAGAATATCTTTTATCAGGATTTCTAGAGGAGACAAATGAACCGTATGCTATTGCCAAGATTGCTGGTATTAAGCTTTGTGAAAACTATCGAAGGCAATATGAATGTAATTTCATTAGTGTGATGCCCTCAAACTTGTATGGGCCAAATGACAATTATGACTTAAACACTTCCCATGTATTGCCTGCCATGATCAATAAATTTCATTATGGAAAGATGACCGACTCACCAACAGTAGAAGTTTGGGGTAGCGGTAAACCAATGCGTGAATTTCTTCACGTTGATGATCTAGCCGATGCAACCTTATTTATCATGAACAATTATAATGAACTAGATTTCATTAATGTTGGAACTGGAACTGACATCTCAATTAAAGATCTTGCTGAACTAATCAAAGCCATCGTAGGATATGAAGGCCAGATTATTTGGAACACCTCAAAACCGGATGGCACTCTACGAAAGGTTATGGACATAGAAAGGATTTTAACAACCGGTTGGAAACCAAAGATTCATCTTGAGGATGGGCTTCATTCTGTTTACCAGCTTTATTCTCAGAAATCAATTGGCCGATGATAAGAAACCGATTAATTAAGAGGACTTCTCAATTCATGAGGCTGTTGGGATTTGATCCAAAAATGTTTGTATTATTTTTTGCAGGCCTGCCATTTTACATACGCGATTATATAAAGTTGACTAGGCAACTAAAAAAAAATCAGGATTTTAGAATACAAACTTTTTTTCCGGTCTTACATGAGCGTTTTCTTGAGAGTGGTACAATAGATCTGATTTACTTTCATCAGGATTTGTTTCTTGCCAGACGTGTATTAGAAAATAATCCTCTACGCCATATTGATATAGGTTCTAGAATTGATGGGTTTGTAGCTCATGTGGCAGTTTTTAGGGAAATTGAAGTTTATGATATAAGAGTACAAACAATTGTCGCTAAAAACATCGTTTTCAAACAAGCAGATTTGATGAACCTCCCAGAGGGTTTAATTGGTACATTGGAATCCGTTTCTTCCCTGCACACAATTGAACATTTTGGATTAGGGAGGTATTCTGATGAAATTGACGTAAATGGGCATTTAAAAGGCATTGATAACATACACAAAATGCTTAGACCAGGCGGAAGATTTTATTTTTCTGTTCCAATAGGTCCTCAACGAATAGAATTCAATGCGCATCGCGTATTTTCAGTTTCATACCTTCTTAAGGTATTTGTTGACCGTTTTAAAGTTGACCGGTTTAATTATATAAATGATGAGGGTATCATATTTGAAGATATTGAACTTGAAGCTGATTCTGTAAATGGCAATTATAATTGCCATTATGGCTGTGGTATTTTTGAATTAGTAAAGCTTTAAAAGCGACATGCTACGTTTCGATGATGGAAGAACATAAATATGTTTCAAAGCAACCATTAGTTTCTGTTATCATGCCGGCTTTCAATTCGGAAAAGTCTATTTCAGAATCCATTCTTAGTGTGATCAACCAAACAATTGATAACTGGGAGCTTATTGTTGTGGATGATGCTTCCAAAGATAATACTTTAGCAATTGTTCAGAATCTTTTAAAATCTGATGACCGTATCCGTGTGCTATCGCTAGCTAAAAACAGTGGGGTATCTAATGCAAGAAATCTGGGAATAAAACAGACAACGGGTGAATATGTTGCATTTTTAGATTCGGATGATTTATGGCATAAGGATAAATTAAAAAAGCAGACCGACTTTCATACAACAAATAGTAGCATTAAGATAAGTCATACGGATTTTCATTTTTTCAATGAATTAGGAATACAAAAAAGAAATCTTAAGTATCTGATTGATTTTAGAAGTGATAAAGAAGGTTTGTTGTACCCCAAACTTTGTTATAAGAATACCGTGGGTATTCTTACTGTTTTGATAAGAAGAGATTTGCTTCAACGTGCTGGAGAATTTGATACCTCATTACAGGGAACAGAAGATCATGATTTGTTGATAAGAATCGCAAAGGAGATGGAAGCTTTCGGATACTTACCTGAAATTCTTGCATACTACAAAGTGGGCAACTCCGGACTTTCAGGTAGTCATTTGGGTAGATATAAAACAGCTAATAAAAAGTTAATTCGAAAACTTCTAATTAATGATAGGCTCGAAAGTAAACTGTTATGGCGAGCTTATTACAGGTATTTTGGAATACTTTATCTTAAAAGGAATAGTTTCAAGATATCATTTCGCTACTTCATTAAATCTGTTTGGCTTATTCCCTTTGACTACATTTCCACGACAACGTATATGTATATGATCTATGCCTATCTAAAAAAAATAATTTACTTTGTGAGCGCTCAACGTTGAATATGATTATAACAAATTTGAAAGGTGGCCTTGGAAACCAGATGTTTCAGTATGCAGCTGCTAGGCGTTTAGCTGAAATAAATGATTCGTCACTTAAATTGGACTTATCATTTATAAATCATTTTCAATTTAAGCCTGGTATCACACCTCGAAACTATGATTTGCATATTTTTAATATTAATGAAGATTTTGCCAAAGCACCCGAAGTGGCTCGGTTCAAAAATCTTCGCTGGAAGATTTTAAGGAAATTTTGGCCAAGGTACTCTCAAAATCCGTATATCAACGAGACGGATCAGCGATTTCAATCCGAACTACTAGGCCTTTCTGATAATAAATATTTGGATGGTCATTGGATGAGTGAAAAATATTTCAAAGATATCGAGTTTATTATAAGGCAGGAATTCACATTTAAGAGGAAGATTCTTGATGAGGGTCAGCCGTTATTAAATCGAATTACTCAATCCAATTCGGTGTGTATTCAAATTAGAAGAGGAGATTACGTAGCCAACGCGCAAATAGCTAAAATTCATCAAACAACTACTCTAAGTTATTTTTATGCAGCAATAGAACAAATTAGATTGAAAATTCTCAATCCTGTTTTTTTTGTTTTTTCTGATGACCCTAACTGGTGTAAATTGAATTTAAATCAACTTGAAAACTGTCATTTCGTAGAAATGGAATTCTCCAATGGGGGAGTTGGTGACTATTTCCAATTAATGGTTCACTGTAAGTACTTCATTATAAGTAACAGTACTTTTGGGTGGTGGGGCGCTTGGCTAAGTCGTTTTGAACAAAAAATTGTGATCGCACCCAAGTGTTGGTTCAAAGATGAAACTATCTTTGCTGGAGATATTTGTCCGAATTCTTGGATCAAGATTTGAGGTTTATGGTCAATAATATTTTGCACGCTAATGAATGGGACAGGATTCAGTAACGAATGTAGGAATGTGAAAATAGTTGAATCTTAAAGTATACAACTGATAAATAGAATATTAAATAAACATTGCACCTAGATGAATTCTAATGACATTTTCTATTCTCAATTTGGAGAAGATAAGTTTTTGGCGAAGGTTTTTGATAAAAAAAGTGGCTGCTGTGTTGAAGTTGGAGGCTTCGATGGGATTACGGGAAGCACAACTTTTTATTTCGAGAATATTGGTTGGGAATGTTTAGTAGTTGAGCCAGTGCCACAATTCTATCAAAAAATTATAACGAATAGGCGTTGCAAGGCAGTTAACTATGCGGCAAGCAGTTTTGAGGGTGAAATTGATTTTTTTGTGGCAGAAGGGGCTGATATGCTTTCCTCTCTTACCCCTGATCTTTCCAGAATAAAATCTGAAGGTGGGATTATTAATAAAATACGTGTCAAAGCGAAGACCCTTGATTCCATCTTAGAAGAAAACAATATAAGAGACATTGATTTTTTAAGTATTGACGTTGAGGGTCATGAGTTGGATGTTCTAAAGGGGTTTTCCATTTCAAGATTTAATCCCCGAATTTTAGTCATTGAGAATAATGACATGGGGATTGACAATTCTATTAACGATTATCTTAAACAATTTGATTTAGTAAGGTTTAAAATAACGGGTTGTAATGAATGGTACACTCACAGAGAAAATAAATCATTTTATAGCAAATCAAGTATATTACAAATAGAATCGTATGTGACATATATGAAGTTTTTTAGATTGGGGAAGCGATTTGCTAAAGCTGTTTTGTACAAACTCAATATTTTAGAATGAGCATCAGTAAATGATCAAAATTTGAAACATATAGTTCAAAATGCAAATAATCTCACATAAAGGTGCCTGGCAAGTTGGAGGTGATTATATAATTAATGACAATGTATCTTGCATTCATCCGCCTATTGACTTAAATTATTTTGAACGAGCAAGCAATTTGATAAAAAAGAAAATCTACAGCCCTATTTTTTTTATTTTTTCTGATGATCAAAAATGGTGCGTTTTAAACTTTGGAAAGTTAAAAATAAATCATTTTGTTGAATTGGAATGGCCAGATACATTTGTAAGTGATTATCTGTTTCTAATGAATTTGTTAAAGCATTCTATAGACAGTAATAGCTCTTCGGATTGGTGGGGAACCTGGTTAACTACCCACATAAGTAAAATAGTTTTTGCTCCTAATAAATGCATCATTGAAGTAGCTGTAATATCTGACCATATCTCCCCGTCATTGAGTAAACCTTAACAAAAAAATCATGATTGAACAAATTAAAAGACTAGCGCGTAACAATTTCTTGTACGATTTAGTTAAGAAAAAGAAAAATAAGAATGATTTAAAAAAGTGGTCAACAGAAAGAAAATCATTTGTTGGCCCCCTACCTCATTTAATGAAGCAGTTCACGATTAAGGATTATGCCGCAAAATTTAACTGTTTTACATTGATTGAGACAGGTACTTTTGAGGGGGATATGGTAGAAGCTAACCTTGATAACTTTACAAATATTTATTCAATTGAGTTAGATGATTATTATTTCAAAAGAGCTTTTAGAAAATTCCGTAACAATCCTAACGTGCAGTTAATTAATGGTGATAGCGGAGTTGAACTAGGTAAACTATTATTGAGCCTTCACGAGGATTGTGTCTTCTGGTTAGATGGCCACTATTCAGCAGGTAAGACAGCTCGAGGTGAACTGGACACACCTATCCTTAGCGAAATACTGAGTATATTTAATCACCCTATGAAAAATCCGGTTATTCTAATTGATGACGCAAGGTTATTCAACGGAGAGAACGACTACCCCAAACTGGACGATTTTATCGCTCAGATAGGGAAGTTAACGGATAAGTTCGAAGTTGAGGTCTATAATGATATTATTAGAATTACACCAGCAAGATTGTTGATTTCGAATAATGGCTAAGATAATTGTTTATGACTCAGATCATCCGCATGCAGAGGACAATAAATGCTTTAGTGAGGAGTACTCATTATTGAATCCCTTTAATGTATTTACATTTGTTTTGGCCGACAGAGCAAGGAAGCGTGGCTTTGAAATAGTCACTTCTGATGTGTTTTTACGAATGAACAGCCAAGAAGTGGCATTAGCAATTACTGATATGGTTAGCTGCAGAACCGAATTACTACTGAAAAAAGGAGTTGTTCCTTTGATCTGTTTTTCAATGGAATCCCCGCTTGTAGCTCGTAAGTTCTATATGAATATTAGGAAGTTGGCTGGGCGATATTTTCATAATATTCAGTTTCAAGGTACAATTGAACGTTTAAAGTCGACTAATACGCAATTTTCAGTAATGTATTATCCGACCGAAGGTAGAAACCTTTTACAAAACCTCTCATGGGACGATAAGAAATTGCTGGTGATGATCAATAGAAATAAGAGAATGTTTAGGACAGACTCTTCTAACATTCGTTCTTTGTTTGTTTCCGCGCTGTCATACATGAGGGTAGGTATTCAAAAACTAATGGATCCTTGGATAAGATCTCCAGAGATATATAAAAACAGAATACGGGCAATTAAATATTTTTCTTCCAATCGTAGTTTTGATTTATATGGTGATGGCTGGACTAAACGAATATCGGGATTTGACAAAACACATGAGCTAGCTGCACAGCAAGCGTTTCGGGGGCAAATCTCTCCCAACAAGAAACTCGAGGTTTTAAGCCATTATAAGTTTGCAATTTGTTTTGAGAATTGTGTTTTCCCCGGTTATGTCACTGAAAAGATTTTTGATTGCTTTCTGGCGGGATGCATTCCTATATACCTAGGGGCTCCTGATATCAATGATTTTGTGCCTAAAGGGAGTTACATTGACTTTCGGGATTTTAAAAATTTCAAGTCATTAGAATTTTTTCTTGAAAAAGTTACCTTCGAAGAGGGCTATAAAATGTTAGAGTGCGCTCGAGAATTTATAATGAGCAAAAAGTTTGATAAATATTTGACAGTAAACGTTGTTGATAAGATGCTCGATCATGCCGATGATTATCTATTGCAAAGTCGAATTAGTAATTCCGATAATTCGGGTAATAATCTGTGAATAGCGTAAAACGTATTGGTATAAACATGATTAGCGGAGCGGCTGGTTATGTTTTGCCGATGCTGATAAATGTAGTTTCCGCGCCTTACGTGCTTGCTCAACTCGGAAACGAGGCTTATGGATTGCTGGTTCTTTCAAATGTAATTATTGGATATCTCATAGTAGCAGATATGGGTCTTGATATTCCGGTTACTCAACATATAGCCGAGTATTATGCTAAAAAAGATACCTTAGGTCTCAGTAATTTTCTTCTAGCCACCATAAAAATATATATTCTTATTGGGCTAGGAGGAGGCATTCTGCTCATTACATTCACCGATCCACTTTTACAGTTACTTGATTTACCGACTTCACTGCACGAAAGTGCTGTGCAAGTTTTCTATATGGCGGCACTTGGTTTTTTTGGTAGTATAGTTAATATGTGGGGTAAAGCAGTTTTCAACGGTTTGCAGAGGTACGAAATATCCAATGGAATCAATGTCATTGTCAATCTAGCAAGTCTTATTGCGGGAATTTTATTGATAGAAATGGGATATGGAGTTGTCGGATTTTTTGGTGCCCGAGTGGTGGGATTCGCTGTCTCTTCTATAATCTATGTGAAACTAGCTTTTCAACATTTGAAAAAATTTGCTTTTAAGCCATTAGTCGATTTGTCAGTTTGGGCAGAATTAAAGAAGCAAGTGGGTTATGGTTTTGCTTTGCGAATATCGGGGATGGTCTTTTCCAAACTTGACCAGACATTCATTGGGGTATGGGCCGGGATTAATCTGGTAGCGTCCTATTCCTTTTCATTGTTGATTGCCGTTACTTTAAGCGGCATCATTTCAAGCTTAACTCATTTTGCTTTTCCCATGGTAGCATCTATGGGGGCAACGAGATCAAAAAATGATATTTTGGCTTTTTTTTTTAAGATCAATAAGTTTATTAACGTGATATCTACATTGATTTTTGTGCCATTTATTGTTTACGGAGATGTAGTTTTAGAACTTTGGATTAGCCCCCAGGTTGCTGCTGAAAATAAAATTGTTATAGTAATGTTGCTGTCAACTTTTTACATTAATACTTGCCTCACGACTGGCCTAACTTCCTTTGTTGTTGGTAGTGGACAATTAAAGTATTTTACTTTGTATGGACTCGGCCGTGGAGTCGTGTTGGTTATTGGATTTATTTTGTTGATCAAACCATTTGGGTTAAATGGAGCGGGGTATTCATATGCTTTTAGTATTCTGTTAGATGTTCTTTATTTGGTCTATACGTCTAAAACCAGGTTTCAATTTGATATAAATAGATTACTAATGAATAGCTATATCAAACCAATAATGATAGGTATTTTTCTAGCTATTCCTATGATCTTTTTCAAAATTTTGGTAGTAAAGTGGATTGACTTGATCCTTGTTTCGGCAATTTTTGCGGGTTTTTATTTGATGTTCATTTATGTTTTTAGAGTTTTAGATAAGGAAGAACGGCTTATCATCGTATCATTTTTCAGATCTAAAATGAAATTTTATAAATGATCGACTCTTTTGGTTTTCTTCTTTATCCGAAGGACTAGATGGGTTAAATTACTAAGTAGAAAGATGCATTTTACAGCGGAAAGTAGGTAAGAATCTTTAAAATTTGCACTTTAAAACTTTCGGCTATCACGTAATGAAGAAAAGTGTATTGCTTAATCGGATACTCATATTGACGGATATCTTTAGAGGTCTTTTGTTATTAAGAACATCTTGATTGACTAGATTGTGTTTACCCTCCCCCGGTTTTAATGACAAGAATATTCATAATAAGCGTTTTACTTATTGCTGATTCAGCAACTGGATTATTATTTAACTTGCATTCACCAATCTACAGGATTGGTTTCGTGTTGAAGACCTGCATAATTTTGAGTTTCATTATTTACTATTTGACGAGACTTAAAAATACATCAGTCCGATCAATCTATTTTGTTTTGTCAATTTGCTTTTTCTCCTG
This sequence comes from Chitinophagales bacterium, assembly GCA_038251675.1. Taxonomy (GTDB): domain Bacteria; phylum Bacteroidota; class Bacteroidia; order Chitinophagales; family Chitinophagaceae; genus Ginsengibacter. The sequence continues at coordinate 6,404 of JBBSBD010000135.1, read as the reverse complement.
GCTGATTTCTTCTACCAGTTCTATTTTAATAAATCCTGATTTTGGAATTATTTCCTCGCTGACAATTTTAAGCAGATATCTTTTCTTCTTTGTGCTAGCTTGCCTATTTCTGGATGATAAGACGGGTACAGACTACGGAAAGATTTTGAAGTTTTTTTTCATAATAAATAACATTTTTATAATTATTGGATTTTGTTTCACTCTAAGAATATTTTCTTCTTATAATATCATGGCTGATGTTCGATTTGGATACAAGGGCTTGATATATGGTGCAAATGAGGTTGCCGGTATTTATATATTGGGAATTGCTTTTTTTTATCGGGAGGTTTTTAGGCACAAACAACCAAAGAAAATGTTATTGTTTGTCACTTGTGTTGCGGCAGTGCTTACAGGCACGAAAGCGACCTTGATCGGCCTGATTTTAATAACGCTATACTATTTTGCAAAATATAAAGCAAGACACCTGATAGTAGTCTTAATTCCCCTTGTCATTTTAACAACCTCTTTAGTAGTTCAGAATTGGGAATTAATAAACGAAAAATATCTTGCCTCCAACACAGAACGATTTTTGAGTAATGATCTAATTACTTTTCTGATGTCAGGGAGAGATATTTATATTGTACAAAATTTTACTTTTATTAATAACCATTGGTCACTTATCAATTTTTTATTTGGGGACTCTTTTCTCTACTCAGAGACAGATGCGCTTGATTTATACTTTTTCTTTGGTTTGGTTGGCGCTCTTTATCTTTACATGTATACTCGGTTATTCTTTATAAGGGATCACTCGATTGATAATATTTTTGTATTTCTAGTGCTGATCGCAATTGCAGCGGTCTCAGGCCATATTATTCAGTCGGGAGTTGTTCCAGTTTTTGTACTTTTGTATATTTTTTCTGAAAAAGGGAGTCGCCAATATGAAATGCCTAGGAGTAATAGCTTTAATTAACTTTAGTGAGTGGGATGCGCCTGACTATCAGGAAGCTGGAGGAATAAATAGTGTTATAAAAAATCTACTTCCTTTTCTTAAATCGGATAAGATCATTTTGTATGGATTAACCACCAGAAGGGAAAATTTATTTCAACGAAGAATCCTTACAGAACATATCTCAGTATTTCCAATTCTCTTTGTCGAGCCTGGTAGTATTGTACCCCGAAGGGTTTTTGGCTTTTTACTCGGGTGGAGATTACTAAAGTACTGCAAAGTGCATGAAGTTGAACTTATTTATAGTCACTCGGAGGAGCTCTGTTTTTGGCTTACATTCAGTAAGATACCATACATTCACCATTTACATACCTATGTAAATGCTTTAGAGGTTTCAGGTGCGAGGCTGGCTCAATTTAAAATTTTTAGAGCGCTCTGGGGTAAACTAAGAACGCGCGTAATAAAAAATGCCTTCAAAATGATTGCCGTAAATAGTGACGTCACGAAATTGGGAGCGAGGTTAATTGGCAGGGAAAGAGTGATAGAATTTCCAAATTATGTTGACACGGACAAATTTCGGCATACTGATTTCCAAAATCTAAAGCAAAAATTGAGATTAGACGATAAAAAGATTTGCCTTTTTATTGGAAGAATTTCTGCTGTAAAGGGCCTTGAGCTTTTCGTTGACGTTCTTGAAATGCTGAATAATGAATCAAGCTTTGTATGGATTGGTATTATTGTAGGAACAGGTGAATACGAGCAATCAATTAAAACCTACATTCACTCAAAGAAACTAAGTGACCATTTTATTTTTGCCGGAGTTGAGAATGATCCCGTGGAGTTGAGTAGGTATTACAGTATGGCGGACGTGTTCTCGATTACGTCAATTAGTGAATCTGTACCCTTGACTTTACTTGAGAGCTTATCTTGCGGCACGCCAGTGGTTTCAACTGACATAGGAATATCAAAGGATGTTTTAGACAATAGGACAAACGGATTTGTATGCTCTTCAAGGAGTTCAATAGAATTCTCAAAAAGAGTTCTAGAGTGTCTTGAATTTAAATCAGGGTATAGCCTACTACCCAATCAGCAAATGTATACAGTTAAAAACGCGAGTGAGCTTTTGAATAAGGAAATCCTAGGTGAGAAAGGTGTTCATTGAAGGAATATTTTAGCGTGTTGGGTTAGCAAATTTCGTTTTTTATCGCTGTGATCGGGTTAAGAGAAATCAATTATTAGAAATTCATATGAAGGGTCATCTCGAAATTCGATTACTAATAACCGGGGGGTCTGGATTTATTGGAACAAATGCAGTGAGTTATTATATTGGTAAAGGAATCACTTTGCTTAATATTGACATTTCCAGGCCAAAGGATGAAAGCCAAACTCCATTTTGGAAAGCTGTAGATATTTTGAACCTACCCAACTTAAAAAAAACTGTCCTCGACTTTAATCCTACTCATGTATTACACTTGGCGGCCAGGACAGATCTGGATGAAAAGCAGTCTATAGAAGAATATAAAGTAAATACAATTGGAGTAGAAAATTTACTTGTTGCGCTGAGTCAATGTGTTAACCTTAAACGGGTAATTTTTACTTCGAGTATGTATGTTTGTGTACCAGGATATAACCCTACAAATTATGACGATTTTGCCCCCCATACACTTTACGGAGAGAGCAAAGTCCGAACCGAAAACATTGTTAAGAAATATAATAGCGAGACGTTTGAATGGGTGATTATTCGACCTACTTCAATTTGGGGCCCTTGGTTCGGACATCCGTACAATGATTTTTTTCACCACGTAGCGAAGAGAACATATTTTAACATCATAGGAAAGACCGCCACAAAAACTTATGGATTTATAGGAAATAGCATCTATCAAATTGATCAGATAATGTTTTGTGAAAAGAAATTGGTCAATAAGAGGGTTCTCTATATCGGTGATTACCCTGGGTTAAACATTAATGCGTGGGCCATTGAGATTGCAAGTCAATTTGGAATAAAGCTTATCCCAGTCCCCTTGGTTATAATTAGATTTGCTAGTTGGTTTGGCGACTTTCTTTCGATTTTTGGAATTAAATTTCCCCTTCAGAGTTTTCGTTTTAAAAACATGATTACAGATAATACAATCAGCTTACTTCGCGATACTTTGGAGATCGCCCCCCAGCAAATATATAGTGTAAAACAAGGGGTAGCCTTAACTTTGAGATGGTTAAAAGAAAATGAGAACGTGTAATTTAACAAACTGAAAATAATTATAAAATTTATTCTATCTTTAATTCCCTTATGTGAATGAATTCAAATAGTAAAGTCTCTGTTCTGGGTATCAATTTTTTTAACGGTGAACCGCAAGATGTTATTGATATTTTAAAATCAGGCGGCCTTTTGGTTGTCCCATCTGGACCGGGGCTGGGTACTATTACAAAAGATCATCAATACTATAGCTCGTTAATTGACGCTGACATTGCTATTCCGGACAGCGGCTTTATGGTTCTACTATTTCGGTTACTTTTTAATAAAAGGATTAAAAAGATATCCGGTTGGAAATTCTTGGTTGCTTTTCTTGCGGACGAACAGGTTAAGTCATCAGATTCCCTTTTTTTAATAAATCCAAGCGAGAAGGAAGGGATATCGAATCTCCTATATTTGAGAAGCATTGGCTTCACTTTGGGCCAAGATGATCTTTATCATGCCCCTCTTTATGGTGGGGAAAATGTTATAGATCCTATGTTACTCTCATTAATTGAAATTAAGAAGCCACGCTACATTTTGAATAATATTGGTGGGGGTACACAAGAGAAATTGGGTTCATATCTCAAAAGAAATTTAAGCTATAGACCAGCGATAATCTGTACGGGAGCCGCAATTGCTTTTCTTACCGGTCGCCAAGCAAAAATGCCTTTATGGGCGGATAAATTGTATTTAGGATGGCTCATTCGATGCGTTAAAAATCCAAAAATATTTGTGCCCCGATATTTGAAAGCATTTGGTTTATTTTGGCTGATCGTAAAATTTGGAAAAAATAGGCCTAATGAAATCTTACAAGAGTGAAGGCTAAAAGAACCAAAATTAGCTCAGAAATTGACCGCGATAAAATACTGAAATGAAATTAGATATCGACATAAAGAAAGTGAAAATCGCTTCTTTAATAGCTGTTGTTGTTACAATCCCTACTAAGTGGATAAACTTAAATAGCTATTCTATCATTTTTTTAGTTTTGATATCGCTGATCGAGATTTTTGTTTATAAAAGGAGAATTCAATACAATATTAGAGATCTTTTAATCTTCATCTCTTATTTTTTACTCACAATATTTTCTTTACTGTATTCGAGTAATTTTGAACCACTTTTTTCAAAGATTGAGACGAGATTGGCAATTCTGGTGTTCCCTTTAGTGTTTATGGGCACATTCGAAGTTGATAAGAAATTGTTGAAAGTTGTTTTCAAATATTTTGCAACCTCAACAATCTTTATTTCTTTGCTTTGCGTCATTAATACGTTTGTCACAAATTATGGCGAGGGGATTGTTTATGATCCAACCAAAAATTGGTTGTTTTCTTCCGATAGTTTAGTCGAGCAATTTGGATTTCACCCTAGCTATTTTTCAGTCTATTGTGCCTTTTCTGTTTTTATAGTTCTATTCCTTTACAAGGAAGGTGACTTACGAGGATGGATCACTTTTTTACTTGTAGTATACTTATCCGTAGTTCTACTGCTTCTAGCTTCCCGAGTGGGAATTCTTTCTTACATTACCATATTCGGGGTAACCATATTTTACGAATCGTATGTTAGGAAGAGATTGGTGTACGGAATAGTGGGGTTTCTTATTTTCTTTGCGAGCATGCTGATATTGGGGATTAACTCTCAAACGGTTAGAGATAAATTTGATGCCTTGCTAAACCGAAACATTCATCAATATAATGAACCGTTTAGAGTAAATAGACGGGTTATACAGTGGAATTCAGCAATTGAAGTTTTTTCCAAATCTCCAGTAATTGGAGTTGGAGCGGGTGACATGCAAGATGAGTTGCAAAAGATATATTTAAGAGAAGATTTTAGAGAAGGTTACGAACTACACTACAATCCTCATAATCTTTTTTTGGATAGTGCAGCCTCTCTTGGTTTATTAGGTGTTATGTCTAATTTATTATTATTTGGCGTTTCTTTTTATCAATCATATTCAAAAAGAAATGTACTTTATTTGCAATTTCTTGTCTTGTTCCTCTTGATTTCTCTGGTGGAGTCAACATTCTCTATGCAAAAGGGAATTGTTTTTTTCTTTTTTTTTAATTCAATATTTTATTCCTATTTATCAGTTGATTGTGGGCTAGCAAAAAAGGAGGTTAACCCCTACCCTCCAGTCAATTTGAAAATAAATGATCAAAGAAGAACTTATTGCACCCTTCGGTATTTGTGATTGCACTTAAGAATTAAGCGTATGTGACCAAAATTGAAGGTTGCAAATTACTTGTGTTTTTAAAAAAATTTTAATCGAAGCCTCCCTTGTTGTTAAAGCCCTCAGATACTTCGCTCGTGCAAATATTATATTCACTAAAGAATCGAATTGGACGCACATCAAAAATATTTTGGTGGCTTGTGCTGCTGTTTATTTTTACCGTTCCAATTTCGCAGTTTATCTCGGTACGATTAGCCATCGTGGTTCTGTTTTTCTCTTTTTTTGTTAGTCAGGGCACTTTTTCCAATTACTTTTTGCGGAGTTGGGACATTCTTCTTTACCTTATTATTTTGGGTTTAGGCTTGGTGTACACCGAAAATCTGGAGCAAGGTTTACGAGTGATTGAAACTAATTTCATTTTTTTTGCACTCCCGCTTATATTCTATAAGATTGGAAATTTTAATATTAGAAAATCTTATCAGATTTTCTATGCTTTTACCACAGGACTCTTTGCGGCCTCCCTAATTAGTTTGGCGAATTCCATTTTACAGTATTCAGAAACAGCTGATGTCCGAGTGTTTTTTTTCTATCAATTAACTCAAGCATTGGATTTCCATCCTACTTATTTTGGATATTATCTTATCTTTTCGATTACCTACGGTCTGTACATTATCTATTATGGGTCGGTCAGACTCAATCCCTATTGGATCAATGGGATCCTAGTCTTTCTTTTTTTTATGTTAATGCTGACTGGCAGTCAAACTGCTTACATCAGTTTACTACTGGTTTTTTCCTTTTTTGTTCTAAAATATCTACTAGGTGAGAAGAGTAGGAAGGAAACCGGAGTCGTAATATTTGTTTTCATTATGACGGCATGCATGTTCAGCCTGATTTTAAATTTTCAACAGAATAAGCAATTTCTTTCGTTAGGAGATCAGAATGATTATTGGGAGCGATTTACCCTTTGGGATGCCGCACTTCGGGCAAATCCAAGTCCATTATTTGGAGTTGGAACGGGTGATTATAAAACTATATTAAATCAATATTATCAATCACAAGGAATGGCCCTCTTCGCAGAAGAG
>JBBSBD010000134.1:0-16093 GCA_038251675.1 Chitinophagales bacterium | reverse complement strand
TTCAGGCCTGAACCTCCTTATAACATAAAAGATTCGCCAAATGATTTTAAAAAGCAGGCGCAGGAAATTATTTCCATAAGTGAATCTCTCAACGATAAGGAAAAAGCCATTGCGGAGTATTGGGAAGATGGTCCCGGTTCTTATACACCTCCCGGCCACTGGTGTGAGATTGGTCAATTCATTTGCGAAAGAGAAAAGTATGGCAATAAAGATTGTATAAAATTATTTTTTGCGCTCACTAATGCCTTGCTTGATGCCTCCATCGCTTGCTGGGAATGTAAGCGAAGATATGATTCCGTGCGGCCTATAACAGCCATACATGAATTGTATCGCGGCAGGATTATTAAAGCATGGGGTGGCCCTTTCAAAGGCATTGTTGAGATGGATGGAAAGGACTGGATGCCTTATCAGCGGACTGATTTTATAACGCCTCCATTCCCGGAACATGTTTCAGGGCACAGCACTTTCAGCAGAGCTGCCGCATTTATTTTGCACTCTTATACTCATAAAGAAAGCTTCGAAGGCTGCTTCCTGGTAAAAAAAGGGTCGTCAAATATAGAACAAGGTAAAACGCCCTCGTCCGACATAATGCTTGACTGGCCTACACTTACTGCCGCCGCGGAAGAAGCAGGTGTCTCACGTTTGTATGGCGGCATACATTTTAAAAGAGCAAATGACCTGGGGCAGAAGTTGGGCGCAGCCGTTGGAAAATGTGTTTGGGAAAAGGCGCTCTATTATTTTAACGATTGAGTCTGACGGTTTCCGTCTGATTTAATAAATTATTTATTAATATTTTTCCTTTAAAGGAATTATTTCATAATCAAATAATACCTCATGCCTGTTATATCAGTTGCCATACAAAAAGGAGGTTCCGGCAAAACCACGACAGTTATAAATCTCGGAGCGGCCCTGCAGCGATCAGGAAAGAATGTTTTGTTGGTAGATGCAGATCCCCAGGCCAATCTTTCTCAATCATTGGGAATGAAGGATGAACCTGAATCAAATCTTTATACAGAAATAAAAAAAGAAATAACAGGAGAGGGATCTGATGTAAAAAAAGCGATCATAGAAATAAGGCCGGGCTTCAGCGTTATTCCCGCTTCTATTGAACTTGCTGATGCTGAAATGGAACTGGTAAGTGTGTACAGTCGCGAACAGGTTTTAACCTGGATACTGCAACCTGTTATTAATGATTATGATTTTATTTTTATTGACTGCCCTCATTCAATTGGTATGTTAACCGTTAATGCGCTCGTTGTATGCGATCATGTAATAATTCCATTGCAGGCAGAGTTTTTGCCGCTTAAAGGTGTGCACAGCTTCATGAGGCAATTTAATTCAATAAAGAAAAGGCTCAACCCAAAGATCAATTTATTGGGATTTATTCTTACTAAATTTGACGATCGAAAAACAATGAACCGCCAGGTGCAACAGGAGTTAGAAAATGAATTTGAAAAGGAGGTATTCAAAACTCATATTCGAAGTAATATCCAACTGGCCAAAGCACAGGAAGCAGGAACGGATATCTTTAATTTTGATAAACATTCACATGGGGCAGAAGATTATGATGAATTGGCGAAAGAATTTTTGAAGAAAATTTAAATTATAGAATAACAACAAGTAGCGGCCTGTTCTGAACAAAATTATTTTTTATGTCTCATGAATCAAGGTATCACCATAGGCAACATGCCCATCTTTATCATAATAGCCAAAGTAGTGAACAATTTCCTTTTTTTGGGAAGGCTGTTCAAAATAATAAATCCTCTTTTTTTCAAACAAGAACCACTAATGCACAAACACCTGTGGCCAAATACGCATCTGCCAATGAACAGTCAAATTCAGGAATAAGCGAAGTGTTTTCTGAAATTGGAAACAACACGAATCTTGCATCTAATACCCGCCAGGATGGGGAAGGATTGAGAAACCCCCGGTTTAAAGGCGACCCTCAATTGGAAGCCTGCTTTGATCATCAGCTTTTATTTAAATTCGGAAGCCAGGGTAATGCTGTAGCTAAAATCCAAAGTGGTATCAGCGATTATTTTACTCATAAAGGTGAAGATGATCCGCTTCCCCAGTTTGGTTCAGATGGTGTTTTTGGTTCTGAAACTAAGGGTGCGGTAGCTGATTTTCAAGAGGATGTAGGTTTCAAGGATCGCGAAATAGATGGTGTTGTTGGTCATAATACTATGGATGAATTAGACAGGAAAGTACCGGCAAAGGAATTGCCAAATCCTAAACCAAAAGACACTGATGAAGATTGCATGGGTTGTAAGCCAATTTCAAAAGTTACAAAAGTCAATAAAGACAAAAGCACAACTACATTTGCCTTGTGCAATGATGATTTTGATGTTTTCAATACAGGTGCGGGTACAGTTGTAGTTGGGCCCGGATGTGTAGCTAAAAACTCGAATAAAACAGGTAAAGTAAATTTCAATTCAGGCACTTCAGGAAAGCCTGCCTGGCAGGAAAAAGCAGATTTGCACGATTGCACTACTCCACCGCCAAAGGCAAATGCAAAGCCTGAATGGGAAACCGGTTTCATCCAAACGCTTGATTCAGCAACTTTCGGAGCTTCTTATGAGAATAACAATTTTGTAAATATCACCAATAAGGATGCAAGGGATGCCCTAACTGCAACGGTTCCGGCTCCCTGGTATGATGATAAAGGAAATAATTTTGGCCCACAAGAATACCCTACCGTTCCAATAATTAATGACACACCAAATGTCAATTTCAATATTGCCCATCCTGATACTGGAAAGGATTTTATAAAATCCGCATGTATGAAAGCTAAGTTTAACATCTGGCTGGTTATTAATAAAATAGGCAATACACCAGCAGAAACAAATGTTGATTTTCTTCATCATTGGTCAATTGATATAAACCAAGGTTTTTTATTAAGCGGAGATGGTGCACATCCCTGTAACCAATCTCAATGGATGGCAATTGGTAAGCAGACCATGAGTGATAAAGGTTCAGGCAGAGGAACAAAAAATCTTGTATGGGATAAACCTATTGCAAAAGGGAATGAAGTTTTAGACACTACTTTAAAAAAGGAACCTTGCAAATAATTTCTGGTAAAAAAGAAGTTATTAAATTTTTTAGAAACAAAAAATAACAAAAAACTATTGCCTAATGTGAACAAAAAATGGAGACATATAGTATTATCATCAAAAAAATAATCAATGTTGTACGAATTTCAATACCTCCAACAACTCATTAAATACATGCTTTTTACGTATTTCCCGGATGGTGAGCAGGAGCAGGAACCCGGCATCCCCGATTTAAACAACTGGCAATTGCCGGTGAGAACGTTTATTTTAAAACATCACCTGAACATTTATGAATCCACTTTGTTGCTGATTGCTTTGGCACCTCATGTTCAACCTGATCTTTTTGATAAAGCAATTGAAAACAGGCTCAAAACTTCTGGCGACTTCCCTAAGATAGGTGGTGTAAGAGGAAAAAATTTCCGTGGCTTTTTACCTACAGGCCAAACAGCGGTTTTTCTCTTAGCCGGTGACGATGTAAACAGGCGTGCGGAGGTTGAAAAACTTTTTTGGTCCGATAATGATTTTGCAAAGCGAAAAATTTTATGGCTTGAAGAATTGCCCGCAGGCGAACCTGTCCTTAGCGGTAAAATTATTATGGCCCATGATTATATTGACCTGTTTCTTTTTGGAGCTGCCGCGCCTCCACATTTTGGAATCAATTTTCCGGCTAAAAAAATTACAACCGAACTTACCTCGGACGATATCGTAATGAACAATGATGTAAAGAGGCATTATAAAAGTTTGAGACAGTGGATGGATTATAACCCTGCATTAATGGATGAATGGAAAATGCAGAAAAGATTGAGAAAAGGATACAGGGTTTTATTTTACGGCCCGCCGGGGACAGGCAAAACACTCACAGCGAATGTACTTGGAAACGAAACCCAAAAGGATGTTTATAAAATCGATTTATCAATGGTTGTTTCAAAATATATTGGTGAGACGGAAAAAAACCTTGAGCTATTATTTGCAAGAGCAGAAGATAAAGATTGGATCCTTTTTTTTGATGAGGCAGATGCATTATTCGGGAAGCGTACCGGCGTACGGGATGCACATGATAAATACGCCAACCAGGAAGTTTCTTATTTGCTGCAGCGCATTGAAGAATTCAACGGCCTCGTTATTTTATCAACTAATATGAAGAATAATATTGACGATGCATTTATAAGACGCTTTAATGATATTGTAAAATTTACAATTCCCAATGAAGATGAAAGAAAGGAAATTTGGGAAAAATCTTTCCCCGAAGATGCAGTTATTGACGGCATTCCGGAACAGGTAAAGAAGTATGAATTAACCGGTGGAAACATAATAAATGTAATCCACTTTGCAGGCATACAGGCCGTGGAAAAGAGACAGAATTTATCTGGTGAAAATTCAGAAACAGGCAGCGAGAACGTTATTGATCCTGCACATGCAAATGAAACGGGAGGTAATAGATTAAAGCTTTATCTTGAAGATGTTTTGGAGGGTATCAGGAGAGAGTACATTAAAGAAGGAAAACCATTTGGGACGATTGCTTAATAGTGTGAAGCTTCAATATTTGTCAACGACCATAATATGATTAAACAAAGAGCTGGCTGGATTTTGCTTGCAATTCTTGCAGCCGCATGTAATAATAATACCGATAAGAAAATGAATGTAGAAGAATTTACAAAAGGCACTTACGGCTATGATGCAGCATTTTTAAAAAAGCATTCGCAGGATGTTATTGAATTACAAAGCGGAAAAGCAAAAGTTTTGCTAAGCCCAGGGTACCAGGGAAGGGTGATGACAAGTACCGCTGCGGGTGATAGCGGTGCAAGCTATGGCTGGATAAATTATGACCTTATATCTTCTGGTGAAAAGAAAAAACAATTTAATCCGGTTGGGGGTGAGGAAAGGTTTTGGCTTGGACCGGAAGGAGGGCAGTATGCAGTTTATTTTAAAAAAGGAGACTCGTTTAATATTAAGAACTGGCAGGTGCCTGCATTAATTGATACGGAAAAATTTGAAGTAATTCAATCGGATAGTTCCTCAGCTACCTTTGCTAAAAGCGCCGTAATTAAAAATTATTCAGGTTCGGTTTTCCATCTGGATATTAAAAGGAAAATTTCTTTGCCAGATAAAAATGCTGTTGAACAAATTCTAAATACTAATATTCCTTCAGATGTTGATTACGTTGCGTATTCATCCATCAATCAAATTAAAAATTCAGGAGATAATGAATGGAAAAAAGAAAGTGGTTTGCTTTCAATCTGGTTATTGAGTATGATGACGCCGACGCCTGAAACAAAAGTCATGATTCCTTTTTCTCCACAGCCCGATGCACGATCTTTTATAACCGATAATTATTTTGGAGAAATTCCGCATGACAGGCTATTAGTGAAAGACAGTATTTTGTATTTCCGCTGTGATGGAAAATCACGTGGCAAGATTGGTATATCTCCTGCAATTGCGAACCCTGTTGTCGGCAGTTTTGATTTTAAAAATAATGTACTTACGATTTTAATTCCTGAAGTGCATAAAGATGAAATGTATGTGAACTCCAAATGGGAACTTCAAAAGTTCCCCTACAAAGGAGATGTCATAAATTCTTATAATGATGGCCCACTGGAGGATGGTAGCCAGCTTGGGCCGTTTTACGAAATAGAATCTTCATCACCTGTGAAGGAATTAAAGCCGGGTGAAGTGGAAGAGTACAAGCAAACCGTTATCCATTTACGAGGCCAATATTCGTCGCTAAGAGAATTGGCGAATCATTTATTGCATGTAGATTTGGATGAAGTAAAAAATTGGTAAATCCTTATTTAAAAAATGAAATTATTCAAAACATCAAAAGGCATTCTGCTCGAAGGCTATGGTAAAAATTACCTGTTGAATGAAGAATGGGACCGGCTTATTAACCGCGATAATTTATTTGAATATTTAAGTAAACAAATAAATGAGGAAAAATATTTTGATGATGCGGTGACTTCTTCGATGGAAGAAAATTTTATCCAGGCTCCTATAAGCAAGCAGGAAGTATGGGCTGCGGGAGTTACTTATTTGAGAAGCCGGGATGCCAGGATGGAAGAGTCCAAAGATTCCGGAGGTGCAGATTTTTACAGCAAGGTATATAATGCCGAAAGGCCGGAATTATTTTTCAAAGCACAGCCCCATCGCGTGGCAGCACACAAGGAGAAGGTCTTTATACGTAAAGATTCTAAATGGAATGTACCTGAGCCGGAGCTTACTTTATTCATAAATTCCAGCGGAAAAATACAGGGCTATACTATAGGAAACGATATGAGTTCGAGAGATATAGAGGGAGAAAATCCATTGTATCTGCCGCAGGCAAAAGTGTACAATAGGAGCGCTGCACTTGGGCCTTGTTTGTATGTGCCCGAAGAACCATTGTCTTTAGAAACTAAAATATCTATTGCTATCAAACGGAATGGGGTAGCCGTTTTTGAAAATGACATTCAGCTAAATAGAATGAAAAGAAATTTCGATGAGCTTGCTGAATATTTATTCCGGGAATGTGACTTTGAAAACGGGGCTTTTTTGATGACCGGTACAGGCATTGTACCACCGAATGATTTTACATTACAGGTTCATGACGAAATTGAAATTAGTATTGATGGTATTGGCACACTAAAAAATATTGTTGCTTATAATAGTTAGACATTATTGTGTTTTACATTTAAGAGGCAACTATATCACCTGGAATCCCAACGCATACGGATCATCATCTTCATCAATTGTAATCGTATTCTCTCCATATATTTTTGCCCAGCCTTCAATAGATGGAATGATTGCAGGCTTGCCGCCAACTTCAGTTATTTCTTCTACAATACCCGTGAACTTTGAACCGATAATACTTTCATGAATAAAAGAATCTCCCTTTTTTAATTTTCCTTTTGCAAACCACTGTGCCATCCTTGCTGAAGTACCCGTACCGCAGGGAGAACGGTCTATTGCTTTATCACCATAAAAAACCGCATTCCTTGCTGAAGAATTTTTATCTAAAGTTTTGCCTGTCCATAAGATATGAGAGCAGCCTTTTATTGTCATGTTTTCAGGATGCACAAATTCATAGTTCTCATTGATCCTTTTTCTCATTACCCTGCTCCAGCTTATCAATTGGCCGGCCGTGTAATTTTCTATTCCTTTAAAATTTTCCTGTTCATCTATGATTGCATAAAAGTTTCCGCCGTATGAAACATCTGCCTTTAAAAGGCCGAGGTCGGGGCATTCGACTTCAATATTTTCTATCGCAAGAAATGACGGAACATTAGTAAGTTTTACAGATGTTACTTTTTCGCCTTCGGTTTTATATTCGGTAATAACCAATCCCGCAGGAGCTTCCATGCGAACGATACCCGGTGTTTTAGGAATGATTAATCCGTTCTCTATCGCAACGGTTATAGTTCCTATGGTGCCATGGCCACACATGGGCAGGCAGCCGCTGGTTTCAATAAATAAAACAGCCACATCGTTTGCCGGATCATGCGGAGGGTATAAAATACTTCCACTCATCATGTCATGGCCTCTTGGCTCAAACATCAATCCCTTCCTTATCCAATCAAATTCCTGTAAAAAATGCTGCCGCTTTTCACTCATATTTTTACCGAGTAATTGAGGGCCGCCTTTAGCAACGAGCCGCACGGGGTTACCGCATGTATGCGCATCAATACAATGAAAAATATGTTTCATGAGATTGTTTAATTCGCCCTGGTGAAGATCAAATATTTTACTGGCAACGAAACTGTATGACTGTTATCACAATTTTATATCGACATACTTTTAGAAAGAGCACTATAATTTTTTGCAGGCTGTGAATATTTATTCAAATCTGGTCGCGATGCAATGCCATCATTAATAATTTTCAAAATTTGTTTCCTTTCTTCTCCAACTAAAGTGAGTCGCGGCCCACGCACTTTTTCTGTGCCGATGCCTTCCTGCGTTTCAGCCAGCTTAATATATTGTACAAGTTTAGGATGGATGTCCAGTTCAAGTAATGGCATGAACCAGCGATATATTTCCGTCGCTTCTCTTATTCTGCCAGCTTTTACAAGATTGAAAATAGTAACGGTTTCGGCAGGAAAAGCGCAAACAAGTCCAGCCACCCAGCCATCTGCACCCATTAATAATTCCTCCATTGCAAGCGTGTCAACACCACAAAGAATTTTTAGGCGGTCGCCAAACCTGTTAATCATGCGGGTAACATTCGTTACATCTCTTGTTGATTCTTTTACTGCTTGTATATTTTCACATTCAATTAGTTCGGCAAACATATCCGGCGTTACTTCTATTTTATAATCAACAGGGTTGTTGTAGATCATTATGGGCAAGTCTGTTGAGTTTGCTATTTCTTTAAAATAGGTAACTGTTTCTCTTTCATCACTTTTATATTTCATGGGCGGCAATGCCATAATTCCTTTACATCCCCACGCTTTTGCCAGGGAAGCCTGGTTAATAGCTTCACGTGTGGCGCCTTCGGCAATGTTTAGTATAACGGGTATCTTATCTTCAACATAATCCACAGCAAATTTCACTAATGTAGATTTTTCTTCAGTTGTTATTACACTGGCTTCGCCCAAAGACCCTCCGAGTATCATCCCGTGAATTCCAGCCTTCATTTGTGCATCGAGGTTTATCCTAAACATTTCAAGATCAATAGCATCATCGCTTGTAAATTTTGTTGTAAGTGCGGGAAATACTCCCTTCCAGTTAATTGACATAAATTTAATTTTAGTAAAGGTATTTTTTTAATGACTATTATTTAAGTCCTTTATGGCGGCAATTTAAGAAATATAAACATCCCGTTTTTTTTAAGTTTCGTTCATCATTTTTTCGTACCGACTGTTGTCCCTGATCATTTGCAGGCCTGAAGTAAGGTTCATGTAAGGAATGTTATTTTGAGCTTTGCTGATCCTGCTAATTTTGGATAGAATATTCAAATGCCTTATGATCTCTTTCCATGCAAAGAAGATAGAATGTTTGGGATCGTAAATATGTGTTGGTTCGCTACCCGCGCCATTTAGCTCAATGATGGAAAAATTTTTACCCTGCCTCAAATCTTCCCAGGACTTGTACTTTATATCCAATCTTCCAAAATAAAATCCATTAATTTGTTTACTTACTTTATCCATCGATTTGGTGAGCGCTTCATCAATCATGTCACTTACATCAAGGAATTTTGCACCCCTTGCATGATTGCCATACGGTACGAGTAAATATTTTTCTCCGGCAGCTAATACGACTTGCAATTCGTCTTTATTTGTCATTTGCAAAGTCGCCAACTGCAGTATAAAGCGTTTCTCTTTCTTAAGCAAGTCCTCGATAGAAGAATGACCGTCACCCTCAACCGTTAAAAATTCTTTATGGACAATTCCTGAAATGTGCCCGTTCTTTTCGTTTGGATAACGATAATAAAATATGCCTGCTTCATTCTCGTAAAGCACATATTCCTGCAATAGGTAATCTACTTTACTAGCCGCTGCGTAGGCAATTACTTCTTCCATATTCTCCAGTTTTTTTACACCTCTGCCTCGCCCCCCAATATCCGGTTTACCGATGAGAGGAAATGAGTATGCCTGTGTAGCAACTTCTTTAACAACCATGTCAGTATTTGTTCCTGCCTTGAAAAATAAAGTTGCCGGGTAATATTGCTGCGGCATAAGGTCGTAAATATCTTTTTTTGATTCAAGGAGAAAACCGCCGTTCTTTATGGAAGGATTGGAAGTATTAAAAAAGAAAAATGAACGAGATCTTAATCCAAGCCACACCCAGTAAATATAGACCGGTGCATACACAATGTGAAAGGGCCAGTATTCCCAGTTTAATAATTTTATAAAAAATGGCCGGTGCAATATTTTTGTAAGCATAATCCTGGATTAATAAAAGGCTTCATCCTGAAGTGAGTAGAGAAAATTTATTTCTTCTTCAGAAACTTTATTTTCTTTAAGATCCAGGTATTTCATATTGCCGGTTTCATTGTCAAGTGAAATACTTGTAACGCTTACCGTAGATACAAGGCCTTCGCGATCTATTCTTAAATCATTTTTTTTGGCGCCTTCTCCGCCACATTGATGGAAATCTAAAATATTCTCCCGGGTAGGATTTGGATGTTTGTTTAAAAATGCTGCCAACCATTGCTCTCTTTTTTTAGCAACAGTATCATTGTATAGCGTGGAAGATGACCAGATGTAGTGGCGGTTCTTTTTCAACTGCAGGCAATACTTTTGCAAACCACCATCCCACCTGCATTCATAAAGGAAATTGTCATCAAGAACAACAAGAGTGAATGGCTCAATCAACCTGAGATCCAATTTTGTAAAATACCTTACAGGATTATTTGCCTCAATAATATCCAGTAAAATTTGACCCCGGCTTTTTTTATAAGTTGGGCTGTAACTGTGCTTCACAAAAGCGCCGTTTAGCAACACGGCAGCGTTTCCATTCTCATGCAGAGCGATCCATGTTCCCCCGGCACTTGCGTCTTTTGGAAACAACAACTTGCTTTTGCCCACCGTATGGATTGCAGGTGGAATTGCATTCTTACGGCTGTATTTTTCATCACGATTTGATGTGAGAAAATATTTATTTTTTAGGGGAATAAAAGTTACTGTGCACATTCTTTCCGGTATTTAATGGTGGATGAGGCTACACCAAATTCTTCGGGAATCGCAATAGCAGAAACTTCAGTGATGCCCACTCTTATTAATGCCATGTGGTGTACGGTGTGCTCAAGGTTATAAACTATTTCGCGGTAATAATTTGTATTGATAATGTATTCGCAGGAATGATCATCATAGCTTCCTTCAAGTTGCAGATCTTTATTTGTTTTTCCTATATTGTTACTTATCATTTGCAGGAGCCCGATAGCTAAATCTTTATCAGTCTCTATTCTTTTGTCTCTTTTTCTTTCATCGTAATTCACTGTGCCTTTTCATAGCCGTTAAAAAGGCAAACAAATAATTCCACAATGTGCCTTACATGTTGTCCGATGGTGGCATTGGAAAGAATGCCTACCGGGCTTGAATATTCCTCGTTAGTAAGTTGATGCATAGAATCACATAATTGCGTCAGTACGTTTTGAATTGTTTTCTCAATCTTCATATTGTTAATTTTAAAACTTTTGAACGTGTTTTGCAGAGCTTACCAAATTTAAAATTTCTTTTCTGTAAATAAATGTAAGAAGAGCACACGCAACAAAAACAATAACCGCGTACGTAAACAGTATTGCATCTCCGTCGAATACAATTCCCAGCTTTGTAAGGTGAAAGTAAATAGCTCCGGACATTAATCCAAGGCCTAAAAGTGAACCAAAGATTGTTGTTCGGGGAATTAATATAAGCACAGAGGCAATAAGTTCCATTACACCGGTTCCTATTCTTCCCCAGGGCTCCATTCCTAAAATTGTAAAGAGTTTAACCGACTGCGGATTTGCAGTGAATTTAAAATAGAGTGTTTGCAACATAATCAATGCGGCAGCTATGCGTAAAGCCCAGGTAAAAATTGCCATGCCATTTACTTTCATGATGTAATAATTAAGGTTTAAAAAAAATAGATGAATACTTAATATATCTCATTATACGAAGCTGCCGATATTAAGATTCGAATAAGAGTTAAAACTTTTACAAAGGTAATTTCTGCCTTATTGTGTGCCTGTCGGCTGTGTGACAAAATTATCAACTTTATTAAAAGCCTGCCTGGCTTTCTATAATATTCATGCAGATGAAGATGGCTTGTTGTATGCAGGCGAAGAATGGCAGCAACTAACGTGGATGGACGCACGGATCGGAACATGAGTGGTCACACCACGTATTGGGTAAAAGTATTTTTGCAATTTCAATAGCTTCTTCATCAGTAATTTTCTTTGCAAATACGGCGTCGCAAATTCTATGAAGGAGGTGAGCCTTCGTTTTGCACTTACTGTCGTAAGGTATCGTGATTCCTTCATTTGCAAGGTTTGGATAATTTGCAAGTAACTGTCTGATCCCTTGATAATCTTTATTTTCAATGGGTGTTTTCATTTCGTGTTCCATAGTTTTTTCTGGTATTTTTTAATTCACACTATTCACCAGATGATTCTTTAATAATCCCATCGTAAATCTTACGTGCTTTGTTATACACTTCTTCAGCCGCAGGGCGTTCTGCATCACGAATGTTTCCCTGCTTCATTTTCCAGCATTGATCTACTGCCTTCCGGCACCACTCAGCGCTTTTAAGTTCATGAATGGGTTTGCCATCCACTATAATAAAAACAGGATTGGTATGTGAACTTGGATACACTCTTAAGGCAACCCACGATGATCTGTTGATGGAGTAATTAAAAGTTACATCCTGCCATTTTCCATCAGCAACAATTTCTTTTTTATCTACCGATTCGCCATTTACAATTAATTCCACATGTACATTTTGTGTTTTACCGATGCGTGCCCGCTCAATGTTCCAGTAAGGTTGCTCCGTCATTGCTCTTTGGGCAATGTCTTCACCTGCAGCATCCTGTTGTGCTGAAAGATTCGCAATCACTTTCGCTGTTATCTTTACTGGTTGCTTACCATTTAAAGAGAGTTTGCTATCTTTTACACCGGGCTCTGATCCATTAACGGAGAAACCAATAATATGTGAACTGCCATCTGAAACATAGCACCGGCCTTTTTTGATGGCGTCTACATAACGGTCATAGGTAAGTGCGCCATCAGGTTTAAAATAACTGCGTGCCAATCCGACACGCTCATCAAAAATGCAGGGGAAATCCGTTTCGCCACTCAGCCGGGTAGTAAAACCACAATTGAGCGTATGATACCACATATTCAATTCCCACGGAGCAGGTGTATTACCGGCACTGTAAAAGTCAACTACATTTTGTGTAACAGTAACTATATATTCATTAGCACCTATGCCGTCCATTTTTGACAATACATAATTAGGGAAGTCTTTCGTTGGCTCAGTGGGTTCCAGGCCCCAGCCCGAATGCGCATAACCTGTAACAGCATCCTGCGATTTTGCCCATGCAAGAACAGGCATCGTCCAGCTCGGCCATTCTTCAATCTTTGTTGTACCGGGATAATCATCTTCCTTAAGCCTGAGCAGATCGACATGGCCGGCGTGCGACGAAGGAAAACCGGATACCTCCACATCATTGCGTATAATGTTTGTGGATGTTGAAAGCGGATCATCTTTTCCCGTGAAGAAAGTTTTTTGATGATACCAGCTTGGCCCCCAGGCAAGCACAGCCGCTACATTCAAATCTTCACCCAAAGCCTGTCGCCACATGTCTATTGTCTTTACACCTTCTTCGGGGCTATCATAATGACTGCAACCCGCAGCATGCACATGATGATCCGCACTATACCAGCCAAGCTTCTCCATGTTGATCCACCGTTTCAATGTAAACGTGGCCTCGTAAGAACTAACATTTGGAGGAACGATAAGCTGCATTTTTTGAGGAATATATTCAGGGCCTCTTGTAAACGTAACATTATACTTACCGGCAGGGAGTTCCACATGTTCTCCGTCAGCGCGATAGATTTGTGATTGAAAAAAGAAATCAGGAT
The DNA here is from genome assembly GCA_038251675.1 of Chitinophagales bacterium. Taxonomy (GTDB): domain Bacteria; phylum Bacteroidota; class Bacteroidia; order Chitinophagales; family Chitinophagaceae; genus Ginsengibacter. The sequence goes on along the minus strand of JBBSBD010000134.1, from coordinate 2,511 downwards.
ACTCATCATAAGCAGCCACGCGTCTTGAGGGCAAAGGATAAATACCTGTAAGCTCGTTAGGAGCTTTATAATCTTTGAATGATTCAAAGTTCAACCGGAAGTCACGCTGCGCCGCCACCAATCGAAAGTCTCCTTTTTCCATGGTATTCACACTATCATCCAGGATATGTTCTATGCCATCCGTTATAAGAAACGATGCCATTGTGGGAGAGCCGTCATCATCTTTAATATGGAATATAACTTTTACTGAAGGGCTTATAGTAAAAAGTATATTGATCGTGTTACGAAAACCAATGTCCTGCGTACCCTGCCCGATATTAAAACCCATTTCCACTTCCCGTTGGCCACTGTCTTTACTGTATATCTGCACGACGGCGTATTCCAGTTTTAACCCTGAAAGATTTGGAAGCAGCGGGCGGTTACGGTACACCTCCATTTCGAGAAAACGATTGGCGACCTGGCCGGGTGTAAGTACTTTTTTCTCGTCAACTTTCGGATCAAAAGAAGGTGCATATAATGGAGTTGCTGCATTAGGACTTTCGGCTACCAGTTGTGCAGTTACTCCTGCATCATTATTTACCTTCACTAAAAAACTAACCCAACCGTCCTGGATCAGCTTTGCCTTTGTGGGCCCTCTTTCAACCTTTACTCGAGCCTCAGGATTAATGTTTATAAAGGCAAGGCAATAAGGATCGAGAATAGCCTGTACATCATTTACCAACTGCGGCGTAAGCGCCTGGTGCTGCAAAGCAAGTAAACGCTTTTCATCGTGTTGCGACAAAGGGCTTCCCAAAAAAGATAAAGCATCCTTCAGGCGAATAGCCTGTGCGAGTAGGGGCTGTGGTTCTACGCCTGAAATAATATTTTGTGCAGTTGAGTCATGATGCATGTCATACTGTGCAAATACACCTACAGGAAAGTATAAAGCAGCGAACAGGAATAGCGGGAGAATTTTTTTGGGGATCATGTCCTTCATTGAAATTGATTTGTGATTATCATAAAATTCTGAAGGGTATGGAAACAATGTCTGATGGACTACTAAATTAGAAAATCATTTCCATTAATGCAGCTATGGAAATGCTCTGATAAAAGTAAAAGTTGAAGGATCGTCAATGGTTAGGTTAAAGACATCAATTATTTTCCGGCTGGTCTGGAAAAAAGACCTTGGCTTTCACGAATGGATAGGCTGGGCTTTCGCAAGAAGAAGGAAACCGGCGGAAGCTGAATCGCAGCCACTTCACTGGCGGTGTCGTTGAACAGTGTATTGCAAAAAGCCCCCGTTGTATTAATTTCGGAGGCTTTTTATTTTCTTCAATCAACTTTTAAATCGGGGGGCTTTCTTCAATACGCATAATGTTAGCGGTTCGTTGTTCTTTTTTCGTCACTAACGTATTCCAAAATGTCACCTGGTTGGCAGTCTAAGGCTTTACAAATGGAGTCTAAAGTGCTAAAACGTATCGCTTTTGCTTTGCCCGTTTTTAAGATGGAAAGATTAGATAATGTCAATTCAACTCTTTCAGAAAGTTCATTCAGAGAAATTTTACGCTTTGCCATCATCACGTCTAAGTTTACAATGATTGGCATAGCTAAACAGTTAAATCGTTTTCGTTTTGAATATCTACTCCCTTTTTGAAAATAGTCGCAATAATATAAATTACAGCTCCCATTAGAATAAATGCTTGACTGTCTGCCCAAAATTGGTTTAAGTTGTCGGTAACAAAACCATGATGTATTAAATTTTTAGCTAACTGTCTTGCAATGTAACTTAACAGTCCAATTGAAAGGGTGTAATAACTAATTTGTGAAATTTGTCTCGCAACGAAAGTGTTGAACGGTTTTGATAAATCCATTTTGTGCATTAGTCTGATAACTATGTAAAATAGGCAAGCTTTTAAAATTGAAATGATTAGAATAAAGCTATAGATGCCGAAAAAAGCTAATCTACTGTCTTTATACATTTCAGTTAAGTCCAACTTTTGATAAAGATTTTGGACAAATTCAGGCTTATACAGACTGAAAAAGAAATTTACTAATAAGCCTCCGGCTTCAATGCACAGGCCGACAAAGATGAGCCAAGCCACAAAATATAAGCCCCAAAATACGAAGTTGTTTGTTTTTGACATAATTGTTTAGAGTTTAAATTATATCGCAAATGTAATAAATAATTATTGATAAACAATAAAAATGTATTTATATTCAAAAAATTTATTCGTGCCTGCTTGCTAATTCAAAAGTTGAGTAGTTGAACTTATAGTTTTAGTTGTGTCATTCATTACAATGAACGCTAACTCTTTTATTTACGAAAGTTAATAAAAAAGCTTTCGTAAATACAGCCGCTCTTGTGCGATTTACGAAGCTTCCTGGTATTGCAAATTTCTTCCGTCACCCGTCTACCAAAAGGGTCTTCTAAATTTTGATCGGCACCATTTTCTTTTACTTCTAATCTCGTTCCATTTTCACGCTTCATCACTGATTTCGACTATTTGATCACTAAAGTTTTTAAAAAGCGCT
>JBBSBD010000133.1:0-16134 GCA_038251675.1 Chitinophagales bacterium | reverse complement strand
TTAATAGTGCTTTCAATTCCCGAAGGCTGAACAATAATTTTATCACCTTTTTTATAAACGCCGCTTATTATCTTACCTGCATATCCCCTGTAATCGTGAAGTTCTGCTGCTTGCGGACGAATTACAAGCTGCACAGGAAATCTTCCATCGGTTAAATTGATATCGGACCTCAGCTCTACATTTTCTAGAAGATGCAGTAAAGACTCGCCTTCGTACCATGGAAATTTTTCAGACTTTTCAACAATGTTATCGCCATTCAATGCACTGATTGGAATATAAGTAACATCTTTCAAGCCTAAAGATTCTGCCACCTTCACATAATCAATCACAATGTTGTTATATACATCCTGTGAATAATCAACCAGGTCCATTTTATTAATTGCCACAACAACGTGCGGAATGTTTAAAAGAGAAGTTATGATTGAATGACGGCGTGTTTGCTCTACCACTCCGTTTCTTGCATCAACCAATATTATTGCAAGTTCAGAATTAGATGCGCCTGTAACCATATTTCGCGTGTACTGAATGTGCCCGGGTGCATCAGCAATAATGAACTTTCTTTTAGGGGTTGAAAAATATTTATAAGCAACATCAATGGTGATTCCCTGCTCACGCTCCGCACGTAAACCATCTGTTAGTAAGGCAAGGTCTATCTCGCCATTTTGCTTATTCCTGCTTTGTTTTTCAATTGCAGCCAACTGATCAATTAATATTGATTTGCTATCATAGAGCAATCTCCCGATCAATGTGCTTTTACCGTCATCAACACTTCCTGCAGTAATAAATCTTAGTATATCCATAAGATCCCTGTCCCCTAAAGGGGAACTTAGTTTGTATCAGTATTCAACTTGTAATTCGTCACTGATGATTAAAAAAAATGTTTTAAAATTAATTTCTCATATTCCCCTTTAGGGGTTAGGGGTGATTTAAAAATATCCACCCTTTTTCCTATCCTCCATCGCGGCTTCTGAAACCCTGTCGTCAATTCTTGTTTCGCCACGCTCACTTGTTTTAGTTGCAATTATTTCCGTGATAATGTCATCGATTAGTGTTGCGTTGGATTCCACTGCTGCAGTGCAAGTCATATCACCAACTGTTCTGTACCTTACTCGTTTTTTTGAAACAACATCGGTTGGTTCTAGTTGCATGTACTCGGATACAGCTACTAACTGGCCGTCATATTCAATTACTTCTCTTTCGTGTGCGAAATATATAGAAGGCAGATCAATTTTTTCACTGCGGATATAATTCCAAATATCCAGTTCTGTCCAGTTGCTTATGGGAAAAGCGCGAACGTTTTCGCCCTTGTGAATTTTACCGTTGTAGGTGTTCCAAAGTTCAGGGCGTTGCAGTTTTGGATTCCATTGTCCGAACTCATCTCTTACAGAAAATATTCTTTCTTTTGCCCTTGCCTTTTCTTCGTCCCTTCTTGCGCCACCTATCAACACATCAAATTTGAATTCATCAATAATATCAAGAAGTGTATAAGTTTGCAGCGCGTTGCGGCTGTTGAACTTTCCCTTAAGTTCAGTAAGATTTTTTTCTTTAATGGTATCTTCTACTTTCCTCACGATTAATTTTTCGCCTATTTTTTCTACAAGAGCATCTCTGAAATTTAGTGCCTCGGGGAAATTATGTCCTGTATCAATATGTACTAATGGAAAAGGAAACTTACCGGGCCTGAAAGCTTTTAATGCAAGGTGGACGAGTGTAATAGAATCTTTACCGCCTGAAAATAGCAACGCAGGGTGCTCAAACTGACCTGCGACTTCACGCATAATATGAATGGCCTCCGATTCCAGTTGACCCAGGTAGTCTAAATAGTGTTTAGTCATTTTTCAATTTTTTCATTCATATTTTTAATCAACAACGTGTACATGTAATCCGCATTCTTTTTTTGTGCTGTCTTCCCACCACCAGCGGCCTGCCCTGAAACTTTCACCGGGCCTTACGGCTCTCGTGCATGGAGCGCATCCTATACTTACAAATCCACGGTCGTGTAATGGGTTGTAAGGAACATCATTCTTATTAATATAGTGTTTTACTTCCTCAGTTGTCCAATGTAAAATAGGATGGTATTTTATAACCTGGTTTCCTTCGTCCCACTCAACCTGGGGCATATCCTGGCGATTTTCAGAATGTTCCGCCCGCAAACCGGTTACCCAAATCGCCTTTCCTTTTAGCGCACGTTTAAGAGGTTCCACTTTTCTTATATAGCAACAACCTTTTCTATTCTCTACTGATTCGTAGAAAGAGTTTGGGCCTTTTTCCGCAACGAATTCCTGCAATAAAGATTGATCAGGATAGTAGGCTGTTATCTTAGTCTTATAATTTTCGTTGGTAGAATTCCATACGGAATATGTTTCAGGAAAAAGACGTCCGGTGTCTAATGTGAAAATGCTTATAGGAATTTGATTCTTCAAAATTTTATGAGTAATAAGCTGATCTTCGAAACTAAAGCTTGTTGAAAATGTTACCTGGCCGGGAAATTGTTCTGCTAAATCAGAAAGGACCTCTTCAATGCTTAAAGCATCAACCTTTTCTGATATAATAGAGATATGTTTTTGAAGCGGATGCATTTTAAATAGTTATCTCTTGTAAAAAGCGGTTAAAAAATTGGGACTTGGTTAGGAATAATATGGTAGGAATATGGATAGTCATCGAAGGTCAACAACAACCCATGGGCTGAGAAGAAATACATATAAACTTTATAGTAAAGAAAGATTTCATCTGGTTGATAAATTCAATTGTCTACAACAAAGGTAGGGTATCCAGTTTTTAAATTATAGTAAACCGGGAATTTTTTTTGTAAATAGTTAGATTCAAATTGTTGGACGCTGTATTTCGTTGCAGCTCAATTGCTTTATGGTAAAGGGTTTTGGGTAGCAGAATTTGATTTGCCCGTTGTATTGTTTTATGGAATTAAGAGTTGCTTCAAGTTTAAATGGTTTTGTCAAAACCCCTCATTTGACCTGGAATGTATGCAAGTCAATATTTAAACTCAGCAGTCTTTTGTTCCACTATAACTCTTCACTTTCACAAGATTCATAGAATTGTGACCATTAAAATTAAGAATATGGCAGTGGAATATTACTGCGACAACGATATTCTCACCTGCACACCTGCCCTCGTATCAACCGTAGGCGGCGATGAAGAAATATATGGATTCACCCTTCTCTGATCGAAGTACAATTTTACATTGATGCGATTGCTGATGTAATAATCAATCGTAGGGCTTATGGTAATTTCCTTACTTCCGTTTGTTGCGAATGCGCTGTTCTGGTCGAGGCGGCTATTGGAAGTTACATTATCTCTTATCTTGAAATCCAGCCTGAAATTAATTTCATTATCCAGTTTCTTTGTATCCTGTTTTGTAAAGGGTACTTTGAAAGGAAGCTTTAATCCACGCTTACGGAAACCGCCGCCAAACGTATATTCTGTAGAACGCACTTCACTCAACTGGTAATCAATCAGGCTAAGGCTGAGCTGTCTTTGCTTGGTATATTCAAATTTCAACGAAAGCTGGTTGGTGAAACTCATATCGATACCAACTAAGGGGGCAAATTGTTCTTGTATAGTTATATTCGGAATTAAAAAGAACGGTATGTAATTATTGGAAACGGTATCTATAAAGGACGGATATCCAAATCTTGAAACATCACGATATAATAAGGCTGAAGTAAAGCTGTTCATTCCCAGGCTCGCATTATATGCATGCGTAAGCGAGAAATTTGTAAATATTTTGTCCAGGCCTTTCACCCTGCTGAGTCCGTTATACGTTATTCGCCAGTTTGGCTTTGGCAATATATCCCTGAATGGATTTGATTTTAAATTGCGATTATTTTGTTTTACCAGCGAAACTTTTGTTGGGTCCTGGCCGGTGTAAGCCGCGATAAAAGCAGGAACCAGCACATCGACAGCGTAGCGTCCATAGCCTAAAGCATAACCATCGGCCCCTACTGGATTTCCCGCGAGTTTGCTATAGGTATTCAATGCGCCCAATCGTTTCGATAATACCTGCCGGTAATCCTGGAACTTTATAAATGTTCCGGAAATCTGGTTGGGATTGTATTTTTCGAATAAGGTATTGAAGGCTATATAACTTACGTTAAACCCACCACCGATGTAAGGAGTAAGGTGTGCAAATCCATTGCCTGTACCGGAAGTATCCTTAAAGGTTTCCGAATAATTTTTATTGAAAGTTTTATCAATATTTACATCAATAGTAAGATCACGCACAGGTTCAAGTTGCGCTGATATTGTAATTCGCTGATCAAAATTTTGTACAAACAGATCATTGAAGTTCGAATCTTTTGAAATGAGTCCCCGGTCTGCAGCCCGGTTCAGCCAGCTACTATCCGGTTGCTTTCCCAAAATAAAATCAAAGCCTGGCGCCATACTGCGGAAATTTTCTCCCAGTATTTTTGTGCTGTCAGTATATCCCGGCAGCCTCGTGTTACTATTTTGTGAAAGCGTGGCGTTCACCGATTTTATACTCGTTAGTATTTTTCCAAAGACTCTTACAGCGCCGCTTAATTCAGGTAATGCTTTGGGATCTTTTTTTACTTTTTGATTTGGTTTTTTTAAGGCAGAAGTATCACCCTTAGCCGCGTTTGTTGTTGTGTCGCTTTGAGCCTTTGACCTCGGTTGATCCAGTGCCCTTAACCATTTCGACTTACTATAAAGTTTTGTAAAGTCAAGCTGCATATTGGCTTCTTCCTGTTGGCCGTTCTCCAGGAAATTTCCAAGATTTACTGCGAGCCTCGAAGCGCCTATCCAGCGGTAATTTGCCGAATAGCGTAACCTCAATGTGGTCCAGTCAGTTAACGGAAACTTATTGAGTGGAACATTGTAAGAAAAATTAATTGATTGAGTAAACAACGTATTCCGCCCGCCGCTAAAGAAATTTCTTTCAAGAGTATCCTTTTTTTCTTTTGTATCAATTCGCCCGAATGGCTCATCAATTCTTGCATTGTTCAATGCAGAATAATCTATGTTCAATGAATGAGTAAGATCCCAGCGAAAAATATAGCTCCTGTCGAAAGTGAAATACTTGTCATAGGTTTCAGGAATTACATATTTATCGTCACCAATGCTCCTTGGTTTTATTACTCCAAACTGCCTGAAGACATCGGCCTTAAACGTCAGTTGTGATGGAATCGGGTTCACGTTGAAATCTTTTATAAGGTCAAACCAATGTGTCTTTGTTTTTTTGAAAAGCTTTTTAAAAGGCTCAAAAAACTTTGGTTGTGGTGCATAGTTATATCCAAGGCCTCCTCGCTGTTTCGTCACATCGTTGTACTCTACAAGCGGGTTGTGTGCAGTTGTTTTTGTGAAGGAATAACTCAGGTCAAGATTTTCCACATCCCACGGCATTGGCTTTTTGCTGTTGGTCCTGTTCTTATGAACGTTTGTAAAGCTTACTGTTTTGGTAGATGTAAAATCGATTGCCTGTTTCCTTATTGAATCCCGCTGGCTGGCAGGAGCAAGCTTTATCTTTTGTTTTAAATTAAGATCCAGGTCAAACGGATCGTATTCCGGTGTGCTGATCGACTGTGTAATGCTGGCGTAGAAGGGTATTGATAAAGCTGCGTTTTTAGGCAAAAGCTTTCCGAGTTCAAGATTGGCTGCAGCATCAAACTGGAGAAAATAATCCCTGAACCTTTCATTAACTTTTTGCTCCAATGTGCCAAAGCCCGTAGTATGTGTATTGACTGAAACTGATATGGTTCCAAGGTCAGCAAGGTTTGCATCAATGCGGGCCAGGCCTGCCCAGCCGCCCTTCTCGTCAAGCGATGAAAGCCTGAGTTCATTAAACCAAAGTTCACCGCAGGCACCCTCTACTTTATCATTTCTTACGCCCATTAAAATTCCCTTTATCTCGCCCAGGTTGGGGTTACCCATAATCGAGTAGGTCTGGCCGTTGCCCTCAAGCACTGAGTACAAAACATTTATCGGGGAGCTTGAAAGATTTCGCGCTGTTTTGATCCGCGTGAGTTCCTGCAATTCAAGGTCGAGATTATTGGCCATGCGCCACAGGGTATCATTATAAGCATCACTGTTTGGATCGAGGCCGGTATTAAGCGGTGTAAGTTTTAATGGGATTCTTACCTCATAATAATTGGAAACAAAATCACTTCCCATTCTTACAGTCGCGTACAGATCATCATCATTCAAAGGAGTATTCTGCGCCTTTTCAGCATGAATGTACATTTCGAGTTTTTTAAACTGCCTTAAATCCCTGTTAGCAAATGTTTGAAAAACTGCTTTACCATCCTTGCGTGAAAGATCGCAAAACTTAACCGTAAGGGCTTGTTCATTTTGCAAGAGATTCACCCCATTGTTGCTCAATGTTTGCACCCTTTCTATTTCCCTTGGTGTGCGATACGGGAGGGGACTACGCTTGTCATTTTCTTCAATATTTACAGCGCCTACATTAAAATCGGTGGTGATCTCGGGACTGTAATTCCCGGTCGAGTCGAGCCTGAACTGAAATTTTCTCCATGTATTTCTAACAAGATCCAGTTTGCCAAAACGTACCACAACGCTGTCAGTAAAATCAGTTAAGAACATTCTTATAAAACGAATGGATTTAAAATCCGGAATGTTCCCAATCTTTTTATTATAAGAATTTATCGGAATCCTCAATTGGTACCATGTTTCGGCGCGTGTATTGCCGTCCACCAACTTTACGTTTACTAGTTTTTTATCAACAATAAAATTTTGGCCTATTTGCATAGCCGGATCAGCCGGCGGTTTCAGGTCAACTATGTATTGAAAATATTCTTCTGTTTCATTCAGCGTGTTATCACGGTTTACATCTTCCTGGTCAGGATATAAAGTTGCTGCTGAAGAAAATTGTGCATTATTATCGGCTATGGGAGAATTTCCCTGCGGGTTATTAAATCTTTTATAGCGGGCAAGAATATCTGCTGACTGGGCATCAAGATCGTCTCCGCGATAGTAATGATAATCATCTGAAGAAGGATCGGAAAGTGCATCCAGGTAAACTTTGGAGGTTGCTCCGAAATTTGCGGCGAGTATATTTAAATAATCATTTCTTCTTCTTGTTACTTCCGCAGTATCTGACAGGCCATCAAAACCAACATCCTGGTAAGGCCTGTCGGCCGGGTCGTTGCTGAAAGCATTCGTTACCTGTATGGGATTGCGTGGTACATTTCCCCACACGGAAGTGTCTATTTGCGATGGAGCATTTGGTGTCGGAAGCCCATTCTCATAAAATCTTCTGGAGTCTTTCAAAACATCTTCTGAGATATTACCAAGGTTTATATAGAATTTACCACCACCTGATTGATCGGCATTTGGCCTGTCGGCAGTATTTATGAAGGGATCCTGAATCCAGCATTCAATGTATTCAACATTAGCAGTTTCAAAATCTGTCTGGTCAATATTTCTCATTAAGCCGCCCCAGCGCTGCCTTGGATTCAATAATTTACCTGCTGCATTTACATTGGCTGCGTCGTAATTGTATGGGCCCCGGTCCGTTGGATAATAAGCCAGGTCAAAGGTGATTAATTGATTTTGCCCAAAGTCGGTAGTTCTCTGAGGAAAAATTTCTGTTTGTGAAACAGATCGTATCCTTGGGTCTGACAAAGCAGTTTTTTGTCCTTTTAAAGGGTTGTTGACATTTTTTGGATCTTGTAATGTTGGTTCAATTTGGTACCAGGCAATCTTCGCCCTGTTCTTGCCATAATCAAGATTGTTATTTAAACCTGCTTCGGGAAATAGCGTGATATTTCCGGTTTCATCAGTCGCTCCAAACGGAGTGGATGCTAACGCCCATGATATAGGCGGGAAGCGCAGATCGATATCACTTTTACTTCCTTCAAAATTATCAATATAAATTACTCCTTTACTTCCCTTACCTATTTGTGGGGAATGGCCAGGTTTTAAGAAGGCAACCTCCGCATAACCATTTATGGCGGATGGCGCTGTGGTGCTATAGAAAGGAAGTTTATTTAATAGTTTAGTTAACCTTGGAACATCTCTGCGGTAATTCGCATCAAGGCCATACATGGTATTTTTGATCGGGTCTTCGCCATAATCAACTTTGGTAAAGAAGGGCCTTTCGCTCAGCCGCACCATAGTTGCGCCTAATGATAACTGTTCCTTGGCCGTATTCTTTGCCAGGTAATCAAGCCGTAAAGCTAGATAGCTTTTTGATTGAAGCCCGAACGTGGCATTGTTTTCAAAATTTACCTGCACAGGAATGCCCGCATTTATAATTGCCTGGTTAATTACTTTGATAGTACCCAGATCATAATTAATCGTATAATCAATATTTTCACTAAGCTGTTGTCCCCCGGCTGTTACTTTTACCGAGCCCGGCGGGATATTATATCCAATGCTGATATCAGAAGTTGCAGATGATTTTGCGGAGCCCTTCAGTACAAACCTGTTTAGGTTTGGGAACTGCTGGGCAACAGCTTTTATGGAATCATATAATGGATAAAATAAGCTGTCTTTTGCGATGGTGGTATCGCTAAAAACTTTTGGCGCAAGATCTCTCCCGAACGGCTGTAATAATGGAAACATTACCCTGCTGTATTGCGGGATCACAGTATAGCCTTCCACATAGTCGAACACGCCATCGGGCTGCGGATCATTTTGATTATTGAGCCTGTCCAAATTGATGAGCGTCAAAATGGGCGTTCCCTGGTTAAGATCTCCGAAGGGTAGATATCTTTTTGCCCCATAACCCGGCTGCTCAAATAACACATTCAAATTAAAATCAAGCCTTTCCAATGTTCCAAACCCAACACTGTACACGTTCTTCATCATCAGTTGCCAAATGGGAAGTGTAGGCCGCTGAGAGGTAGCCTTCAATAATTTTAAGAAAAGCACATTTTGATTGCTCGATACAGAATCTGGCGTCACATCCTGCGAAAACTCACCCACCTGGTAAATTCTTCCATTGTAGGAATATTGATAGGCAACCGCTAATACTTCATCTGGCTGTAGTGGCTGGCTCAGCGAAAGGAACCCCACTTTGGAATTATATATGTATTGAGTAGAATCCAGTTTTCTTGCAAATGTTTTTTCAAAGTCCTGAACAGGATTTAATCCCATACCTAAGAGCTGGTTGGTGATAAGCGCAGCATTGCGACTCGATGGATTGCTGGTCACCTGTTGATATTCAGAGTTTGTAGCATTCGCGGGCAGCGTGCCGTTGACTACAAAAGGCCGGTAAGGGTTTGCTTCGCCAAGGTCCATTAAACCAACAACATCTCTTGCCTGTGTGGTCGTGCCATTTTTATTGGTAACCCACACCTCCAGTCTTAAAATTTGCACCGGTGTTGTTACCGCGGGCAAATTACTCATCACTTTATTATAATTCTCTTTGAAATATTGTCCTAATAAGAAGTGCCGGTTCTCTTCATATTCATCCGCTTTAAACTCAAATTGTTGCGCCGCGGAACCTCCCTGCAAATTCACAGATTGTCTCTGCGATTTTTGATTCGCAAGCACACCAGTCACATATAATTTTCCAAATTGTAGTTGTGTCTTTATTCCAAAAAGCGATTGCGCCCCCGGGATCAATGTGCTTCTTGACGGAAACGAAACATTACCTGCTTCAAATCTTTTCAAGATCTCATCATCTGTGCCGCTGTAGTCCAGCTTCAACTGGTTGGTAAAATCGAAGTTGGCCAGTGTATTGTAACTAATGGGGAATTTTAATTTATCTCCAATATTTGCATTCACATTTAATTGAGCCGCCATGTCAAAATCAAACCCTCCATTTTTTCTTGCTCTTTCCGGTAAAGTAGGGTTCTTAATATTTTGTCCCTGGTAGCCTGCGGTAATATCTACATTACCTTGTGGTTGAATATCAATTTTGCCATTACCAAATAAGCGATTGAATAGATTATCGTAAACATTAAGCTTTGGTTTTACTCTTCCCCGGTTTAAAATGTTAAGAGTATTTGCTCTTTTTCTAAAATATTCTGTTTCAGATTTTTTTGCCTGCATGGCAGCAAATTCATCAAAGGTGTAAGAAGTAGGAGTGCGATAGTAGCGGTTGCCAATTTTTTCAAAGACTATATACCTTTTGGTTTCAGGATCGTAGGCAATGGAATCCGTAATGTTCGAGGGAGGATTAAAATCAAAAGTGCTTCGGGAGTTTGAGTAAAAATCGCCACGACGATCATGAATGGGGTAATGTAATGTATCTGTAGTGCTATTGAATGTAGAATCCTGTGCTGAAGCGGTGCTGCATACAACTATTGAAAATGCCATGGAGAGAAGGCAAATCAATAACAACCCAAAGAAATCTGGAGCCAATTTTCTGTTCAGCAACATCCGACAAATTAATTAAGGTAGATTTCTTTCAAATGGCTTTTAGGGCTTTTTTTATTAACTCCTCCAGGGTGTGTATTGTTGGATCGGAAACAATGATTTTTTTAATTGCCTGTTCTCCCACGGGCCGTGAAATTCCAAGGGCTACTAACGCATTTAACGCATCTTGCTCCAAACTATTGCCATGAGATTGAATACCAACCGAAGTTGATGACATTTTGGAAACTTTGTCTCTTAGTTCAAGCACAAGCCGCTCAGCAGTTTTTCTCCCAATCCCTTTTACGCTTTCCAGTACTCTCGCATTGTTTTGTATAATGGCATTACTTATTTCGGATGGTTTCATATTAGACAGCATCATCCTTGCTGTTGCTGCACCTACCCCGGAAACACTTATCAGCAACACAAACATTTCTTTTTCCATGGCATCAAAAAAGCCATATAATGTATGTGCATCTTCTTTTATTTGCAGGTAGGTAAATAATTTTCCTTCAGTAAGATGCTGAATATGCGAATAAGTATTCAGGCTTATATTCACATCATACCCAACCCCATGAACGTCCACATAAACAACGGTTGGATTTTTATATGCAAATTTTCCTGAGAGGTATGCGATCATATTAGATTTTAGAGCGCCAAAAATAAGTAATTCGACTTAACAGGGCTAATATTAATAAATTGTTTTCATGTACGGATAATGTAATTGACAGGATGTTGTAATTTCGACACTTAAATAAAATCCTAAAAATATAGATGCAGGAAAAAATTACGGCGGCAATTACAGCGGTTGGCGCTTATGTTCCCGAGTACCGTCTTACAAATGCCGAGCTTGAGACAATGGTTGATACAAGCGATGAATGGATAAAGTCAAGAACCGGGGTTGAAGAACGAAGAATTTTAAAAGGAGAAAACAAGGGCGTTTCGGAAATGGCAATTCCTGCAGTTTTAGAGCTTTGCAAAAAAAGAGGAATAGATCCCATAGAAATTGATTGCCTTATTTGCTGTACCGTCACTCCTGACATGACTTTTCCGGCAACTGCAAATATCATTACTTACAAAGTTGGCGCTACTAATGCATTTGGTTTTGACCTGTCTGCAGCATGCTCCGGATTTTTGTTTGGCGTAACTACCGGCGCATCTTTTATTGAGAGTGGCCGTTATAAAAAAGTGGTAATAGTAGGTACTGATAAAATGAGTGGTATTGTTGATTACAGCGATCGCACCACTTGTGTGCTTTTTGGCGATGCAGCCGCGGCGATTTTACTTGAACCAAATGCCGAAGGCTATGGTGTACAGGATAGTCTTTTGAAAACAGATGGAAGCGGCGTCGAATATCTTAAGATGGTAGCAGGTGGTTCAGCAAAGCCTGCGTCTATTGAATCTGTAATGGCAAAGGAGCATTATATCTACCAGGAAGGTCCGCAGGTTTTTAAGTTTGCAGTAAAAGGCATGGCAGATGTCTCTTACGAATTATTAGAAAGAAATCATTTAACTGGCGACGATATAGCATGGCTGGTTCCCCACCAGGCTAATAAAAGAATTATTGACGCAACGGCTAACCGTATGGGTTTGAGTATGGATAAAGTGATGATCAATATTCAACGTTACGGAAATACAACTTCTGCAACCATTCCTTTGTGTTTATGGGAATGGGAAAAGCAATTGAAAAAAGATGACCTTATTGTGCTTGCTGCTTTTGGCGGAGGATTTACGTGGGGCGCCACGCTGGTGAAGTGGGCGTACGATACTAAATAGGAATTTCTAATCACCCCAATTATCTTAACCTACGTATTGACTTCTTGGGCTTCCCTCATCAAAATGCTTTTGAAGCACCCATTTTAACATATTTATTTAAATGAGGAACAATATTTGAATGCACCTCATTAATCAAATTATTTAAACAATGGATAAGACAGAAAAACTCCACCTCATGGAAAAGATTCTTCGTGAACTGGATGACGTTGTAAATAGCCAGACTTCACTGTTGAAAAAGGTTGCGCAACTTGAGGCTGAGAATATAAACCTGGGAAACAGGCTTCTTGAAAAGCAGTTACCCGAGATTCATTCAAAAGCTGATGAAGCCCTTACAGTGGCGACAGCATTGCATAGTGAGTTTACTGAAGTAAAAGATAAATTTATTAAGGATAATAAACTTGATGAAGTATTACCTGAAGCGAAATAGGAACTAGGTATTTTATTGAGTTAGCCTAAAAGAAATTATTTTTTCCTGCTGAAGACAATAAAATCAGTCGCGGGAATCTTTTCAATCCCACTTTGTCGCATCATGGTTACTAATTGTCCCCGGTGAAAAGTCTGGTGATTAAATAAATGCAAAAGCATTTCGTATGCTGGTTGCTTAAAAAATTCTTTCTTGGAATTCTGATAGCCGAAAACATGCGTAATTTGTAATTCGCTTGCTTCAGAAACCCATTCATTCCATCGTTTGGAAAGTATCAATAATTCTTTTGCCAAACTTTCAAAATCACCATCAAATGTTTTGCCAGGCCATCTCACATGTTCTTGTAGTTTTATGCGCTGCCACCAGATGCTTTCCACATCCATTAGATGGACGACCGTTTTAAAAATACTTCTAAAGCTGCTCTCTATTTCTTTTTCAATTATATCAGTTGATAGAGTTGAAATTTTTTCTGTAATGATTTTATTTGCCCATAGATTATAAGCCGAATATTGCAGAAATAGTTGCTTCATGTTTTGCTACATTTGCTCAAACTTATAACACATTTTTTAAAAAGGATATTTACTGCATGCCCGATATCAAAAAACTGACAGGCTTTAGTTCCACAGCAATACATTCGGGGAGTAATACCGATCCCAATCAATCCCACCTCATTCCCATTTATGCAAGCAGCACTTATGTATTCGACAGCGCTGAGCAAGGCATGCGCAGGTTCAATGGTGATGAGAAAGGATATATCTACAGCCGTTGGGGAAATCCCACAATGACTGAAGTGGAAGAAAAAATTTCTGCGTTGGAAAGTTTTGAAATAATAAAAGATGGGAAGCCATTGGAGTTAAAAACATTATTGCATGCAAGTGGCATGGCTGCTCTCAGTACTTTAATGCTGGGCAATTTAAAAAGTGGTGATAAAATTTTATCCCACTTTTCTTTGTATGGCGGCTCGCAGGAATTAATGGAAAAAGTGTTGCCGGGATTAGGCATTGAAGCAATCATAGTTGACCTGAGAGATTTGAATAAAGCAGAAGAAACGATAAAGAACAACCACGATATAAAACTGCTCTATCTTGAAACGCCTGCCAATCCTACCATACAATGTGTAGATATAGGTGAACTAGCGAGCCTGGGAAAACGACACAATCTGATTGTAGCTGTTGATAATACATTTGCCACTCCCTACTTGCAGCAGCCCTTTAAATATGATGTGGATTATGTTTTTCATTCTACCACCAAATTTTTGAATGGGCATGGTACAGCAATCGGCGGTGCGCTTACCGGCAAAGATATTGAACACATGGAGACCAGGATGACGAAGGTTCACAGGCTACTCGGCGGCAACAGTAATTCCTTCGATGCATTTCTTTTATCGCAGGGAATGAAAACTCTTGAAGTTAGAATGGAAAGACATTGTGAGAATGCTGTAAAAGTTGCCGGTTTTTTAAACGGGCATAGTGCAGTGAGCAAAGTAAATTACCTGGGGCTTTCTTCCCATCCCGATTATTTGACGGCGCAAAAACAAATGAAACATCCCGGCGCAATGATGAGCTTTGATATGAAAGACGGTTTGCAGGCAGGAATTAATTTTATTAATAAACTGCAAATGTGTGTAAGGGCAGTTTCATTAGGCACATGCGATACGCTGTTAAGCCACCCTGCATCAATGACCCATTATGGTGTGCCAAAAGAGAAACGCCTGCAATATGGAATTACGGATGGACTGATAAGAATGAGTGTTGGGATCGAAAATGTGGAGGATATTCTAAGCGATCTTGACCAGGCTCTTTCATAGTGCTTCGAAAAATAAATAACGGAACTTATTTTTATAAATATCCAAAGAAACTAATGCAAAGAAAAATTTACTTTCTCTATACTTTACTTTTCCCGGTCATCATTTTTTCGTGCAAACAAAACACATACGATACCATCATTCGTAATGGAATGATTTACGATGGCAATGGAGGCCAGCCTTATAAAGGAGATATAGCTATTTCAGGAGACACGATCGCCTTCATTGGCAACCTTTCAAAAGCAACTGCAAAAAATGATATTGATGCAAATGGAGACGCAATTGCTCCCGGTTTTATTAATATGCTTAGCTGGGCTAATACGGGTTTAATCCAGGATGGCCGTTCTCAAAGTGATATCCGCCAGGGCGTTACTCTTGAGGTAATGGGCGAAGGTTCAAGTATGGGGCCGTTGAATGCAAAGATGAAAACGCAAATGCAAAATGGACAGGGTGATATAAAGTATAAAGTCGAATGGAATACCCTGGGTGAGTATTTAAATTATTTAGAAAAAAAAGGTATTTCCTGCAACGTTGCATCTTTTGTTGGCGCTACAACGGTAAGAGAATTCATAATAGGAGAGGATGATCGTGCCCCAACGCCCGCCGAACTTGATAGCATGCGGTTGTTGGTAAAACAAGCAATGGAAGAAGGTGCGCTGGGCGTGGGCTCATCGCTTATTTATCCCCCGGCATTTTTCGCAAAGACAGATGAATTGATTGCCTTATGTAAAGAAGCCGGTAAATACGACGGCGGCTACATTTCACACATACGAAGCGAAGGCAATAAACTGTATGAAGCGGTTGAAGAACTGATTACTATTGCTCAAAAAGCGAAGGTTCATGGAGAAATATATCATCTGAAAGCCGCCGGAGAAGATAACTGGAATAAAATGGATAGTGTGATAAAAAGGATTGAGAGGGCAAGAAGTGAAGGTGTAGATGTTGCCGCAAATATGTATAACTATCTCGCCGGTTCAACTGGTCTCACGGCGTCTTTTCCGCCATCGCTGCAGGATGGTGGGTTTGATAAATTGTGGCAGCGTTTACAAGATCCTGCGATAAGAAAACAAATGGCAAAAGCCATGCAAACAAATGCAGTCGATTGGGAAAATTTATACTACGCTGCGGGTTCTCCCGATAAAGTTTTATTGCTTGGATTTAAACAGGATTCTTTAAAAAAATTCGGTGGTAAGACTCTTGCAGAAGTAGCCAAAATTCGTGGTACTTCACCGGAGGAAACTGCAATGGATTTAATAGTGCAAGATAGCTCGAGAATAGGAGTGGCCTATTTTCTTATGAGCGAAGACAATGTAAAAAAAGAAATAGCGCTTCCGTGGGTTAGCTTCGGCTCCGATGCAGGTTCTTATTCCAATGAAGGTGTTTTTCTTAAATCATTTACGCATCCGCGAGCTTATGGAAATTTTGCAAGAGTCATTGGGCATTATTCAAGAGACGAAAAAGTTATTACTTTGCCGGATGCAATAAGAAAATTAAGTAAGCTTTCAGCCGAAAAATTGTATATTAAAAAACGCGGTGAATTAAAGCCAGGCTATTACGCAGATGTGGTAATTTTTGATCCTGCAAAAGTAGATGACCATGCTACTTATGAGAACCCTCATCAATATTCTACAGGAGTGATTGATGTTTTTGTAAATGGTGTCCAGGTTTTGAAAAATGGAGAACACACAGGCGCAAAGCCAGGAAGATTCGTTAAAGGGCCAGGGTGGCAATCAGAATTAAAAAATTGAAAATATATTCTTCCACTTAAAAAATTATTTAATGGAAATAAATATACGCAAAGCAACCAAAGAAGATTGTAAACGCATGATGGAACTGG
>JBBSBD010000132.1:0-16158 GCA_038251675.1 Chitinophagales bacterium | reverse complement strand
TTGAGCAATTTGGTGAAAATGATATACGCCCAGGTATGCCGATGGCTATGCTGGAAGATGTGCTGGTACCCGTTTATTTTTACCATCGTTACCAACTCGAGGCAGTAACCAAATTGGTAGGCGGCGTGGATTATAATTATGCATTACGGGGCGACGGGCAATTCACTACAAAGCCTGTATCAAGCGAAACACAACTGAAAGCATTAGACGCCATAATGGATTGCCTTGATCCGGCGTTTTTATTGCTGCCTTATAAAATTGTTTCACTGATACCGCCACGTCCTGCCGGATATATTGATTCACGGGAATTGTTTAATAAAAGAACGGGCCTCGCCTTTGATGCACTGTCTCCCGCGGAAACAGCAGCCGATCTGCCCTTATCATTTTTGTTCAATACCCAGCGGGTTAGCCGCCTGGAACAAGACGCCGTAATAGGAGGTTTCCCTTTTAATGAAATGCTTTCCTACCTTGTTAATCATACATGGAAAGCCTCCAGGCGCACAAGCATGGAGAAATTAATACAACAGCAAACAGAACAGGTGCTGCTAACGTACATGCTTGGCCTGAGTGTAAATGACAACGCTTCTTTCCAGGTAAAGGCAGATGTAAAGAAAGCATTGAACGATTTGAAAGAATATATTGAATCGCAACTGAAGGTTTCAAAAGATGGGTCTTACACGGCACACCTGATGCTGGCACTTGACCGGATGAAAAAACCGAAAGATGCAAAGCCAACGATGCACGAAGAAATTCCACCCGGGTCACCAATTGGTTGTGGAATGGAGTAGGATTTTATGGGTTGCCAACCTTTAAAAGGTTGGCAACCCTAATTATCCTTACACAAAAACTATGTGCTTATCAACCCTCCTTCAGCAACTATTTCTGTCAACGCCATATACAGCTTATCCAAATCATCCTGGCTATTAAAAGCCTGTATAGAATATCTTATAAATAAAGAATCACCTTGTCTCATAACAGGAACTTCTATCTTGTATTTTTCAAAGAGTAAGCTTTGTAATTTTTCCGGATGAGAGGTTGAAACGCGTATGCTGCACATCTGTCCTAAAAATTCATTAGTAACGGGACACAGCGGTTGCGTGTTTAGCAAATTGCAAAAGCGCATATAGTTTGAATGTGCAAGTTGCCTGCAATCCGCTGCCACTGTCGGCCAATTATTTTCATTTAAAAATTGTATCGTTTTAGGAATCGTTAAAAAAGCAGAATAATCCCTGGTTCCCTGCAATTGATGATAATCCAGGAATTGAGAAGCCGAAGGCTTTGCACTCTCGTATCCCCAGCTTATCAATAAAGGATCAAACAAATGTTGTAACTCTTTTTTTACATATAAAAACGAGCAACCCTTTGGAGCACACATCCATTTATGGCAAGCGCCTGTGTACACATCGGGCTCCAGTTGCTTAATATTTAAAGGGATGTGGCCGGGCACGTGTGCGCCGTCCACAATCATGAAAAGGCCTTTTGCTTTAGCCATATCGCAAATTTCTTTTACAGGAAATATCAATGCAGTGGCGCTGGTAATATGGCTGATGAAAATGGCCTTTGTTTTATTAGTTACACCCCGGAAAAAATCTTCCATGAATTGTTCTTTGGAAACAAGCGGAAGCGATATTTCCTGCCTCACATATTTTGCTCCCGCTTTTTTGCAATAATAATTCCAGGTGCGGTCGAGTGCTCCATACTCAAGGTTGGTGCTGAATATTTCATCACCCGCACTTAATTGTAAACTTTTTGCAATTATATTTATCCCGTAAGATGGATTAGTTACATAAACTACATCATCAGCATTGCAATGAATATATTTCGCCAACGCCTCCCGCGATGCTTTTAAATAACCAGGGCCATTTACTGTCATAAATTGCACAGGTTCTTTTTCAATCTCAAGTTGCCATTTCTGATAGTCTTCAAAAATAGCTTTAGGACAGGCACCGAAAGAACCAAAGTTTAAATAAGTGATGTTAGGGTTTAATAAAAACTGCGATTGTAGATGGCTGTGTGGCATGGATCAAAAGTAGGGATTTTGGAAGAGGAGGGATTGGATAACACTTGTGGGCCTTATCCAGGGAAATTATCTATGTTAGCCTTTGAGTTCAAACTCACCTCCCCATCGGCCACCCCTTCTTTATATTAAATGAAATTTTTGTGCCGTTGCCGGGTGAAGATTGCACAGTGATCATACCCCCGTTTCTTTCTACGATTTTTTTAACGGTAGAAAGCCCAATACCATAGCCTGCTTTGCTATCTCTGGCCTCGGAAGGTAGCGTCGTAAATAAAGTGAAAATTTTCTCCTGGTCTTCCTTTGCAATGCCTATTCCGTTATCAGTAATGGAAAAGAAATATTGTTGCGGCGCTTCGGAAAAACTTATTTTGATTTCAACCACATATTTATCATTATAACGAATGCTGTTATTGATAAGGTTGCTGAATATTTGTTCCAGTTGTACTTTATTCATCGAAATATTTTCTCCATTGCGGGGATAGTCTAAATTGTATTTTTTATTCACCGGGAGTACTGAAAAAATAGATTTAAAAAAATCGGTGATATTGAACTCATCATTATCCCCGGAATGTTCACCGCCTTTATAGTACGACAAGATGCCTTCCACGAGTGCTTTAATTTTTTCTGCAGAATGTTTTGAAACATCTAAAACTTTTATGCCTTCCACACCAAGCGCTTCATTAAATTGCTCCTCCAAAATTTGGTTCGCCATCACAATGCCTGAAAGCGGAGATTTTATATCATGGGAGACCACCGAGGCAAATTGTTCCAATTCCTTATTTCTTGTCTCCAGTTCCTCTTTGGTTTTTTGAAGTGTAATATTCGATTTACGCATTTCAAGTAGCGTAACAACCTGTTTGGATAAAATTTCCAAAGCCTTTATCTGTTCTGCTGCTAGCTTGCGAGGCTGGTGGTCTATAACACATAATGTTCCGAGGGCATAACCATCGGGATTTACCAGCGGCATACCTGTGTAAAAAATTACATAAGGATCATTTGTCACAAGCGGGTTATTGGCGAAACGTTCATCTTGCCTTGAGTCTTCAATCACCAGTGCTTCCTTCGGTGAATTAAGGGCATGTGCGCAAAAAGCATATTCTCTTTTTGTTTCTGTTTCCGAAGTGCCGTGATGAGATTTAAACCACTGCCTGTCTTCATCTATAAAAGTGATTAATGAAACCGGGGTTTTACAAATAGTCGCCGCCAACAGGGTAATATCTTCATAATCCTGCTCAGAAAACGTATCAAGAATATTATATTCCTTTAATGCTTCAAGACGTGCTGATTCATTAGCGGGCTGAGGAGGATTTCCCATAATTTAAAAAAGAGGGTTTAATATTATCCAAAATAACAGTTTTTTTGATAGGGAAATAGCGGTGTAGCTAAATACTCTTTTGATGCCCAGCTACTCCTGGTGAATAAATATTTTTTACGCTCAATTTCTTCTAATCCATTTCACGAAAACTTACAACTTTATTCTTGCGAATAGCAGGGCGGTTTTATTCTACTCTTTTTACAGGAATACTTATTAGTAAATTTTCTGCTAAACAAAACAACGAGACATGATATTTTATCAGGAACCCTCTTCTCCCTCGACCTTCTTTGGCGTGGGCTTACTTTGTTTGATGCGATAATTAAAAGTAAGGTTTACCTGCCTCCGCCTGTATTGAAAATTTCCTTCTGTAAAGAAATTGGGGCCGGTACTTATACTCCTGTTTCTCCGTGAGTTGAATACATCAAGCACATTAAGATTGATCGTCCCATTTCCATTAAACAAGTCTTTGTTCATGGAAAAGTCAATATAATAAAGCCCCCTACGACTGCCTTGCGCTGTTTTTTGAGCAGCCTCATAGTTACCTCTCACCTGCATTTCCATATTACCGGGTAGGGTAAACCGTGATGTTTGCCTTGCGAACCAACTAAAAGTAGAAGTTTTGTAAGAAGAGAGTATGTTGCTTCCATCTATCGCTGCGTGAAAAAGATTGGCATTTACATCCATTTTCCACCAGGTCGCAAGCGAGTATGTTCCTGTAAATTCCGCACCCCATGCATTTTCCTTGTTAAGGTTTTCGGGTTTTGTCGTCGATTTTCCCTGGTCGTCTACACGCCGGATGCGATCAATTTTCCCCTTGGTGTTGCGATAATAAATACCGAAGAATAAAGAACCTTTTTCAAAATTTCTAAGATAACCAACCTCGCCTACGTTGCTGAACTCAGGGTTGAGATCAGGGTTACCACTGAAAAAATTTCTACTGTCAGAGTAGGTCATATATGGGCTGAGGTCATTATAAAAAGGCCTGCGTACCCTCCGGCTATAACTTATTTGAATGGCATCATCTTCGGTAATGTCGTAGGTAACATGTGCGCTTGGAAAGAAATTAACATAGCTTCTCGGGTTAACGTCATTGGTTTTTTGCAAAACCGTTTTTACATCTGTCCATTCAATACGCAGCCCGCCCTGGTAGGATATTTTTTTGCTTTTATTAGCCAATATGCCATAGCCAGCATGAATGTTCTCATTATAAACAAAAACATTATCCAGCCCCGGTAGTGGTATGTAATCACCGGCGCCATTTTGCTCAGTTACCAAAAAATCATTAGTCATATCGCGAAAGCTGCTTCTAACCCCTGTCTCAAATTTACCTTCCGCACCTATAGGTTGTACATAATCCATTTGAAACAGCCAATGTTTTTCATATTCATCATTGGGTGATTTTTGTAAAACAGATTTTGCAGGGTCTTCTTTTCCTGCCGGATCAAAATAATTTTGGGTGAATACTTGCCTGGAACTTTCCCAGTTATCTATGTATTTAACGGTTGCCGAAAGCTCATGATTTTTTTTGTCAAAAGTTCTTTTATAATTAAGGGTGTATTCTGAATTTGGTTCGTGTTCTTTTTCATCCTGGCGACGTGTCGTTAGTCCCTGGTAATTGGAAAGATCAAAAAGATAATCTTTATAACTAATATTGGAAATACGTGTTGCATCACTTCGGCGAAATAAGTAAGAGGCAGTAAAAACACTTTTTTCTGTAAAGTAATAATCCAGGCCACCCCTGATATTTGTATTTAATCCCTTAATTCTATTATCTGAATTTTGCTTTGTAATGAAGGTGGTATCGGGGCCATATACTTCCTGGTATAAAGAACCTGAACCAGGCAGATTACGGTAGGCAATTCCAGCATTGATAAAAAAGTTGATCTTCTTATGGCGATAATTTAAATTAGCAGCTCCGCCAAAGTTGGTATAATAGCCTGCAGTAGCCTCCAGCGAGCCGTTAAAGCCCTGGCGCTTGTCCTTTTTTAAAATGATATTAATGATACCTGCATTTCCTTCCGCTTCGTACCGGGCGGACGGATTCGTAATGATCTCCACCTTATCAATAAGACTTGCGGGTAATTGTTGTAAGCCGCCCGAACCTTTGAAACTTACTAACCCTGATGGTTTACCATCAATAAGAATGCGCACATTATCGCTGCCACGAAGTTTTACATTTCCTTCCCCGTCAACAGAAACGGAAGGAATATTAGTGAGTATATCAGACGCCGAGCCACCGGCGTTGGCAAGGTCTTTCCCCACTGTAAAAATCCTCTTATCCAATTCCAGTTGCATAAAGCTTTTTTCCACCTGTACGGTAACTTCATTTAAAACAGTTGCTGTTGGAACAAGCCTGATAGTTCCAAGATCATAATTGGAATGTGCCGCAGATAAAGTAAAAACACTGGTTGTATAAGATACGTAACCCGTATGTTCTATCACTGCGAAATAAACACCAAAGGGCAGTTCCACTGAAAAAGCGCCGTTTTCGCCAGCGGTATTTCCCTTAACCCATTTATTCTGGGAGCTTTCAAATAACTGGATCGTTGCGGCAGGCAATGCATGGGAAGAAAGGGAATCAATTATTTTGCCCTTCACATTAGATAAATGAGTTTGAGCAGATAGATTATTACATAGAAAAATTGAGACTAAGGCAATCAAACCGAGTTTGCCTGCAAAAAAAATAGCTTTAGAGTAATTCATAATAGCATTGATCAATTGTTGCGGATAAAAATAAATAGCAGGGTGTCTGTATACTATTGAACCCTGGCGTAAAACTTTTAAGATAGGTAATAACATTCTTTTTTGAAAATGATATTTTCGCTTACATTGACATTACTGCAAACATCATCGCTCTTGCAAAGCAACATTAAAACACTCCGCTGCATATCCACCCTGGCTAAGTTTTTTTTGAATAAACTTTGGAGAAGGCTTTGCAAAGTTTCGTTAGAATTACGTGTTCTTCCTTGTAGTAAAAAATGGAGTTTTATTTAGAATATAAAGGAATGAATTTCATTTATGCTTTCAATAGGTTGTATTAAAATTCCAGGTACTAAAAGGACACTCAAACTCAATACTTTTTTTAAGGATAACCCGTTTTCAGGGGGATAGTCCCTAACTATTAAATGGATGTGCTCCTCCTTTTTTTAAGGGCACAACGTTTATTTCTAATTCTTTATCTGCTGGCCTTGAAAAACCTTACACAAATTAAAAAAAGCAGCGCTATAGCTTTTGCGCAAAGAATTGTTTTTTCCCTTGTACTACTATTTGCAACGACTTTCTCCCAAGCTCAACTTCATGCTGATTTTGTGGCAACACCAAATGCCGGATGTGCTCCGCTGGTTGTAAAGTTTTCTGATTTTTCTTCAGGTAATCCCTCTTCATGGAAATGGGATTTAGGAAATGGCACTACATCTATTTTGCATAATCCTTCAGTAACTTATTTTAATCCGGGTCAATATACCATCAAACTTGTTGTAAAAAATTCAACAGGAGCCGATTCAATTATTAAAAGCCAGTTTATAAATGTTTATGCTTCACCGCAGGTAAATTTTGTAGCATCAACGTTATCCGGCTGCAATCCTTTACCTGTGGAATTCACAGATTCAAGCCGACCAGGAAGTGGAAATATTGTTGCTTGGGAGTGGGATTTTGGCGACGGCATCCTTTCAACTTATCAAAGCCCATCGCATACTTACACATCGGCAGGAAAATATAATGTTTCATTGAGGGCTACCAATAATTTTGGTTGTATCAGTTCTGTAACGAAGCCTTCGCTTGTAGAAGTGTATAGCGATGTGAAAGCAGCCTTTACCAATACAACACCAACTTCTTGCAACAAACCCGCAGATGTAACTTTTACCAACAAATCATCAGGTACGGGTTCACTTAGATATCTATGGCAATTTGGTGACGGCGATACTTCTTCGCTTGCAAACCCAAAACATACTTACGCAATAGGAACTTACACCGTTAGCCTCATCGTATTTAGTGTCAATGGTTGTTCTGATACGATTGTTAAGCCCGGTTTAATTTCGCTGAGTAATGTGAAAGCCAACTTTTCCGGACCGGGAGTTATATGCCAGGGAAGCAGTGCTTCTTTCGTGAACACAAGTAATCCAACTGCTTCCAGCGCAACATGGAATTTTGGCGACGGTACTTTTTCAAATGCATTTAACCCGGTAAAGATTTATTCAGGCACCGGACTTTTTAATATAAAATTGGTTTCGTTTTTTGGTGCTTGTAAAGATTCCGTTATCAAGCACGTGCAGGTAGTTGCCGCGCCGCAAGTTGATTTTTCGGCCGGCCAAACAACTTCTTGCAAGGCACCATTAACCGTAACTTTTAAAAACAATATCCCAGGCAGCGGTGCCTATTCGTGGGATTTTGGTGACGGCAATTTTTCTAATCTTGCTAATCCCTCGCACACTTATTTAGCAGAAGGATTTTATTCAGTGAAACTTGTTTTTACAAACGATGGTGGTTGCAAAGACAGCATTATAAAAAAAGATTTCATAAAAATTAAATCACCTGTTGTTTCAATCCCCAATCTTCCGCAAAAGGGATGTGCTCCGCTCACGAATACTTTCAAAGCAAACGTAAATTCAATTGATCCTATAGCAAGTTATGTGTGGGATTTTGGAGATAGCATTACATCTTCTTTATTATCTCCCACACATACTTATACCAAACCGGGAGTGTATACGGTAAGTCTTTTTTATACCACATCTTCGGGTTGTATTGATACGGTTAAAGTAGTAAACGGAATATTGGTTGGTTCGAAGCCAGCCGTAAATTTTTCTGCAACTCCACGTGATGCCTGTGCATCATCAACGATAAATTTTACCGACCTCTCATTAGGAAAACCAAACGAATGGCTTTGGCTATTTGATGACGGGTCAAGTTCGACCGCAAAAAACCCCGAGCATCTTTATAATGATACGGGCTATTTTTCCACCACACTCATAGCTATTAATAATGGATGCGCAGATACACTTGTAATGCCCGACTATATACATGTAAAACCGCCAATTGCGAAGTTTAAGTCTTCTTCAATTTGTAATCTACCTGGCCATGTTACATTTACCGACGAATCGATTGGAGCAGATTCCTGGAAATGGGATTTTGGAGATGGTTCATCGTCGACTTTGCAAAATCCAACACATGATTATGCCTTATCCGGACTATATGTAGTTTCACTTACTGTAATAAATAAAAGTACGGGCTGCGACTACACTAAAATAAACCCGGTAGATGTTGTAAAAGAAATCCCTGACTTCAGTTCAAGTGTTGATGCGGTTTGTAAAAATGATACTGTTACATTTAAGGCGATAAACAGCATCCCCGGGAATATTGCTTCATACACCTGGAGATTTGGAGATGGTATTACGTCTATGGTTACTTCAAATTCGATACGCCATAGTTATAAAGTGGCGGGTAATTATAGCGTCACCTTGATTTTGGATATCAAAAATGGATGTAAGGATTCTATTGTGAAACCATTGGCTATACAAGTGGACGGACCTACGGCAGTTTTCAAATCCATAAACCCTGGCGCATGCTTAAACAGCGCCGTCACTTTTATCGACAGTTCTTATGCAAACGGTTCAAGAACAATTTCGAGCTGGCAATGGAACTGGGGCGATGGTTCCACCCAAACATTGTACGGCCCTGCATTTCAACATATATACGCTAAGCAAAGTACTTACTCAGTCTCTTTGAAAGTGAGCGATAATAATGGATGTACCGATAGTATCGCCCATAAGAATACTATTGTAATTTCTAAACCGGTAGCGTCATTTAAAGGAGATACACTTTCCTGTACTTCTTATTCAATTTCCTTTACCAATTTATCAACAGGTCCTGGTCTTACTTATTTATGGGATTTTGGAGATGGTACTACATCACCACAACTTAATCCTGTGCACACTTACAGCAATGAAGGCGTATACAGTGTGAGCCTTTCTATTAAGGACAAATATGGTTGCGGAGATTTTATTTCTAAAACAAATTATGTAAGAATCGCCAATGCCCGCGCAAACTTTACAGTAAGCGATACCGCAAGCAGTTGTCCGCCGCTTGTTGTAAATTTCACTAATAGCTCAACAAATTATTCAGCCTATTCATGGGATTTCGGAGACGGCACAAAATCATCAATAGTAAATCCATCGCATTTTTATGCAACCCCCGGTACCTTTAACGCAGTACTTACAACCGAAGGTTTTGGAGGATGTGCTGATATTAAAAGCGTACAAATAAAAGTAAAGGGGCCACATGGTTCGTTTCAATATTCTAATATTTCCGGGTGCAAACCGCTGCAAACAAATTTTAAGGCAACTACCGAAAAGAACACAACTTTTGTTTGGGATTTTAGTGATGGCACAACATTAGTTACACCAGACTCGATTGTTTCCCATACATATACTAACGCAACAGCTTACTTGCCAAAAATGATTTTGATAGATACAGCAGGTTGTAAGGTTCCCATATACGGTTCTGATTCTGTAAAGGTTTATGAAGCCTTTGCTTCATTTACCAATAATAGCTCGACTTTGTGCGATTCAGGAAAAGTGGCTTTCAACAACACTTGCACTGGTAATGATAGCATTGCTAATTACCTGTGGAAATTCGGAGACAACACAACTTCCACGCTTGCAAATCCCATACACAACTACATTGATGCAGGAAATTATACGGCAAATCTATTTATTACTTCTAAAAACGGATGCAGGGATTCGGCTGTAATAGCTGCCCCGGTAAAAGTAGTAAACAGCCCCAGGATAGCTATTGGAGGCAATGCAGGAGCATGCACCCCGGCTTTACTTACTTTTACGGGTCTTGTTACTTTTCCGGATACCTCATCTTTAAAATGGAAA
Source organism: Chitinophagales bacterium (assembly GCA_038251675.1). Taxonomy (GTDB): domain Bacteria; phylum Bacteroidota; class Bacteroidia; order Chitinophagales; family Chitinophagaceae; genus Ginsengibacter. The sequence continues at coordinate 5,951 of JBBSBD010000132.1, read as the reverse complement.
TGGGATTTCGCTAATGGCAACGTATCTGCGCTTCAAAATCCTCCTGCCCAAAACTTTTTAAATGCAGGCTTTTATTCAGTGTCCGCTATTGCAATCAACAGCAGCGGTTGCAGTGATACGGTTGTAAAAATCACGGAAGCATATCCCTTACCTGACTTAAAGCCAACTGAAGATACAACCCTGTGTAAAGGCGCTTCTCTTGTTTTAAAAGCAAATGATGCAAACTCATATTCATGGAGCCCGGCCACCTATCTTTCCTGTATAAATTGTGCCAGCCCTGTTTCACACCCCGATTCTGCAATAACTTATTTTGTAACAGGAAAAAGTAATAAGGGGTGCATTTCGAAAGATTCGGTTTCTATAGATATGAAATTCCCCAATACGGTAAAAGTCGGTAGTGCAGATACGCTGTGCTATGGATCATCGGTAAAACTTTCCGCATGGGGTGCGGAGACTTATAGCTGGTCGCCGGCAAAAGATTTAAATAATAATAAAATAGCAACTCCAGTCGCAACACCAGGCGCTACTACAAATTATAAAGTAGTTGGCTCCGACACCAAAGGGTGTTTTACTTCTGCTGCTTATGTTCCCGTGAAAGTTTATCCCATGCCTGTTGTCAAAGCAGGTGAGGACAAAACCATTAATGTTGGCAAGTCTATAGAAATTATTCCGCAGCTATCACCGGATGTGACCGGGATTTTTTGGAGCCCTTCTACCGGGGTTATTTCAAGAAATTATCCAGGCATAACAGTGAAGCCTGAACAATCAACAGAATATACCATACTTGTAAAAAATGAAGGAGGCTGTTTCGCGGAGGATAAAATTTCAGTATTTGTAACCTGCGATAATTCCAACATTTTTATCCCTAATACTTTTTCTCCTAACGGGGATGGCGTAAATGACATTTTTTATCCCAGGGGAAGTGGAGTCTTCAACATAAAAAATTTAATAGTCTTTAACCGGTGGGGTGAAGTTGTTTTTGAAAAAGCAAATTTTCGTGCAAACGATGCTTCAGCAGGATGGGATGGAACTTACAAGGGTAAAAAACTTTCGCCGGATGTATTTGTGTATTCGCTACAGGTTTTATGCGCAAATAATCAATCGCTGGTTTTTAAAGGCAATGTGGCATTAGTAAAATAAACAGAACATAATAATTTTTACCCGGAAAGAAATAGCAATCCGGCCTGAAAATTTTAAAAAAAATATCCAGTATCCATTATGAAAAACATACTTTCCAAAAGTCTACTATTGATTCCCTTCCTGTTTTTGCATGAGGGGAATTGCAAAGCGCAGGATATTCACTTCTCGCAATTTTTTGAAGCACCGCTTTTAAGAAATCCTGCACTGGCAGGCATATTTTCCGGGGATTTTAGAATACAGTCTGTGTATCGAAATCAATGGAACTCAGTTACGGTACCTTTTCAAACAACTTCCTTAAATGCAGAATATAAATTGCCACTAGGAAACAGTCAGGATTTTTTAACTATTGGGGGTGAGATACTTTATGATAAATCCGGTACTGTTGCTCTTACAGCTACACATGTACTTCCTGTTTTGAATTACCATAAATCGCTTAGCACAGAAAGAAATATGTATTTATCCGCCGGGTTTTCAGCAGGTGTTGTTCAGCGAAAAATTGACCGCAGCAAGATTACCACCAACAGCCAATTTGATGGAGATGCTTATGATCCGACGCTGCCCGATGGTGAGAATTTTTCCAATACAGGATATTTATATTTTGATGGAAGTGCCGGCATAAGTTTTAATACACAAATAGGAGAAAACGAAGACAATAATATTTTTATCGGGGCAGCTTATCATCACTTTAATAAATCTGCTAAAGTATCTTTTTACAATACACCTGGCGTGGAACTCGTTCCTAAAATCGTCCTTTCGGCGGGTGCAAAAATGAGCCTTACCGACTATTCGTACATCACGCTCCATTCGGATTATTCAGAACAGGGCGCTAGTAAAGAGATAATTGGCGGAATACTTTACAGCATTAAGCTTGACGATCCTTCTGATGCGCTGTATACCATATCCGGTGGTGCTTTCGTAAGGTGGAAAGATGCTTTTATTCCTGTTGTAAAAATGGATGTGAGACCATTAACCTTCGCATTAAGTTATGATGTAAACGTATCGCAATTAAAAACCGCCAGCCAGGGAAGAGGTGGTTTTGAACTATCGCTTTCTTACCTAAAATATATTGATGGTGACCGTTCTTCCAGGGAGGCAGTGAGATGCCCACGGTTTTGATTTTTTTAAAAAATATTATAACTCCCAAAGCAATTCGTGATATCGTCATATCATTAATTTTTCATTACAGGAAATCCTGTAATATTATCGGTCTTGCAACCGATAAATTCGGGTGGATATAAAACACGAAATTCCGCCTCTACTAACATACTTACACGATCCTTTTATTCGAAGCTCTATTTAAAATTCCTATCCTCATTGCCAGTAGTCCTAAATAATGTTGTGTAAACTTATTGGAACCTTTATTGTTACTATACTCAGAGGGTGTTTTAAAATCTCAGGTCGCAAAATTTCAGATAAATAAGTCATATTCACAGCCGCGGTAATAAATAGATTTACATTTAATTAATTTTATAAACCCATTTTCAGCAATTGAACTTTTTTGACAATATAAAAAGATAATAATGATTGCATCTTCATCTTTACCTGCCAGTATAATTAAGGTAAATACGTCAGGATTCAAACGAGAAGACGATCTTCTTGCCACAGAAGAACCGTTGGAGATACGAATTGGTTTTGGAGATTCACTGCAAAGAATACAGAAAAGCATTTCTGTAACGATGCGAACGCCTGGCCACGATTTCGAATTAGCCTCCGGGTTTTTATTTACCGAAGGAATTATAAAGAGTCCTGGAGATATACAATCGATAAAACACTGTAACGGCAAAAATGAAAATGTTGTACGGGTAGAATTAAAAGATGATGTGGGTTTTGAATTAGGGAAATTGGAGAGAAATTTCTACACTACTTCCAGTTGCGGGGTTTGTGGGAAGTCTTCTATCGAGGCTATAAAAACAGTTTGCCGCTTGCCCGCTTCAAATATTGATACGCTTACAGTACCATCTGAAATTATTTGCACATTGCCATCTGTTTTAAGAAAGAGGCAGGATGTTTTTGATTTCACCGGCGGGCTTCATGCATGCGGTCTTTTTGATACAAGCGGCCATCTTTTGCTGATGAGAGAAGACGTAGGCAGGCACAACGCGTTGGATAAGTTGATCGGCTCATCTTTGAATCAATCCTTGTTACCTCTGGATAAATATCTTTTATTATTAAGCGGAAGAGCCAGTTTTGAGCTTATTCAGAAAGCATGGATGGCAGGCATAAAAATTGTTGCTGCAATAGGAGCACCATCAAGCCTTGCTGTACAAATGGCAGAAGAATCCGAAATCACGCTTATTGGCTTTTTAAGAAATGAAACTTTCAATATTTACTCCGGCGTACATCGAATAAAAACCACCACTTATGAAAATTCGCATCAAGGGAAATAGCGTTCGTATACGATTATCTAAATCGGAAGTTGATCAATTTGCTGAGAATGGGTATGTTGAAGAAACAACAGATTTTGCCGAATGTTCTTTAGTTTATGCCGTTAAAAAAACAAACAATGGAACAATGTCGGCTGAGTTTGTACAGGGCAGCATTACTCTATACATTCCTCAACATTTGATTCAACAATGGGCTTCAACTAATCTTGTTGGACTCGATTATAATATGCCTGTAAGTGACAATAAACATTTGTACATTCTATTAGAAAAAGATTTCAAATGCACTGATGCAGTAATAACAGATGATCAGTCTGACTATTTTGAAAACCCCGCTAAATCCTGCTAAAGATGGAAAATGAAATTAAACAAACACAAGATGAAAACCCTGAAGAATTTACCGGAGAAATAAAAATTAAAAAGCCAGAGAATGTTGCTGCTGGCATGGAAGCCATCTATCAAAGCGGCAAGCAAGTATTTAGCGAGGCTGGTATATTCCGTGGCATGAAAGCTTTGCTGGCGTTGAATCAAAAAGGAGGATTCGATTGTCCTTCCTGTGCATGGCCCGATCCTGATGATGACCGTTCTTCCATTGCCGAGTATTGCGAGAATGGTGCAAAAGCCGTTGCGGACGAGGCAACAACAAAAAGCCTTCGCCCGGATTTTTTTGCCAAACATTCGGTGCAGGAATTATCGGAGATGGATGACTATCACATTGGCAAAAATGGTCGCGTGGCGCAACCAATGTACTTACCGAAAAATGCTACGCATTATCAACCGATAAGTTGGGATGATGCTTTTAATTTAATTGCCCGCCATTTAAAAAATCTTTCCGATCCCAACGAAGCGATCTTCTATACCTCAGGACGCACGAGCAACGAAGCCGCCTACCTGTACCAGCTTTTCGCAAGAGAATTTGGAACGAACAATTTGCCTGACTGTTCTAATATGTGTCATGAATCCACAAGTTCAGCTTTAGCACAAGTGTTAGGCATTGGCAAAGGATCTGTAAAGCTGGAAGATTTTTATGAAGCAGACGTAATTATGATCATTGGGCAAAATCCGGGAACTAATCACCCGAGAATGCTTACTGCTTTACAGAAAGGGAGGGATAATGGCGCATCTATTGTCTCAATAAATCCTCTAAAGGAAACAGGGCTGCTCGGCTTTAGCAATCCGCAAAAAGTAAGAGGACTTTTGCATGTCAACACAAAGCTCACCGATATTTTTTTACAGGTAAAACTCAATGGCGACCAGGCATTACTTAAAGCCATTATGTATTTATTGCTGCAAGAAGAAGAGAAAAATCCCGGTAAAGTTTTCGATCATGAGTTTATAAATCAATATACTTCTGGTTATGAAGATTTCATTTCACAGCTAAGGTTGGCTGATATAAATAGTTTTTTAAAAATTGCAGGTGTTTCACTCGAACAAGTTCAGGAAGTAGTTGAACTTTTAAAGCAGAAAAGCAAAATAATTATTTGCTGGGCTATGGGCATTACCCAACATAAAAATGCGGTAGACACCATTAAAGAAATGGTAAACCTGTTATTACTCAAAGGAAGTATCGGCAAGCCCGGAGCCGGAACCTGCCCGGTGCGTGGACATAGTAATGTACAAGGTGATCGCACAGTAGGTATATGGGATAAGCCCAAAAAAGAGTGGCTCGATAAAATTAAAGAAGTATATGGTTTTGAAGCACCGCGTGAAGAAGGATACGATGTAGTAAAGTCTATCCATGCGATGCATGAAGAAAAAGTAAAAGTGTTTTTTGCAATGGGCGGTAATTTTTTATCTGCAACGCCCGATACCAATTATACTGCGGCAGGATTAAGGAAGTGTGCCCTGACTGTGCATGTTTCCACGAAGCTCAACAGAAGCCATTTTGTGCATGGTAAAGAAGCGTTGATCTTGCCTTGTCTTGGCCGTTCAGACAAAGATGAACACGATGGGATTACACAATTTGTATCCTGCGAAAATTCCACAGGTGTAGTGCAAATGTCCAAGGGAATCTTGAAGGCCGTGTCAGATGACCTGTTGAGCGAACCGGTTATTGTATGCAGGTTAGCAAAAGCTACATTAGACAATCGCTCTGTAGTCGACTGGAATAAGTATGAAAAAGATTATGACAACATCCGGGATGATATTGAAAAGGTGATAAGTGGATTTGATAATTATAATGAACAAGTAAGAAAGAAGGGTGGATTTTATTTACCCAACGGTGCCCGTAGCCGCCAGTTTGATACATCAGATAACAAGGCGCAGTTTTCTGTAACCGATCTCTATGTCCCCGTTATAGCCGATGATGAACTTGTGATGATGACTATTCGCAGTCATGACCAATTCAACACAACTATTTATGGGTTGGATGATCGCTACCGCGGTGTGTTTAATGAAAGGCGTGTAGTGTTTATGAATGAAAAGGATATT
>JBBSBD010000131.1:0-16202 GCA_038251675.1 Chitinophagales bacterium | reverse complement strand
GCCACGCTCCAACCTGCATTGGTATTTTGTTATTGCTGAATTTGTGAAACTGGCGGCGCTTATTTTATTTGGAGTCAGCCTTTTAAATTCAGTGATTAAGTAATTGTTTTTTTCAAAAAACAATTTATGTATGATATATAAGCCAAAAGATATTTTATGAACAAAAAACCTATAAGGCGCAATGAAAATATTGTGAAGCTTTCCAAAGAGCATCATTTCTCTTTATTGTTTTGCTGGAAAATAAGGCAAGGTATTAAGCTGGAAATTCCGGCGGCCCGCATAATAAAATATGTAAAATACTTTGAGGGCAATTTTTTGCATCCTCATTTTATGGAGGAAGAAAATATTCTTTTCGCTCCATTGAAAGATAAGCTCGTGGAAAAAGCGATGAAGCAACATAAAGAAATCAATAGAGTAGTTTCTACGCTGTCAAAGGATAATAATGCAAACCCGTTAGAGCAATTGGAAAAGCTCGCTGACCTTGTTAATGATCATGTGCGTTACGAAGAGCGGGAGCTATTTCCACATATTGAAAGGACATTGAAACCAGCGCAACTTGAAGCGATCGGTAAACAATTGAATGAGGAACATCCGCTATCAAAAGATGAATATGAAGATGAATTCTGGGTGAAACAATAAATAAATTATTTTAAAAATATTGTAATGGAAATGAAACAACTTTATAGCGGCAACTATTACAAAGTAATGGAAGTTACGCTCAACGATGGTGAAGCAATGCCATTACATCATGCTACCTCTGATGCTTTCGTTATTGTAAAAGAAGGATCGGGAATGATAATATTTTCTGATAGTAAAGTTGAACTTCACCAGGGATCGACACAATTAATTCCTGCTAACAAAGAACACAGACTGCAGATAAATAAAAGCTTTAAAGCCTGCATTATATTAGCGCCTGACGCTGCAATTAAATTTTTGTAAATAATAGTTCTTCATAAAATTCTTTCATGGTTATTCAGAAAGCGGATATAAGTTTTACAATAATAGGTGAAGATGAAGAGTACGCGGTAGAAACTTACGCCGGTGAATACAGGAGCCTGATGGCTTTGATAACTGATAAAATTTATGTTGAAGATTTTGGTGAATGCAAAGGAATGGGCAGGTGCGGAACCTGCGTGATTGAAATAATAAAAACAGAAAATGAACTTCCTGGCCTGGAAAGAAATGAAGAAGCTACCATAAAAAAAACAGGCATTACAAATCCCAATTACAGGCTGGCCTGCCAGATCCTTATTAATGAGGAATTGAAAAATACTACTTTCAGGATTTGTTATAATTATTGAAATACCGCGTTGAGATTTTATTCTGACTTATAACGGAGTAAATCAGCGATTGTAAATAAAAGCAAAACTTTTGTCCCTCAAAATAATAATAAAATGAAAAATTTACAGCGTTCATGGGGAACCGTCACCCGGAGGAAATCCTTACTGGTATTCACCCTGGCATTGCTTTTAGGAGGATGCAAGAACAGCGCCACCACTTCAGTGATTGATGAAAAATTTGAAGGAGATGGAGATAATTTAGAACGGATTACACAGGTAATGGTGCCGCCTCCAATGCTACCAAAATTTGATCAGATAGACAAAGATGATCCCAAAGTAGTGCAGGTTACATTCGTGGTTCAGGAAAAGAAAATGGAAGTTGCGCCCGGCGATTCTATATGGGCATTTACTTTTAATGGTACCATACCGGGCCCTATGATAGTGGTACATCAAAATGATTTTGTAGAATTAACCCTCAAAAATCCCGCTAACAATACCCAGACGCATAACATAGATTTTCATGCCTCGACCGGCGCACTCGGCGGCGGGGATATATCTCTTGTAAATCCCGGACAGCAGGTAACATTCAGGTTTAGGGCGACAAAGCCAGGCGTGTTTGTTTATCACTGCGCTCCTGGAGGCGCTATGGTACCCATACATGTAGTATCGGGCATGAACGGTGCTATCATGGTGTTACCACGGGAAGGATTAAAAGATGAAAATGGTAATCCTGTATTTTTTGATAAGGCGTTTTACATATCCGAACAGGATTTTTATCTTCCAAAAGATAAGGATGGCAACATTAAAAATATTGCTACTCCTCAGCAAAGCATCCAGGAATTGGGAGAATCTATTAAAACATTGATGCCTACAAATATTGTTTTTAATGGCAGGGAGGGCGCTTTGCTGGGTAAAAATGCGCTTAACGCCAATGTTGGTGAAAAGGTTTTAATTATTACTTCGCAGGCTAACAGGGATACACGTATTCACCTAATTGGGGGCCATGCCGACCTTTACTGGCCTGGTGGTAAATTTAATAATAAACCTTATACCGATTTTGAAACATGGCCTGTTTCCGCTGGCTCCGCGGCAGCAGCGTTGTATAAATTCAGACAGCCGGGAACTTATGTACTTTTAAATCATAACCTGATTGAAGCTTTTATGTTTGGCGCTATCGCACAAATAAAAGTGACTGGAACATGGGACAGCACGTTGATGAAACAAATTCAAAAACCCCACCCGGTGGAATAGGTAAATGAGAAACGTATAACCACGAACACTGCTGTTTTTATGAAGTAAGTCGAAAAAGTAGAGAATGGCTTTTAATGCAGACCTATACTCAGCCCAACAAGTCGTGTACACTAACAATTAGTAATAAATCGAACGGCAACTTTGCTAATCTCAAAATATTTCGGATTGTAAGGAGACCTGATGAAAGTTAACCAAACATTTTGCCTGATGAAGCGTTTTTTACCACCAACAAAATCGAGATATGTGATGTTTCAATAAATTTTTTGAGTATCGATATAATTTCTTTTTTAAATTTAAATAGATAGCAATGTTATTTATACGATTCCAGTCACTAAACCTAATGACAATTGTCATTCTTATATTTAGTAAGGAATTTAATTTTTGCGTAATGAAAAGATTGCAATCCAAATTAAGCTTTGTAAAAAATCCTAACTATAAATAGAAATTGCAGGTAGCCTTTTCGTTTATTATTGCAAATTGCAAAAAGAACTATTGGAGTAAATTTTTAAACTAAGTATTTCACCGGAAAAGATTAGTCTCATGAAAAAAATATTAAAAACGGTATTGATTGTTTTATTGATTGCTCTTATAGTAATTCAATTTATAAGGCCTTCAAAAAATGAAGGTGAAGAAATCGCTGCAAATCAAATCACCGCTATCCACCAGGTTCCCGATGATGTGCAGCAGATACTGAAAGCTTCATGCAATGATTGCCATACTAACACCACGTATTACCCCTGGTATTCAAAAATTCAGCCCGTGGCCTGGATACTTAATGACCACATTGTAGAAGGTAAAAAGGAATTGAATTTTTCAATCTTTGCCACCTATCCTGCTTACAGGCGTTATAAGAAATTTAAAGAGATAGGCAAAGAAGTAAAAGACGGCGATATGCCTATATTTTCTTACACATTGCTACATCGTGATGCATCAATAAATGCTGATCAAAAATTAGTGATAGAAAATTGGGCAGCCAATGCAATGAAAGAAATGGAAGCGAAGTATCCGGCGGATAGTTTAGTGAAGCCAAAGTAAGTATGTTTATTCTGTTGTTACCTATCAAAGTATCAATCAATTTTATCCTGAATGAAACCAATTGTATTATTCATTTCCGGTTTTCTAATTGCCCTTTTTGGTATCATTACTTTATTTATGAGTACTTCGGTGATCTTTGGCTTGTTTGATATACGGGAAAAAGAAGGCAATTATGTTTTGTTTGTGGTGATTGCAAATTTTGTATGTACTTTTCTTTACCTCGCCGCAGCTTACGGCTTTTTCACAAAGAAGAAATGGACTACAATGGTTTTGAATTTTTCCGTAGGTGTACTTGTTATTGCATTTGTTGGTTTAGGAATCCATATTTATTCCGGCGGAATCTATGAGCATAAAACCGTTTATGCAATGATGTTCAGGATTTTTGTAACATTAGGTTTTTATTGATTTCATTAAAATATATCTCAAAGAAATATTTTGGATAATAATAATTCAATCTCGGTTTTGCTCGGCCGCACTGATATTTATCTTATTGACCAGATCATGAAAGGAAGATATGCACCGGGTGATAAAATACTCGATGCGGGATGCGGAAGTGGAAGAAACATGCATTGGTTTTTACAAAATAACTTTGAGATATATGGTATAGATTCGAGTGAGGCAGCCATCGTAAATCTCAGAAATGAGTACCCAACATTACCGGCAGAAAACCTTCAGGTTTCCCTTATAGAAAAGTTGCCGTTTCCTGATAACTTTTTCGATCATGTAATAAGCAGTGCTGTACTTCATTTTGCAGCAAGCACCACACATTTTAAAGCGATGATGGGAGAAATGCTTCGTGTATTGAACCCTAACGGTACATTATTTATTCGTATGACATCCGATATTGGCATTGAAGACAAAGTGAAATTATTAGTCAATGGAAATCACATAATACCGGATGGCTCCATGCGGTTTTTATTAACCAAACCCTTACTCGCCGAATGTATGCAGCAATTTAATTTATCGTTTTCTGAACCGCTTAAAACAGTAAATGTGGATGATATCCGCTGCATGAGTACGTTGATCCTTCAAAAGAAGTAATGTTTTCACAAAAGCAATGAGTGGAATCAGGTGCTGACTTTGATGTGTAGAAGATATCTTTTTAATATCATATCGAAAGAAATATATCAACAAGCCAGCGGCTCGCAACAACATAACGGCTACCGGTTTTAAGGATGTTTTATTCGCTGGGCTTTGCGATTATTTTATCTAATTCTTTATTTTATTATTTGTAAAAACTGTACGCTGGAATTAGCATGCCACAAAACTAATAATAAAAGTAATTAAATACTTTTATTAGATTATAGTTCATATCTTTGCAGTATCAATTCAACAATAAAAATTAAAACATGGAAACAGTAGCAGAAAATATCCTCAATGTAACCTTGCTTGAACCAAGGCAAAAACATCCAACCATCTTTGTTCGTTTTGATGAACTGGTGGAAGGGGAAAGTCTCACCATTCACAACGACCATGATCCGAAACCATTGTATTATCAACTATTGGGTGAGAGAGGTAATATTTTTACCTGGGAATACCTGCAAGAAGGGCCGGAATGGTGGAAGGTAAAAATCTCTAAAAAAATACAGGGAGAGCATGATGAAACACTTGGAGAAATTGCCGCTAAAGATTTGCGCAAGGCAGAGGTATTTAAAAAATATGGACTCGATTTTTGTTGTGGCGGAAAGAAAACGGTAAAAGAAGCTTGTGCAGAAAAAGGTATTGATGTAACGAGGGTGGAAAAGGAATTGCAGACTGCCGATAAAAATATTACAGCATCACGGCCATTACCATACAATGATTGGAGTCTTGATTTTTTTGCGGATTATATTGTGAATATGCATCATAGTTATGTAAGGAATACGATTCCTGATTTGCGTAATTATGCTGCTAAAGTGGCAAGCGTTCATGGTGACCGCCATCCTGAATTATTGGCAATTAGTCAAGTGACAGATGAAATATGCGAAGAATTATCGAGCCACATGATAAAGGAGGAAACTGTTTTATTTCCTTATATAAAGCAGTTGGTCGCTGCCAAAAATAACGGAAGCAAATTTCAGGCTGAAGCCTTTAAGAGTGTACAATCTCCTATTAGCATGATGGAACATGAACATGAAATAGTAGGAAAGAAACTGGAACAGATAAGGGAGCTCAGTCATAATTATGCTTTACCTGAAGATGCGTGTGCCAGCTATTCATACTTATATAAAACCCTGGAAGAATTTGAAAATGATTTACATATTCACGTGCATCTCGAAAACAATATCCTGTTTCCCAAGTCAATTGATTTGGAAAGAACAAAAATTTGAAAACCATCCAGATAAATGAAACAAATCAAATTCTTATTAGTATGTGCATGCCTCCTTTTTGCTTGTAATCAAAGCGCAGATAGAACCGCAGACAACGGGCAAGCAGGTCACGAAGAGCACCAGGACACAGCTCTTTCTCTAAACAATGGGGCAAAATGGAAGGCAGATTCTGTAACCAACCATAATGTAATACGATTGAAAACTACGGCAGACATGTTTAGAGTTGAACCTTTTCCATCAGTAAATAATTACCAGGTATTGGGTAGCGATTTAGCTAATGATGTGGATACTTTAATTCAGCAATGCAAGATGAAAGGTGATGAACATGAAGTATTGCATAAATGGCTTGGCCCCATTTTAAATTTATCTGGCCAGTTAAAAAATGTCACAGATACTTCTGCAGCGAGAGAAATTTTTAAGTCTGTTGATGAACGCATAGATGCGTATCGTAATTATTTTGAATGAAAATGACTATCAACTCAAATACAAAAATAGCAGCGGTAATAAAGCAGCATCCCGAAGCGCTCGAAGCCATTGTAAGTATCTCACCAAAGTTCGAAAGGCTTAGAAATCCATTGTTACGAAAAGTAATCGCAGGAAGAACTAACATCACGATGGCTTCAAAATTAGGTGGCTGCACTGTGGATGATTTCTTCGATAAGCTCCAGCCATTGGGTTTTGAAATTGACAGGGCAATTGTTGCAAACGGTAAAGACAAAGAAGAAAAGCCCATTCCCGGATTTTTGAAAAATATACAGCCAGGTAACATTATTGAATTGGATGTACGTGGGGTAATTGAAAGCGGAAAAGACCCGCTGAATCTTATTATGAAGCAGGTAAAAGAATTAAAAGCAGGACAGGTACTTAAGATTATAAATACTTTTGAACCCACACCATTAATGCACTTGCTCGGCAAACAGGGCTTTGAGTCGTATGCCGAAACTATTGGTGATGAACTGGTGAATACTTATTTCTATAAGAAGACCAGCGAGCCACTGAGCGTTGAAACGAATACTACTCAATCATTAGAAAACTGGGATGAAATACTGAACAGGTTTGATGGAAAAATTGAAATAGTTGATGTGAGAGAATTACAGATGCCGCTGCCCATGCATACTATACTAGAAGCATTGGAAACCTTGCCGGCAGATAAAGCATTGTTCGTTTATCATAAACGCATTCCTGTTTTTCTTTTGCCGGAGTTGGAAGAACGAAAGTTCAGCTACCGCATTAAAGAAGTCAGTGATGCGGAAGTTTACCTATTGATTTATAAAGACTGAAATGTTTGCTACCTCCGGAACTTCAGCAACCACTAAAACCACCTCTTATAAAGCGGTATTACCATTTTACGGATATGCCGCTTTTGCCTTTCTTATTGCTAACGTTTTTTTATTGCTATCAGTAAATGATATTACAAAACATTATTTTCAACCACACACCTTAGCCATTACCCATATTATGGCGCTTGGCTGGGGCACCATGATGATACTCGGCGCCAGCCACCAATTGGTTCCGGTATTGATTGAAAATAAATTGTATAGTAATAACCTGGCGCATGCTTCTTTTATATTCGCGGCGGTTGGCATCCCCCTGTTAGTGTATGGGTTTTATATTTTTAATATGGGATGGCCCGCCCAATGGGGAGGCATATTAATTCTGTCAGCCATCATTGCTTATCTTATCAATTTAGCCGTAAGCATGGCAAAAAGCAGGCAAGAAAATGTACATGCTGTTTTTGTTTTTACGGCTGCTGTTTGGTTACTCACAACTGTCATCATTGGACTTATGCTTGTTTACAACTTTACATTTCCGTTGATGAAAAAGAGTTCATTGGACTATCTTCCATTGCATGCACATATCGGTATTGTCGGCTGGTTCTTGTTATTGATTATGGGCATTGGGTCAAGGCTGATACCCATGTTTCTTATCTCAAAATATGATAACACAAAAATTCTATGGTGGATGTATAGATTAACTAATGGTGGTCTGTTGTTATTCATTTTTGTTTTTTTGTATGCTGGTAATAAAATACTGTTACTTCTACCGTTACTGGCGGTGGGAGCGGCTATTATATTATTTGGTAATTTTTGTTACAAATGTTACCAGCAACGCATACGCAAAAAAGTAGATGAACAAATGAAGCTGTCGTTGCTTTCAGTTATCATGATGGCGCTTCCTTTAATCTTTTTGATTACAATGATTTCTTTAATAATAATATCGCCGGAAGAAAATGTTAGCCTCGTTATTGCTTATGGATTCATTATTTTTTTTGGCTGGATTACTGCAATCATCCTGGGCATGACTTTTAAAACATTGCCCTTCATAGTGTGGAATAAAGTTTATCATCAATTAGCGGGGAAAGGCAAAACGCCCAATCCAAAAGATTTGTTTAGCGATGTAGTTTTTAAATGGATGGCTATCGCTTACATTTCCGGTTTTGTATTATTTACAATAGGAGTGCTGCTAAAATATATTTTGATGTTACAGTTAGCCGCCGTGTTATTATTAATCACTTCTTTATTGTATAACTGGAATGTAATAAAATTGCTGATGCATAAACCCATTGTGAAACCTGTTGACCAATGAACGTAATTACAAACAACAATATAAAATGCACTATTGCGCTGGCGGCATTGCAGAGTGTAATGGACCCGGAGATTGGGTTGAATATTGTGGACCTCGGTTTAATTTATCAACTGGATTTTGAAGAAACAGGAAAGAAGATTTTTTGTACTATGACGCTCACCACTCAATTTTGTCCTATGGGAGAATCCATAACCAGCGCAGTAAAAGAGGTGTTGGAATCAACCTTCCCGCAATCGGAAGCGGTGATTGAACTAACATTTAGCCCACCCTGGAATTATGAAATGATTTCAGAAGCAGGTCAGCAATTTTTAAACAAAAGATAAATGCTAAGCCATACCTGCAAAACAGCTATCAAAGCGGTAATTTACCTGGCATCAAAATTTGAATCGGGCGAAAAGGCCGGTATGAAAGAGATCGCTGAATTTATTGATGCAAGTGAACATACCGTAGGCAAAATACTTCAAGCGTTGGTAAAAGAAAACATCATCAACAGCGCTAAAGGGCCAGCAGGCGGGTTTTACCTCACGGCTAAACAAAAGAGGCAGCCAATCATAAATGTGGTAACTGCTATAGACGGCCAGGGACTTTTTGATGAATGCGGGCTTGGATTAAGCAAGTGTTCTTCCACACATCCCTGCCCAATACATGATGATTACAAAGAAATTAGAGACCAATTTCAACTAATGTGCCGTCAAAAAAGTATTAGTGATTTATGCGAACCTGTGAATGATGGATTAGCATATTTAATCGGTTGAGTACTTTATTTGCATGGCCGTGAAGCAATCCAATTACGTGCTATATCCTTGTTAATAGAAAATTAGAAAATATCATGTTCAGAAGTTGCTACAATTATTAAGATACTTTTTATCTTGCCGTTAAATATTCAACAGGAACTGACGATTAAAAAACAACAAAATGAAAAACCCGGATACATTGTGTGTACATCCCATAAGCGATGATGATAAACTGAAAGGTTCGGTTGCGGCGGCTATCTTTCCTTCGGCGGCTTATAATTACCTCGATGGAGATTTGCAATACCCTGGTTTTTATTCTACCTATAACCAAAAAAGATTAGGGCAGGTGATGGCCAGCCTTGAGCATGGCGAATGGGGGATGGCGTTTAGTTCCGGCATGGCGGCAATTACCACTTCTATATTATCATTTGTTCACCATAATGATCACATTATATTTTCAAGAGATCTTTATGGTGGTACCTGGAAGTTCGCCGAAGAGGAACTTCCGAAGAGAGGTATTTCTTTTAGCTATGCTGATAGTACATTGGAAAGTTTTCGAGCTGCATTAAGAGAAAATACCAAAATAGTCTATATAGAAACGCCTTCGAATCCTCTTTTAAATATTTTCCCTCTTAAAGTAATTGCATCTTTCGCAAAAGAACATAAGTTGGTAACTATTGTGGATAATACTTTTGCTTCACCTGTGAATCAATTACCGCTTGCTCATGGCATTGATATATCAGTACACAGCGGTACAAAATATTTGGGTGGCCATAATGATCTTCCTTTCGGGGCATTAGTTTCTAATAATATAAATCATAAAGAACTTATTCTTTCATCTGCGAAAATCTATGGAGGATCATTATCTCCTTATCAATGCTACCTGGCTGAAAGAAGCTTGAAAACTTTATCCCTGAGAATTCGGAAACACAATGAAAATGCATTGAAGGTTGCTGAATACCTTGAGGGAAATTCTCTTGTCAAAAAAGTTTATTACCCTGGGCTTCCGTCACATCGTGATCATCAGATGGCAACCCAACAAATGCTGGGATTTGGAGGCATGTTATCTTTTGAATTAGATGTAAACCCGGAGCAATTAATTGTGTTTTTAAAAAGCCTTTCCATTATACAGCCTGCTTTAAGCCTTGGCGGAGTGGAGAGCCTGATTTGTTCTCCCGTAACAACATCGCATAGAAACCTTTCTTCGGAACAGCGCCATAGCATTGGCATACAGGATAATTTACTAAGGCTTTCTGTTGGCATTGAAGATGCTGAAGATTTAATTGCTGATCTGGAGTTAGCGATATTGAAAGTGGCTTAGTATAAACCAGGCATGCGCTACTCTAATCATTCATTACTTCCAGTATTGTAAAAGTTTTATTTCCGGAAGGAACTTTCCATTTCACTTTTTGCCCCTGGCGAAAACCAATTAATGCAGTTCCTATTGGGGCCATTATCGAGATTTTCCTCTCTTTAATATTTGCTTTATCGGGCGTAACAATTATCAATTCCATTGCTTCATTTTTTCCATCTGCTTTTATCCTCACCCTGGAATTTAGTCCAACAACATCTGCTGGAAATTGATCAGCATCAACAAGTTTCGCTTTCTTTAATTCCGCCTGCAATTCATCGGCATCACGCTCGTTAAATGTTGATTGTGACCATGCGTTACGCAGGTATGCGATGAGCAATGAGTAATCATCTTTTCTTAGTACTAGGTTGTTTGTTATCTTTTTCATATTTCTTAATTTAATTGTGGTTGAAAATTTTTTTGTTGTTTGAACTGATTTATTTTTTTAAAGTATATCTCTTCAAAACTTTTTGATGTCTGTGCATCTATTCTTCTGAAAAATTTTGCGGCATTAATTTTTTCGATGTTCGTAAAGCCACATGCTTCCATCATCTCTTTAGTGGCCTTTATTGTATTCAAGTGAAAATTGAAAACACGTACGCTTTTGTCTGCGGGGTCTAAACCTTTATACAAAGCCGGATTCTGTGTTGCCACACCCACCGGGCATCTATCTGTATCACATATCAGCGCCTGTATGCATCCTAATGCAAACATCATCCCTCTTGCACTATAACACGCAGATGCGCCAAGTGCCAATGCTTTAAGTATATCGAATGCAGTAATAATTTTACCGGCTGCAATTATTTTAACATCAGTTGACAAATCATATTCATCCAATGTTTGTTTTACAAAAGCAAGTGCTTCAAACAACGGCATTCCCAAATGGTCTGTAAATTCTAAAGGAGCTGCTCCGGTGCCACCTTCCCCACCGTCAACAGATATAAAATCAGGAATACAACCAGTGGATTTTATTGCCCGGCAGATATCAATGAACTCCTGCTTATCACCAATACATATTTTAAAACCCACAGGCTTACCATCTGATAATTCCCGCAACAGTTGGAGAAATTGCACCATTCCTTCGGGTGTGTCAAACTCTGCATGCGCCGCCGGAGAATGAATTGTAGTACCTGGTTCTACTTGCCGTATCGCAGCTATTTCCGCAGAATTTTTTGCAGCGGGTAAAATACCTCCATGCCCGGGTTTAGCGCCCTGTGATAATTTTAATTCAACCATTTTTACTTGCGGGCGTAGTGCATTTTTGCGAAAAGCCATGGAATGAAATCTTCCATTTTCATTACGGCAACCAAAATATCCTGTACCAATTTGCCAGATTAAATCCCCTCCCCGGAGATGATGTTCGCTAATGCCACCTTCTCCTGTATTATGTGCAAAATCACCTAATTTTGCTCCTTTATTTAAAGCTGTAATTGCTGTTTTGCTTAAAGCGCCGTAGCTCATCGCACCAATGTTATAGATGCTTGCCTTATAGGGCTGCATGCAGAGATGGTTCCCAATCAGCACACGCAATTTTTTTTCATCTAACGTTTTCGGATACACAGAATGCGCCACCCATTCAAAGCCAGGAGCATTTGGATCAGCCTGCATTCCGAACGCTACTGTTTGCTTTTCGTTTTTAGCCCTTTGATAAACGATTGACCTTTGTCGCCTGTTGAAAGGTTTTCCATCAAGATCAGATTCAAAAAAATACTGCCTTATCTCCGGGCGTATAGATTCAAAAAAATAACGCAGATAACCTGCCAGGGGAAAGTTGCGTAAAAGCGAATGGCTCTTCTGCCCGGCATTTACAATAGCCAGCAGCAAAAGTGGTACGCTCAGAGCAAGAGCCCAATACCAATTTTCATTCGCTGCAAACGAGTAACTAACAACTGCCAGGTTTACCAATACCATCACTATTAAAATCTTTCTCCTGATTGAAAAACCTGTTTGATTTCGTTTCATAAATAGTTCATTTTAGTAATTAAATAAATTAAGCCGCAATACCTCCTCACTTATAATGCTTATGCCGGCAAATCCTGTAAAGATTTAATGCGTCTCAATAAGCCAGAAGCTGCAAAGTTTTTTTTGTAGAAACTTTGAGAAATGATGCGGGAAAATACAGATAAACGAGACTCTTTTAAGCTATCCGCTTTAGCTTTTTCTTTATCATTTTTGAAATCACTTCCTCCCACTTCCGTGCCTTTTGCTCTGACAGGGGCATGTCGGATATGTGGTGTAAAATATTCGTATAAAAATTTATTTTAACCGGCTCCTTTTCCTCAATGAATGCAAAATGCAAATTGATTTGATCAACAAAACGCTCAGTGGTTTTTTCTTTCGGGTCATTTGAATAAAAGGATTTATAGTCTTTTATAACAAAACAATTTTTCACATTATCAAGGTCAATAATTTGCCATTTATATTTCCCTGTTTCAACCGGCTGCACTATTAAAAGTTTGTTGCATATTTCATCGAGCCCGAGTATAAAACTTTTAAGTATCTCCGGCTGGGTAACTGTAAGATTATGTTTGGTTAGCACATGATCGTAATAAGCTTTGAGTGCAGCTGATGTACTTTTTTCTGCTTTATTATGTAAAAAAATAAGCCCTTTAAAAATGAGTATAACACTTGCAACAATGATAGCTGCACTGATTATAGTAAGCATTTAATAAGTTTTTAATATTAAGAATTAGGAAATAAAATAAAGGAATGGGTATCTATGGTTAGTACTGCCTTAACCGCAATTTTCAACTGATTGAAATACCCCGTTAAGATTCCCCGAAGCTTGAGGCTTGAATGAAAGAACTGAAATCTTTGAAATTTGAAAGATAGTAAAGCTTTAAACAGAAAGGTAAAAATCCTGTAAATGAGCAAACACTATATATTTCCAGGGCAGGTACATTATATCTGCTTTGAAATACGGTGGTATTATTGTAAGTGCTATTAATCATTTTGCTTCTCTAAAATTGTTCTTTATGGTGTGTGCCGGACATTTTTGAAAATATAATTTTCCAATTTTTTGTCTTCCTTTCTAACACGGGTAAATCTTCAATATTATTTTTTTTACTTTCGAAGAAAGGCAGTGCCACCGCATCTCTTCCATCTGTGAATTCAAATTGCAAATGCATCGTCTTAAGAAATTCTTCTAATCTTTTTTTTCTCAGGGCATTTGGTTTTATACTATCATAGGCCGTTTTCACTGAAATGGATTTTACTTTATCCAGCTCGATTATGTAAGAAGAATTAGAACCGTTTTTTTCTTCTAGCACCAATATTTTTCGTTTAATTCCATCAACGCCAAATATTTTTTCGTATAGCTGTTCATGGCTTGAAAAGGATAAATTAAACAAAGACCCCAGCCTGCTAAGCAAAGAATACTTAATCTTATTAAATTTTGAACGCCTCTTTTTCATCATAAAAAGCTAATAAGCGGTTTTTGCAATTACATGCCCGTTTCATTTCAGTTAGCCAAAATTATACCCTGACGATTAGTATGGAATTAAAGGAACATTAGAATGTGATTAGAAAAGAGTTTATCTTATCGTGATAGCATGGTATTTGCAACTTGTTTAATATAAAATTTAAACTGATGCACAACACCTCAGACGAAAAAGTTGCTTACAAAGCAATTATTCTAATTACAATTTTTGAAGCTCTCACACTACTTTTATTTGCGTTCGTAATTAATTAAATAGTTTTTAGGTTATTGCTTTTAATTGATACCTTTTTTGTAAGGAGAAAGAAACTTTTTTTTTAAAAGGGAAGTGTAGCCGCCAGGTTTTATTTTCAATTGGAATAATGTTAGATAAAAATTTCTCACTATTATGTTTAAAAAATTTCCGCTATATCTAATCAGATATAGCATTATACCCGCGTTATTATATTTGATACCCGTAATATTTTTTTTAAAAGATGAATCATTTTCTCAAACATGGATTTTATATATTGGAAATGCGTTCTTCTTATGTTACATATTTGTATTTGCACTATTGTTTTTTAAAAACAAGACCGATAATAAGAATTCGCCGGCAAACACCGGGATAGCGGTGACCATTATAGGTATTGGTGTTTCTTGTGCACTAATTGTTTTATCTATTATCATTTTTGCTCCCGGGCTATTTCGCTTCGCATCAAACGGGGTACTCGCCAATAAACCCCCTTCATTTGCTCAAACGAATGAGGTTGGAATATGGGTCATTTTATTTGCTAATGCTACAATTGGTAATTTTGTTGCGGGGGCTTTCTCATCTGTAATTGCTGCTGCTATCATAAGGCAAAGCAGCGTTGGAGAGGAAAGCAAAAATTAAAATTTAGATCAAAAGCTCCATATATTTATTGGCCCTATGCCAATATGTGGTTAAGACACATTCATTTTATCCTGCTAAAATGATAAGAGGCAAATTGCTTTAAACAAAAAGCATTTTTTTCAGGGACCCGTGAAAAATAAATGGAATTTAAGTATAATATTTTTTAAGCCTATTTTATAAAAGCTCTCTAACTCTCTTTTGTAATTCAGGAACTGCTTCCTCCATAAACCATGGATTTATCTTCACCCAGTTTTGATTCCGCGGAGAAGGATGTGGTAACGGAAAATAAATTGGCAGATATTCCTTGTAATTCCTCACTGTTTCTGTAAGACTTCCTTTGAAACTTTTCTCTAAATAATAGAGTTGTGCATACTGACCTATTAATAAAATGAGTGGTTTACTTTTAAAATATTTTAAAACTTGTGAATGCCATAAAGGAGCACATTCGGGACGTGGTGGTAGATCGCCAGAGATTGCTTTTCCGGGATAGCAAAAACCCATAGGCAAAATTGAAATGTATGTTGGGTTATAAAATACTTCGTCACTTACATCCATCCATGATTTTAATTTTTTACCGCTTACATCGTTCCAGGGGATACCTGTTTCATGCACATGCCTGCTCGGAGCCTGGCTTATAATAACAATTTTTGAAGATTTATTTAACTGGATAACAGGCCTTGGTCCTAATGGCAAATATTGTTTACAAACTTCACAACGCAGTATTTCTTTTAAAAGCTTATCCATTTTAGTTCGCAATATGCACACCTTCATAAATCTCGGAGAGCACAACACTTTCATCAATGGCTTTAATGATAACGCTATCGGTAAGTGATTTATATTCTTCCAGTTCCCAATGACCATTTTTATTAAGTCTGAATATTTCTATGTGCATGCTTTCAGAATCTACGAGTATGTATTCTTTGAGTGATACTATATCGCGATACAATTTAAATTTTTCACCCCGGTCATAATTCTTTGTTGACTTCGAAAGCACTTCAACAATTACAGTTGGGTTCAGCACATTATAGTCATCATTGTTGAGCGTACTTATTTCTCCGCAAATGATGGAGATATGAGGATAGGTAAACAGGGTGTTAGATTCAATATGAATACGGGCATCACTACCATAAGGCTGGCAACTTTTGCCTTTTAATTTCAAACCCAATGCAATTAATAAGTTACTTGTAATTCTGTTATGCGGCACTTTTGCGCCAGACATAGCAAATATTTCTCCCTTGTAATATTCATGCTTTTCATTAGCCGCGTTTTCCATTTCGAGATATTCTTCAATGGACATTTTTTGTTTGCCGTAATCTATGGCTGCTTCTCTTACTTCCATAAATAAATTT
>JBBSBD010000130.1:0-16211 GCA_038251675.1 Chitinophagales bacterium | reverse complement strand
TGCAGATTGTAAATGCAAGCCCATACTTGGATGCGATGTTTGGGAACACGCCTATTATTTGAAGTATCAAAATAAAAGGCCGGAATATTTAAAAGCTTTTTGGAATGTAGTAAACTGGAAAAAGGTGGCCGAGCATTTCGAGAAAGCTTGATGGCATTTTACTAGTAATATTTTATAATAATTCCGCAAGCTGCGACTATTAAGTCGCAGCTTTTTATTTAAAACTTAGTTATGGAACGGGGTCATGGCCATGGCCTCCCCATGGGTTGCAACTTGCAACACGCTTTATAGTAAGCCACAGCCCTTTGAGAGGTCCATATCTTTTTAACGCTTCAATTCCGTATTGAGAGCATGTAGGCGTATATCGGCAGGACGGGCCAAGCCATGGAGAAATAATTAACTGATATAATCTTATCAGGGCAATGAAGGGCGATGCTAATATTTCCTTTAATGATTTCATTGAATAATGACGCTGCGTTCTTCCTTTCAAAAAAGGATTTTACAAAGTTATGCCTTATTGAAATGAATTTTTTGGTAGACGAATTGTGCTTTTCTCTAAACAAGAAAATATCATCAAAATTCATTCAGAATGGTTTTATATCCTCAGCGAAACGCCTTATCTTTGCGCAAAATTTAGCACAGGCATGCATTTAAAACGGATGAAATCATTATTGGTAGCGGTTTTCAGCCTTTTTTTGATGGTAGTTTCTCAAAATTCATTTTCTCAGGAGAAACCGACGGAGCATGAATCAACACAAGAAAAATTTGACCCTACAAAAGAGATATTGGGCCACATCCAGGATGCCTATGAATTTCATTTTTTTTCGGTCGGTAACTTCCATGCAACTATTCCATTGCCTGTAATATTATATTCCCCGCAAAAGGGATTATCTGTTTTCTCTTCTTCAAAGTTTGGTCATGAAGGTGAAGAAGAATATGATGGCTACCGCCTTGTAAACGGAAATACGATTGTTCCCGTGGATGAAAATGTAAAAGTGTATGATTTTTCTTTGACGCGGAATGTAGTCCAAACCATTTTGGCGCTTTTTTTATTTACAATTTTAATGATAAAAATTGCTAATAAATATAAGAAAGGCCATGGCGTAATTTCGGCCCCTTCAGGCTCACAAGGAGTCATGGAGGTGATTATTATTTTTGTACGGGAAGAAATTGCCAAGGTAAATCTTGGCGACCGTTGGCTAAAATACATGCCGTACCTGCTCACCGTCTTTTTCTTTATTTTGATCAACAGTCTTTTTGGAATGCTGCCTGGCTCGGCAAATGTCACCGGTAATATTGCTTTTACTTTTGTGTTAGGCATCATTGCACTATTTATCATTCTTTTCAGCACAACCACGCACTTCTGGAAACACGTGCTCTGGCCTCCCGGCGTCCCTTTTTTGGTAAAGGTTATTTTAATACCAGTTGAAATTGCAGGCGTTTTTATTATTAAGCCAGGTGCTTTGATCATACGTCTTTTTGCAAATATGGTAGCCGGGCATATTATCATTTTAAGCTTCATTTCATTAATATTTATATTTGGCGCAATGAATACTGTGGCCGGGTGGAGCTTTTCGCCGGTATCCATTCTCTTCACAGTGTTCATTTACTTTATAGAGATATTGGTTGCTTTTATACAGGCATTTATTTTTACGGCGCTTACGGCCATTTTTATCGGGCAGGGATTTGAAGGAAGTGATCATGATGTGCATCCTGCCACACACGAGGGACTAGTTTAAAAGTTTTTTATTCATAACAAAAATCAGGTATTATGTCATTATTGACCTTATTAACAGAAGTTGGATACTCGCACATGGGCGGAGCTATCGGCGCCGGTTTGGCTGCAATTGGTGCAGGTATCGGAATCGGGCAGATTGGTAAAGGAGCCGTAGAAGGTATTGCCCGTCAGCCGGAAGCTGCCAACGAAATTCGTGCAAACATGATTCTTGCTGCTGCACTTGTTGAGGGGGTTGCCCTTTTTGCAGTAATCGCAGGATTATTGGCTGTTCTAAAAACTGCCTAAGCACAAGATTTACCACACCCAAGGCACAGGGCGGAGGGTGTGGTATTTTAAAAACCCCAACCCCGAAAGGGTTTTAAGAAAGCACATTTTATTACTAATTAAATGGCTCCCGCAAGGGAGATGGAGGATTTAAATTATGGAACTCTTACTTCCTAAACTTGGTTTAATTTTCTGGACGGTTCTCGCATTTGCAATCGTGTTTTTTATCCTTGCAAAATATGCGTGGAAACCTATTCTCAAGTCTTTAAATGACAGGGAAAAGAATATTTCTGATTCAATTTTATCGGCAGAAAAAGTAAGAGCTGAAATGGCCGAACTTAAAAGTGAAAATGAAGTATTGCTTGCAAAAGCACGTGAAGAAAGGGCGATAATGATGAGAGAAGCCAAAGAAACCAGGGATAAAATAATCATGGAGGCTAAAGAGCAGGCCAGGCAGGAGATGAATAAAATAGTTGCTGATGCGCAAAGCACCATCAATCAACAGAAGATGGCAGCTATCACCGATCTTAAAAACCAGGTGGGTAACCTTGTGCTGGAAGTAAGCGAGAAAGTACTGCGCAGGGAACTTAGCAGCAAAGAAGAGCAGGAAAAATACATTAAGCAACTGGCAGAAAAAGTTGAACTTAACTAAAAAAGCTATGACCAATCCACGTTTAGCGCAACGGTATGCAAAAAGCCTTATTGACCTTTCGCAGGAGCTTAACCAGCTTAATGAAGTTCATAATGATATTATTTTATTACATTCAGTTTGCAGGCAAAGCCGGGAATTTGTTGTAATGCTTAAAAGCCCAATAATATCTGCTGATAAAAAATACAAGATCATTCAAATACTCACCAACGAAAAGATCACGAAAACGACACAAACGTTTATAAAATTACTTTGCAGTAAAAACAGGGAATCCAACATACCGGAAATTATTACCGCCTTTATTGAACAATTCAATAAGATAAAAGGAATACATAAAGTAAAGCTCACTACTGCGACTGCCGTAAGTGATGAAATAAAGAAATCATTTATAGATAAAATTGAGTCTTCAGCATCAATCAATAATATTGAACTTGAATCTATAGTGGATGAAAAAATTATAGGCGGATTTGTATTAGAGATGGGAGGCAAACTCGTAGATGCAAGCATCCTGAGGGATTTGAACGATGTCAAAAAGCAGTTTCAAAATAACGATTACATACACAAGCTTAGATAATTTTATAACACTAATGGGCCGGTGATAATGGTGGGTTGTTACAAGGATTTTTAGCTTCAAATACATACAATTCTTTTCTGAATTTTTGCCATTGAAGCCCTTAACAACTACCTTTGCACCTCCAAAAAACAAAAGATATGGTCGATATAAAACCTGATGAGATTTCCGCGATACTTCGCCAGCAACTTACCAATTTTAACGTAGAAGCTAACCTTGAAGAGGTAGGAACTGTGTTACAAATCGGTGATGGTATTGCCCGCGTTTATGGTTTGAATAATGTAAGCTCAGGCGAATTGGTTGAGTTTGAAAATGGCGTAAAAGCTATTGCCCTTAACCTGGAAGAAGATAATGTAGGTGTTGTACTTATGGGTGATAGTGGAGATATTAAAGAAGGTGGTACAGTTCGCCGTACCGGTAAGATTGCTTCTATAAAAGTGGGCGACGGATTAGCAGGCCGCGTGATTAATACACTTGGTGAACCTATCGACGGACGAGGGCCCATCACCGGAGAACTTTATGAAATGCCATTGGAACGCAAAGCTCCGGGTGTAATTTTTCGTGAGCCGGTAAAGCAACCGTTGCAAACAGGAATTAAAGCCATCGATGCAATGATACCCATTGGCCGTGGCCAGCGGGAGCTGGTAATCGGCGATCGCCAAACCGGCAAGAGCGCAATTTGTATAGATACCATCATCAATCAAAAAGAATTTTATAAAGCAGGCAAACCTGTTTATTGCATATATGTAGCAATTGGCCAAAAAGCCTCTACCATTGCGAACGTGATGAAAGTGCTGGAAGACAACGGTGCAATGGAATATACCACGATCGTAGCAGCTTCGGCTTCCGATCCTGCACCACAGCAATTCTATGCACCTTTTGCAGGCGCGGCTATTGGAGAATTTTTTCGTGACACCGGTCGTTCTGCATTAATTATTTATGATGACCTCAGTAAGCAGGCAGTTGCATATCGCGAAGTTTCTCTTCTGTTGAGAAGGCCTCCGGGACGTGAGGCATACCCTGGAGATGTATTCTATTTGCACAGTCGTTTACTGGAACGTGCCGCAAAAATTATTCAGAAAGATGAGATCGCTCAAAAAATGAATGACCTTCCCGAAAACATAAGGCACCTTGTAAAAGGTGGAGGATCACTAACGGCTTTACCTATTATCGAAACACAGGCCGGAGATGTTTCGGCATATATACCTACCAATGTAATTTCAATAACTGACGGCCAGATATTCCTCGAAGGAAACCTGTTTAATGCCGGCATACGCCCTGCGATCAACGTTGGTATTTCTGTGAGCCGTGTGGGTGGTAATGCGCAGATCAAATCCATGAAAAAAGTTGCAGGTACATTAAAGCTTGACCAGGCATTGTATCGTGAGCTTGAAGCATTTTCAAAATTTGGCGGTGATCTTGATGCTGCAACAAAATCAGTATTGGACAAGGGAGCCAGGAATGTTGAAATTTTGAAACAGCCACAGTTTTCGCCTTACTCCGTTGAAAAACAAGTAGCGATCATCTACCTTGGTACAAATGGCTTGATAAGCGACGTACCTGTAAAGAATGTAAAAGATTTTGAAGAGCAATTTTTACTCGAAATGGAGAACAAATTTCCGGAAGTACTTGCTGAGTTTAAGAAAGGAAATTTACCTGATGAAGGCATAAAGAAAATGGTAGCCCTCGCAAAGGAAATTGCTCACCAGTTTAAATAATTCATAAGAAAGAGATAACAAAGGGAGATTTATTCTCCCTTTTTTTATGAAAAAAATTTTGGAAAATGAGTAATACAAGGTTGGTTTTAGAGAGATAGCATTAGCCCGCATTTTCATTGCAATTTTTGTAAATTTGAAATTCCAAACATTAACAAAAATGCCAATAGGAATAATATTTATCTCTCTTTTTTTTATGGCTCTGGGCATGCTCGTTCAATGGAGGTTAAAAAGCAAATTCAGTGAGTACAGCAAAGTGCCTACCGGCAGTAACCTTAGCGGAAAAGAAATAGCAGAGAAAATGCTGCATGACAATGGAATTTATGATGTAAGTGTAGTATCTGTTCCCGGTTTCTTAAGTGATCATTACGATCCTACTAAAAAAACAGTTAACCTAAGCCCTGATGTATATTCCGGTCGCAATGTTTCTGCGGCGGCAGTTGCTGCTCATGAATGCGGCCATGCAGTACAGCATGCAACGGCATATTCCATGCTTAAGCTTCGCAGTGGCCTGGTACCAATTGTGCAAATAAGCAGCAATCTTGCTCAGTGGGTTATTTTAATAGGACTTGGCTTATTTAGTTTTGGAGGGGGTAACCAAACGGTTTTATTAATTGGAATTATCCTTTTCGCAGCATCTACTATATTTTCTGTAATTACGTTGCCTGTTGAGTTTGATGCTTCCGCAAGGGCTTTAAAGTGGCTCAACACGTCTCACCTTTCTGCACCTGCCGAGTATGAAAAAGCAAAGGATGCATTAAAATGGGCCGCGCTTACTTATGTAGTCGCCGCACTTGCATCCATAGCGATGCTTGTTCAATACATTTTAATTTACCAGGGAAGAAGCCGTGATTAAACCTAAACTATTGCCATTAATGAAGGGCATCTTCATTTTCAAAAATCAGCGTTAAAAATCGAAGCCGCCTGGTCGTACATAGTTTCAATGATGTAATATTACCTTTTATACATGCATTTGAAAAAAACTTTCCTCTTAAGAATTTACGTTTTACTGGTTGCGATTTTGTTGTTGAATGTCAAAAATATTTCAGCTCAAATCACCATTTCAGGAACTGTGTATGATTCCACAAAATTATATGTAGTTCCGGGTGTAAATGTTTCAAGTACCTCCGGGCTTGCCACCACTACCGATTCGCTTGGCGCTTACCATATAAAAGCTTCAAAAGCAGATTCAATTAGTTTCTTCTATAACGGTAAGTCAACCGTAAAATTCCCGGTAGAAACAATAGTCAATTACAACGCATTCGATATCTCACTTCGGGTAAAGATAAGAGACAAGTATAAACTGTTGAAAGGGGTGACTGTTTATGCAGATAACTATCGAGGCGACTCAATGGAAAACAGGATGTCTTATTCTAAAATTTTCAACCTGGAGAATCCAACAATAAGATCAAATTATGAGCAAGGAGGCGCAGCAGGACTTGATCTTGATCAGCTAATAGGTATTTTTCAATTCAGGAAAAATAAGCAGAACATCGCTTTTCAAAAACGACTCGTGGAAGAAGAGCAAGACCGATATGTCAACTATCGCTTTAGTTCAAAAGTTATCAACAGGATTACAGGCCTGAACGGAGACACGCTTACCAGGTATAAAAAACTTTACCGGCCCTCTTATCTTTTTGTTATTTCCAGTACCCTGCCGGAATTTTACCAGTATATTCTAAATACGTCATACGCCTTTAAGCGTGCAGAAGGAATTCCAGAGGATCACCCTTAATGATTGTATAATTTTCATTTTTCGCGTTTACCTGGTTTGATAATTTCTGATTTGCTTCATCTTCATTACATATTTTGAAATATCACTTTCTTCATCATAAAAATTATTTTGAATATCATTTCAAAAATAGTGGCGTATTTTAATTAAATATTTTTGGCGCTAAATCAACCTATAAAATAAATATTTCATGAGGAATGCAATTTTACTATTCACTATTTTCCCGCTGCAACTTTTTGCACAAAATTTTACTAAAGAAGAAGTAAAACATTGGAGCACTGAAGCAAAAAATGTTAACATAATCCGGGATAATTGGGGCATTCCGCACATTTATGGTAAATCAGATGCAGATGCTGTTTTTGGATTGCTGTATGCTCAATGCGAAGATGATTTCTCAAGAGTAGAAATGAATTACGTTGAAAAGCTAGGCCGCATGGCTGAAGTGAAAGGAGAGGCAGCACTCTACTCAGACTTGTTAATAAGAATGATCATTGATTCAGCGGACGCGGTCGCGGATTATAAAAAAAGTCCGCCATGGCTTCACAAATTATTAGATGCCTTCGCTGATGGCATCAATTTCTATTTATATAAAAACCCGCAAACAAAGCCAGCTTTATTACAAAGGTTCAAGCCATGGTATCCATTATTATGGACTGATGGAAGTATCGGGGCTATAAGCACAGGCGGCGTTTCCGAAGATGAATTAAAAAACTTTTATGCTGGCTCTAATACAGTTTACACAGAAAATAGAACAGATAAAGAAGAGAACTTGTCCGGATCAAATGGCTTTGCTTTTTCACCTTCAATCACCGCATCGCATAATTCAATATTATACATCAATCCTCATGTTACTTTTTATTTTCGCCCCGAAGTACACGTGGTAAGTCAGGAAGGCCTGAATGCCTACGGTGCAGTAACCTGGGGACAGTTTTTTGTGTACCAGGGCTTCAATCAACATTGCGGCTGGATGCACACTTCAAGCGATGTGGATGTTGCCGACATGTATGCGGAGAAAATTTCGAAAAAAAATAATGCCTTTTTTTATGAATATGATAAAGCAGAAAAGCCCGTAACAGAAAAGAAAATAGAGCTTAAGTATATCAATGATACTAAGCTTCTATCAAAAACCATTACCACGTTTTATACGCATCATGGACCAATAATGGCGAAACGAAATGGCCAATGGATCAGCGTA
Source organism: Chitinophagales bacterium (assembly GCA_038251675.1). Classification (GTDB taxonomy): domain Bacteria; phylum Bacteroidota; class Bacteroidia; order Chitinophagales; family Chitinophagaceae; genus Ginsengibacter. The sequence goes on along the minus strand of JBBSBD010000130.1, from coordinate 8,347 downwards.
AAATCCAATAATCGTTCAATGACCGGTTTAATACAAAGTTGGCAGCGTACAAAGGCAAAGAGTTTCGAAGAATATAAAAAGGTAATGAGCCTTCTTGCCAATACTTCTAACAATACGGTGTATGCAGATGCGGAAGGAAACATTGCCTACTGGCATGGCAATTTTATTCCAAAAAGAAATACCAAATACGATTGGGAAAAGCCCGTGGATGGGAGTATTAAGGCCACCGATTGGAAGGGATTGCATACGGTGAATGAAAGTGTTCACATCTACAACCCGCCTAATGGCTGGATACAAAATTGTAACTCCACCCCTTTCACGGCCGCTGGGAAGCACAGCCCTAAAAAAGAAAATTATCCGGCTTACATGGCGCCCGATGGAGAAAATTTTCGCGGCATCAATGCAGTAAGGGTATTGAGCAAAAGAAAGTCGTTTACCATTGACAAAGTAATTGCTGCCGGTTATGATAGTTACCTCGCAGCATTTGAAAAATTAATCCCCGCTTTAATAAATTCATTTGAGAAAAATATTGATACTACCGACACGCTTTACACGCAATTAACTGACCCCATCTCTATTTTAAAAAAATGGGATTTACGCTGCGGTGAGAATTCTGTTGCAACCACCTTAGCTGTCGAATGGGGGCAAAAATTAATTCCCAAAATGATCCGCAGCATCGATGAAGACGAATACCAGTATGCAGACCAGGTAACAAGAACAGAAAGGTTTCTGCAAATCGCGAGTCCCCAAGATTTAATACAGCCGTTTTTAACCGTGGTGAATGAATTGAAATATAAATTTGGTGACTGGAAAATTACCTGGGGCAGCATCAATCGCTTTCAAAGAATCTCCGGCGATATTGATTTAAAATATAGTGATTCAGAGCCAAGTATACCCGTAGGTTTCGCTTCCTCAGCCTGGGGAATGTTGCCCTCTTATGCAAGCACTTATTTTCCGGGCACTAAAAAAAGATATGGAGTGGGCGGCAACAGTTTTATCTGTGCTGTTGAATTTGGAAAAAGAATACAAGCAAAGTCATTATTAGCCGGCGGGGAAAGCGGGAATCCTGATTCCAGGCACTTTACTGACCAGGCCGAGATGTACACGCAGGGAAAATTTAAAGATGTCTTATTTTACAAAGAAGATGTTTTAAAACATGCGGAGCGCAGCTATCATCCCGGGGAATGATTTAGTAATAAGGTGCTTTGGAAATAAAATTGCAAATCTAAAATTTCAACACGATGCTTAGAAAACAATATTTTTTTTCGTTGATATTTATTGCGATCGCAGCAAGCGGGTATTCCCAGGATAGGCTTTCAGGCAAAACTTTCTCTACCCGTTCTGAAGTGATAGCCCGTAACGGAATGGCTGCGACAAGCCATCCGCTAGCGACACAAATAGCCATTGAGGTCTTAAAAAAAGGAGGCGCTGCTGTTGATGCTGCCATTGCCGCCAATGCTTTTATTGGCTTTGCCGATCCCGGAATGAATGGAATAGGCGGCGACTTATTTGCCATTGTGTGGGATGCGAAATCAAAAAAATTATATGGGCTAAATGCAAGTGGCAGATCACCTAAAGGAATGACTTTGGCTTACCTGCAGGCAAAAGAAAAAGAAGGTATCTCGCGAACAAGAGGGCCGCTGTCTATTACCGTGCCGGGATGCGTTGATGGCTGGTTTGAGCTTCACAAAAAATTTGGAAGGCTCCCGATTCCCGAAATTCTTAAGCCCGCGATTACTTACGCAATGGAAGGAATTCCTGTTACGCAGGAAATAGCTGATAATATGCAGATGGACGAATCAATGATTCAAAAGGCCGATATCCCAAATTTCAAAAAACAATATTTTTCGAACGGCTCGTTTCCTAAAAAAGGAGACATTTATAAAAATTCAAATCTGGCGCATACTCTTGAGATTATTAGTAAGAAAGGCAAGGATGGCTTCTATAAAGGCGAAGTGGCGCAAAAAATTCAGGATCACCTGAAGTCTGCAGGTGGATTTATTACGATAGAAGACCTCGCGAATCACAAGTCAGAATGGGTTGATCCTATTTCAATAAATTACCGCGGATACGACGTTTGGGAGATGCCTCCCAATGGGCAAGGAATGGGCACTTTGCAAATGTTGAATATTCTCGAAGGTTTTGATTTTTCAAAAATCACTTTTGGATCAGAAGAACATATCCATCTTTTTACTGAGGCAAAAAAACTTGCTTATGAAGACATGGCTGCATACTATGGCGATCCCTCCTTCGGGAACATTCCTATTAACAAGTTGCTGTCAAAGGAATATGCTGCGGAAAGAAGAAAACTGATTGATGTAAAAGAAGCGGGCATCTATAATCCCGGGTTACCTGCGGAGAGCCACACAATTTACCTTACTGTAGCAGATAAAGAAGGAAATATGGTTTCGCTTATACAAAGCAATAGCTTCTTTTTTGGTTCATTCGAAGTACCCGGAGATTTAGGGTTTGTGCTGCAGAACAGGGGCGCAGGCTTTATTACAAAAGAAGGCCACATAAATACTTATGCTCCGGGCAAGCGGCCTTTCCATACCATTATTCCGGCTTTCGTTACTAAAGATGGAAATCCTTTTTTGAGCTTTGGCGTAATGGGTGGAGATATGCAGACGCAAGGCCACGTGCAGATAATTATGGATCTTCTTGATTTCGGAATGAACTTACAGGAAGCCGGTGATGCACCTCGTATTTATCACAACGGAACTATATCTTCCAAAGGCCATGTAGAAGATGTTGGTACCACTTATCTTGAGTCGGGTTTCCCCTATGAAACCATACGCGAATTGATCAAGAGCGGCAACAAGATAAGTTATGGTGTCGGCATTTATGGCGGCTTCCAGGCCATTATGAAAAAAGGTGGAGTTTATTATGGTGCATCTGATCCAAGGAAAGATGGTCAGGCCGCCGGGTATTAAAAATTAATGCCTGCGAGCTAAAACAATTGAATTCTTAAATTGTTTTTTCTTGCCATCTGTATTAAAGATTTCGGTGTAAACAATATAGATACCTTGCGGCAGTTGGCGGTTTTTATCATCCAGTCCATCCCAACGATAGTAGCCCGTTATACCGCTTAAAGAATTACGCTGCAGATAGCGCACTGGCCGGCCGGTAGCATCGAAAATAGTAACATTGGTTACATAACCAGGTGATGGAAAACTATAATCTATAGTAGCAAAATCATCTATGCCATCATTATCCGGAGAAAAAATATCCGGAGAAATTTTTATTTCTCCCTGCACTTGTTCGTTTAATCTATACTGTGAGTTTTTATATCCGGGAGTGCCATAACCCGCGGATGTTGCCGCGGAGTGAAAATTACTTTGAATAGATTTCCCATCGTAATCTATTCGCTCGAGCGACACTCCTTCGGTATTTGAAATAAGTTGAAAATGCCATTTATCAGAATAAGAAACCTCATCAACAATAGCACCTTGCTTGTTTAATACAACCACATTACCATTATCGTCGGAATAAGCAGGCATACTTTTTATACTAATAAAGGCATCAGGATTGGTCGTAAGATATTGCATCTTAACCGCGACAGGATCAGCAGTGAGGACAATAAAATCTCCCGGAAATAATAATATGCTCTCCGCATTTATTTGCTGAATACTGCTTACTGCATTGCTGCTATTTCTGTTAGCAATATATACCCCGGCAAGATCAATGATTTTCTGTGAGCGATTATACAATTCGACATAATCAACACCCAATGGTTTCGGATTGAATAAAATTTCGTTGACAACAATGTCAAGACTATCCGCCTCCTGGGACAATCCAAACTTCGCCGTATTTTTTGCGCCTATTAGATTGCCTTTACAATCGGTAATATTTGCAGATGAAATTGTATAAACAGTTCCTGCATTCATCGGCCCGCTCAGCGTAATATTTACCTGGTTAAAAACAGGCGAAATGCCCGTTGCACTTACTGCGGAAATTCCATTATCTATGGTGTAGCTAATTGTTGTAGCGGCTTTCAAGCTGTCCAACGGTTCATCAAAAACTAAAGTGATCGTGTTATTATTTATTGCAAATGCCCTTAAGAGCCGTGGGCCGGTGTCATCATTATTTATTGCATCGACCGAATTTTTTTCACCGGGAGTGCCGCCGTTGTTGTCAGTACTTCCTTTCCAGTTGCTGATTCCGCTGCAAGGATTTTTTGTATCAATCATCTCAAGCGTCCATCCGCCATCTTTCTTAAGTTCATTTTGGTACCATTCCGAAGTATATTGAATTGAATGAATCGCTTTACCCGTGGCCGAAGAAAGAGAAATAATATCACCATCATTATCCAGTGAAGGAAAGCTTGTAACACTGATTACTTTTCCAAAAGGAGTAAGTGCAGCAACCGAAGAACTTGCGCATACAATTACAAAGCTATCTGGCTGCAAAATAAAATTTGGCATGGCCCCGGACTGCCCTGTTGCATCAGCTAATTTCCAGCCCTGCAAGTTGATTGCAAAAGACGATGTGTTTCTCAACTCAATCCATTCGTTGTTTGGTAAGGCAACCTGTGGTGTTGGATCAGCCATTAATTCATCAATTACTACATCGTATTGTTGAGGTGTATAAAATCCGAAGGTCGCCGTACCGTTACTAATTGCATTCCCTGAAAGATCCAATACACTATTTACACTTAGCGTGTAAAGTACGGCGTTAGTAAAAGATGTCCCAAAGGTGAGGTGCACAAGCGAAGCATCTGCCGCATCAATAGCTGCGGCAGCCGGAGTTCCCAAATTATTATTTACAGAATAATTTGAAATGAGTTGACTGCTTGTTATCTCTACGGGTTCATCAAAAAGAACATCAAGTGTATTCGGCGAAGTTGCCGTAGCTGAAAGAACCGAAGGTGGCACAACATCAGGCGTATAATCTTTGATTTCAATATCATCAAAAAAATGTTTTTGAAAAAAGCTTGCCGTGCTTTGCTTCACTAAAAAACCAAAAAAGGCAGAGGTTGTATAATTAGCATCGGTAGCGGTACTTTCAACCGTAAAAGAATTTCCTGTTCCACTAAGATCTCTCGAAAGAATCCACTGATTATTAGCGTCTCTAGTTACCTTAATCTTCATCACATTATTACTTGTATTCAATATTCCATCAGTGCCATCAATAATTTTTACAACCGCACCTCCAGCATCTTTACGATAAAGGCTTATCTCGTCATCGGTATTTCCTACACGCACAAAGTAACCCGTGTTACCGGCAACTGTGAAGTCACTACCTGAAGAAATTAAATACACATCAATATAATTTGCAGAAGATGGGTTGAAATTAATTTGAATATACATTTGCCACTCCGCGATAGTTGCAAGAGTGTTTGGTGTACTCAAAAAATAATTGCTATTTGCGACTGTATTATTACTTTGCAACTGAGAAGATGGATTTACAATAAAATCAGAAGTGCTTCCTGACCACGCGGGGTTATTGGTAAAATCGCCGTCATCGAAATTTTCTGTGAGTTGTGCATTTGAACTGATAGCCAACAGCATAAGAATTAAGAAACAGGAAACAAAATTCCTTGTCATAAGCAGTAACTTTGTTTTAAAGATAATTACTTTATGTAATCGGCTTTGGAGAAAAAGATTAATCTAATAAAAACAATAATGAAATGAAAATTGCTATCATAGGTGCTACCGGTCTTGTTGGAACTAAAATGTTACAGGTACTTGCAGAGAGAAACTTTCCGGTTACGGAAATTATTCCCGTTGCTTCCGAAAAATCAATTGGTAAAGAAATTACTTTTAAGAATAAAAAATATAAAGTTGTTTCCGCTGCAGATGCTATTGCTGCCTTACCGGACATCGCTTTATTTTCAGCAGGGGGAAGCACATCACTTTCTTTAGCTCCTCAATTTGCTGAAGCGGGTATTACAGTTATTGACAACTCATCGGCATGGAGAATGGATCCGGATAAAAAGTTAATAGTTCCTGAAGTAAATGCTCATGTACTTACAGAAGATGATAAAATAATTGCTAATCCCAATTGCTCAACCATACAGATGGTACTTGTATTAAATCCATTGCATAAAAAATATAAAATAAAAAGAGTAGTGGTTTCCACCTATCAAAGTGTGACAGGTACCGGAGTAAAGGCTGTTCAGCAAATGATGAACGAGCGTGAGAATATTAAAGGTGATATGGCATATAAATATCCTATTGATAAAAATGCCATCCCTCATATAGATGTTTTTCTTGATAACGGATATACCAAAGAAGAAATGAAGATGGTGAATGAAACAAGAAAAATAATGGGAGACGACAGCATTCAGTTGACCGCAACGTGTGTACGCATTCCTGTAGTGGGAGGACACAGTGAAAGTGTCAACATAGAGTTTGAAAAAGATTTTGACCTGGATGAAGTAAAAGATATTTTGTCTGAAACTGCGGGAGTTGTTTTGCAGGATGATGTGGACAATTTTGTTTATCCTATGCCGCTAACAGCACATGAAAAAGATGACACTTTTGTTGGCAGGTTGCGCAGGGATGAATCACAGCCCAATACGCTTAACTGCTGGATCGTGAGTGATAATTTAAGAAAAGGCGCCGCTACAAATGCTGTACAGATTGCTGAATATTTAGTGAAGGAAGGGGTAATTGGAAATACAGTAGTTCATAGTTCATAGTTTGGAATTCAAGGTTCGAAGCATGATCGTGGTTTTAATAATAATTCACAAAGATTTGTATGAAAAAATAATCTCCATAAATCTGTGTTTTAAACAGCCTCCATTCCAGATGTTTGCTGCAAGAGACTAAATTAAGATGATGCATAAACTATTCATTCCTATTCTTCTTTTATTTTTTCTCTCTTGCAATAGAAGCGGAAGAGTGAATACACCTAAGGACTCTGTAAATAATGTAGCTGTTCAGCCATCATTATACAGCCGTGACAGCATTTCAATTCTTCTTAACCTTTACGATAAGATGAAAAATCACGAGTCATCATTTCAAAACCCTGAGTATTTTGATTCCACAAAACTATATCTTGACACAGTTCTTTATGACAGTACATTTAACAAAGTTGCATTATTTGTGATTGCAGAAAACCCTGTTTACAGAAACCCGTATTCAGATTCCAAACTTCCTTACTACTACAATGCAAATTGTTACTTAGGCAAAAGGCTAATTGCCGACTCAAGCATTTTTGACCTGAAAAATATAGGACCTGTTTCTATTATCAATTTTGACGATAGAGCTACTACTAGTGAAGCTATTAGGGAAAGTTACTACTCTGAACTAACCACGTTTTTAGATGCAAAGAGTATTCCTGACTATGACTATAATGTAAATGATAAAAGATTTTGGGAAAGTCCAAAAGGCTGGAAAAGAGTTTTTCCATAAGTGTGACAAGGCTGCTACAATGGGCGGTTTGGAAATATGGCGAGCCGACGAATATATTTTCAACCTTTTGATTGTCACGGAGCTTCAGTTCCAGTCGCCGAATAACGCCAAGGAATAGAACAAACAATGAACTTTTATTTATAAATTTAGCAGCGGTTACGGACTGACGATTTTCAAATATCACCATTTCGCCAAGCCGTGTTCGTAATCCGTGGCAAATTTCCCATTATGACAATATGCTCAAAGCTCCTTTTAGTTTTTGGAGCATTTCAGAAATTTCTTCCTTTTTACATGTACCTACACTAAGGCGATACCAACTTGAGTTTTTAGATGCGCCAAATGCGTAGAATGGAACTACCGCAAGCTTTGCTTCGTTTAAGATGTAGGAAGTTACTTCAGATTGAGTTGCAAGTAAGTTGCCATTGGCGGTTTTTTTGCCAACAAGATTTATTTGAATGGTAAGGTATATAGCGGCCTGCGGGGCGCAAGCATCCACTGCAAATCCTTCCAATTTTAATTTCTGGAAACCCTTATAAATGAGCTGTAATCTTTCTTCGAGTTCATCTTTAAAATGAATCAAATATTCATCAACAGCTTCAGCCTCCAATAAATATGTCGCTGTGGCATTCTGCTCAGCCATTGGGCTCCAGGCTCCAAGATGGCTGTTGATCGCTTTCATTTTAGCAAGCACATGTTGAGGCCCCAATGCCCAACCAACACGAACACCGGTTGCCGCAAATGCTTTACTGATTCCATCAATGAAAATGGTATAATCTTTCATTGCAGGCCGCAAGCTTACGGGATTGTAATGCTGTGATTTACCGTAGGTAAGTATCCAGTACATCTGGTCGTACATTACATAAAGTTTCTTTTCTTCATTCCCTCGCCGCAAATTTTCTGCAAGAACCAAATCGCATATTGCTTCAAGTTCCTCTTTTTCAAATATCGTTCCCGTCGGATTTAAAGGCGAGCACAAGGCAATAAGCACG
>JBBSBD010000129.1:0-16264 GCA_038251675.1 Chitinophagales bacterium | reverse complement strand
GTGCAGTTCAGGGTACTTCCGGAAAAACGCATTTTCTTGTCCTTTACATCAGGACCGAGCTGCGCATATGTATCGGTCAAAAGTAGTGCGCCGTAATGGATGAGATCACCTTCCTCTCCCTTGGGAATATTCTTCATCAGCGGTGGTGCCCAAGGTGCAGAAGATGCTTTTGCCTCTATTGGCGGCGCAGTAGTGCGCTCCGCATCGGCCAGTGTGGTCATAAATCTAAGGATATTATTAATTTCTTCGTCCTTTAGTTGTTTGTTTAGCTGTAAGTATCCCATCAAATCTATTGCCTCCGCCAGGTTGCCCACCCCGCCGTCATGAAAATAGGGGCCGGAAAGGGTGACATTGCGCAGCATAGGAACCTTGAAAAAATATTTATCACTTTCCAGTTTGGTGACCTTAAAACGTCCTGGATCCTTTGTGTACTCATGGAACACGCCTACTTTCTGGAAGGTCATCCCGCCCAAGTTAGGACCGTTGTGGCACTGTACGCATCCCACAGTGATAAAGGTGCGCATCCCTTCCATTTCCTGCGCGGTGAGGGCTTGTTTGTCTCCGTCTATGAAACGGTCGAAGCGGCCCCGGGTAATCAGTGTTCGTTCAAAGGCAGCAACTGCTTTGGAAAAGTTGTCGAAAGTCACGGGGTCTTTCGCGTCAGGAAAGGCTGTTTTGAATTCAGCAGGATAATGTTTTATGCCTTTCAGCCGTTCGACCACCGCTTCGCCATTGGGCATGCCCATTTCAATCGGGTTGAGAGGGGGTCCCTTCGCCTGATCTGCCAGAGTGGCAGCACGTCCGTCCCAGAACTGTGCAATCTGAAAACCGGCATTCAAGGTTGATGGATCGTTGCGATCGCTGGATTTTCCTAACGCCCCCTTGCCTGTCTTGAGATTGTCCGCACCTGCACCTTTATTGTCGATGGGGTGGCAAGAGTTACAGGATTGGGTTTTGTTGATTGAAATAGCTTTTTCGAAATAGAGATTTTCCCCCAGCGCAATCATGGCGGGAGTATCCTTATCACTACCCGGCATGGTCGCGGGAAGTTTGCCGAAAATCCCCTGCGCCTGTGTAAGCAGCATATCATCCGGGGAGTCTGCCGTTTTGTTTTGTATTTTTTCTTTGGATTGGGAAGATAAATGTGAAATCAGATACCCCCGATATCGGAAAAAAATCAGTGCACTTAGCCCCATTACCAAAAGAACGACTACTATTATTAATTTTTTCATATCAAATCCTCCTTTTTTTTAATGTTTTCGCAATTTTTTTTAATTTAAATTGATTCTTTTGTAATTAAACTTTTATCAACGCCAAGATTTGCTAATTGCCCGAGAACAGCATCCATCATAGGCGGAGGGCCACATATATAAAACTGCTTATTAAAGTTTTTTATGTGGGTTTTTATAAATTCCTCTGTTATCATTCCATGAAGATAACTGTCCGTATTTTCATCCGATAGAATATTGATGAAAGCATCACCTAACATTTTCTTAAATTCTTTTTCAAGAATAATGTCGGACTTGGCTTTATTGGCAAACACCAGCAAATTGTTGCCGATTTTGTTTTGTTTCTGAAGATGCCTGAAAATAGAAATGAAAGGAGTAATACCTGCGCCTCCAGCTATAAATATACCTTCCTTTCTGTACAGGATAGCTCCAAACACTTCATGTAAGATCAACTCATCTTTCTTTTTCAGTTTCAGAAGTTCATTGGTTACACCCTTGTGAGATGGATATGTTTTAATGGTAAACTCCAGATAATCATCGTCAGGCAGACAGGTGAAGGTGAAAGGTCTTTTTTCTTCAAGCCAACCCTTTTTATTGATGGTAACTTCAGTAGCCTGGCCGGGAGTGAATTTATACCCATCAGGTTTTTCAGTGACAATTTTTATCACATCATGAGTGACCTTGTCAATCGATTCGATTTTTACGCTATGCTTTTCCATATTAATGTTTTTTTACAATATTCGCGAGCTTCCTTTTCTGGTTTTGCAAGTCTTGTATAATAATCAGAGAACTCATTTAAATGAGCCCATCCTATTTTTTCGGTCATTTTATTGTCGTTATCTGTAACATTGGTTTCCGGAGAAATTTTACCATGTTCCAATTCAACATTTAATCTCTTCGCAAATTCCCCGGGATTTACCTTATCCCAATTGATGCAGGGATCATTACCGTTTCTTTTGCATCTGTAAAATTTAATTTTATCATGCACTTCAGGTTTTAAGTAATTAACTCTCCTAAATGCTTATAATTGGATTTTACAGTTTCCAATACTTCTTCTAACTTTCCTCCAAGCATGAGTTTGGTCATAGACAACGCCATTCCCTTAACCATTTTTAATTCCATTTTAGGCGGCATGGCAAGTGCGTTGGGATCAGTCATTACATTAACCAGGACAGGCCCGTTAAACAGGAAGGCCTCCTTTAATACAGATTCAAGATTTTCTGGATCATCTATTGTTAGTCCTTTGATACCCATAGCCTCAGCAACAAGAGTAAAATCAGGATTTAACATATCGGTTTCGAAATCCGGTAATCCTGCAACCTCCATTTCCAGTTTAACCATCCCCAATGAACGGTTATTGAATATGATCATTTTTATAGGCAACTTATATTGTTTTATTGTAGCCAGGTCGCCCAGAAGCATGGATATTCCGCCATCGCCGCACATTGCGATAACCTGGCGATCAGGACAGGCCATTGCCGCGCCAATGGCATGAGGCATAGCATTAGCCATTGAGCCATGCCGGAAAGAGCCAAGCATACTTCGCTTTCCGGTAGCATGAATATACCGCGAACCCCAAACACAACACATTCCTGTATCAACTGTAAATATGGCATCATCAGTTGCCAGTTTATTCAATTCAAATGCCACTGACTCGGGGTGAATTGCATTCTTTATCCCTTTGTCCTCAACATAGGTATTCAAATGCTCTTTAACCTTTTCATAAATAAGTAACTGTGCCTTTAAGAAACTACCATCTTCTTTCAGGTTTAAAAGTGGGATTAAGGCCAGTAAAGTAGATTTGATGTCGCCTTGTAAACCCAAGGCAAGCTTAGCTCTTCGTCCCAGTTTTTCCGGCTGTATGTCAATCTGCACTATTGTCTTATCCTGCGGGATAAAAGGTACATAAGGAAAATCTGTACCCAGCAGCAGGATCAGGTCACTTTCGTGCATGCTTTGATAAGCGGAAGGCAGACCTAATAATCCGGTCATTCCAACTTCATAAGGATTGTTATACTGAATGCCCATTTTTCCGCGGAATGAATAACCAACCGGAGCTTTCAGCATTCCGGCAAGCTGCACAACCTCATCATGCGCTTCTGTAGCCCCTATACCGCAAAAAATACATATTTTATGATTTCTGTTTATTAAGTCGGCTAATGATTTTAAGTCGGCTTCGGAAGGTAAAATGACAGCTTTTGAAAAATAATTCCTATCGGATGAAATATTTTCAATAGCATCCATGGCCGTTACATCACCTGGTAAACCCAGTATGGCAACGCCTTTCATTTGAATAGCGTACTGTAAAGCTGCCTGGGTCATTCTTGGTATTTGCGCCGGGGTAGTTGCAATTTGGTTATAATTACTGCAATTATCAAAAAGTTTGATAACATTTGTTTCCTGAAAATAACCACTGCCGAATTCAATAGTTGGAATTGTGGAAGCTATAGCAAGAACCGAAGCACCGGAACGATGGGCATCGTATAGCCCGTTGATCAGGTGAACATGTCCTGGTCCGCTGCTGCCCGCGCAACAGGCCAATCCATTTAGCTGTGCTTCTGCTGAGGCTGCAAATGCCCCGGTTTCTTCATGTCTCACATGGATCCAACTTATGTCAGGATTTTGTCTTACAGCTTCATTCAATTCATTAAGACTGTCGCCTGTAACAGAATAGATACGTTTAACACCTGCTTGCTCCAGCATTTCCACCAATTGTTGCGCTACTTTTTTTGACATTTCGGTAGTGTTAAATTTTATATAATTGTTCAAGCAGGCTTAAGCTTCTTTCAAAATCTTTTTTCAACAACATCCCAATCGATAAGATCCCAGAAAGCGTTTAAATAATCTGGTCTTCTATTTTGATAGTCAAGATAATAGGCATGTTCCCAAACATCGCATGTAAGAATTGGTTTTAATCCTTTGCGAATTGGATTTCCCGCATTGCTTTCCTGTATAATTTCAAGGGTTCCTTTTGAATCTTTTATCAACCAAACCCATCCGGAACCAAACAGTGTAGATGCTGCTTTAATAAAAGCATCTTTAAATTCTTTTTGCGAACCAAAGCTGCTTTTTATTGCTTCTGCAACTTGTTTACCAGGTTCACTGGTATTGGTATGTTGTAAACCTGAAAAGTAGAAAGTATGATTCCATACCTGGGCTGCATTATTGAAAACAGGGCCTTCAGCTTCCTTAATCATAGTTTCAAGGCTTGCATTTTCAAATTTTGTTCCCGGAATCAGATTGTTCAAATTTGTCACATACGCCTGATGATGTTTCCCGTGGTGAAACTCAAGGGTTTTTGCTGAAATGTTAGGCGCAAGCGCGTTCATTTCATACGGTAATGCCGGTAATTCGATTTTCATTGTTTTATCTATTAAGGTAAGGGTTAAAAAATATTCTTCTTATTCGGCTAATTCAATTAGTCATTATTCGCCACTCGCAGATAAACGATGCTTTAAGTGGTTTTTTTTACTTATTGGAACTTTTGTCAGAATTAATGTTTTTTGTTGTCTAAGATTATTCAGAAGCTACAATTACTAATTTGTCTTTCCGATTATTTCTTCGACTTCCTTAGCCCCTTTTGCGTATAATTTCTTTTCGTCCGGAGCCAGCTCGTGAAGCAAACGGAGGAACTCTCCGGCATGTACGAGTTCTTCATTGGCGATGTCCTTAAGTACCGCGATGGCGAGCTTGTTATCAGTTGACTCCGCAAGCTGCGTATACAATTGAGTCGCTTCGTACTCAGCAGCAATCAAGAACCTTATTGCACGGATGAGTTCCTTATCTGTGAGTTTCCGGTCGTTTGCCAACCCCGAAAAAGGTGATCCAAAATCTGGCATAGCTATTTTCCTTTCTTGTTTATTGTTTTATTGTTTCTTCTATTCTCCTATATTTAAAAAGCTCACAGGTGTATGCCTTGAGCGAGACTGGCATAGCTTCATCAACTTTTGATGAATTCCAGCAGATCAGCATTTAGTTTTTCCTTATGCGTTTCGGCTAGCCCATGGGGGCCGCCAGTATAGATAGTAAGTTTTGCATCTTTGATAAGCTTAACTGCTAGCTTGGCCGTAATTTCTATAGGAACAATCTGGTCGTCGTCGCCATGGATAATAATGGTAGGTACGTCGATTTTTTTAAGATCGGCGGTGAAATCCGTCTCCGAAAACGCTTTGATGCATTCCAGCTCGCTTCTCAGGCTACCCATCATACCCTGGAACCAGAAAGCATCACGCATTCCCTGGGTTGCCTTGCTGCCTTTGCGGTTCGCACCAAAAAACGCCTCAGACAGGTTTTTGAAAAACTGTGAACGGTCGGCCGCAACACCGGCGCGGATATCGTTAAAAGCGCTTATAGGCACTCCTCCCGGATTTGCTGCCGTTTTGAGCATGATAGGCGTTACCGATCCCATTAGCACCACTCTGGCTACGCGTGATGTGCCGTGACGGCCGATGTAACGTGCAACCTCTCCGCCACCGGTGGAGTGACCGATAAGTGTGACTTCTTTAAGGTTGAGTAATTCCATCAGTTCGGATAAATCATCGGCATAGGTGTCCATGTCATTGCCATTCCAGGGCTGACTGGAACGTCCATGGCCCCGACGGTCGTGAGCGATGCAGCGATAGCCGTGGGATGCCAGGAAAACCATCTGTGATTCCCATGCATCGGCATCAAGCGGCCAGCCGTGACTGAAAACTACAGGTTTGCCTGTTCCCCAATCCTTGAAATAGATCTGTGTTTTGTCTTTTGTTGTGAATGTGCTCATGTTATTCCTTTCTTTTGTTTAAAATCTGCAAAGTGTTATTGCCTGCATTGTTCTTAATTGTTATAAGTTGAATTGCGCTAGTATTGTATTCAGCGATTCATAATAATCCTGGATTGCATTAAAGAAAACGTCGTGGCTCACCTTATCCGGAAATGTAATTTGCATTTCATCTGTAAGAGTTGATACAGTATTCTTAACATTTATCAGCCCAGGAATTCCATCAGACTTCGTATTGTATTCTTCTTCAGTTTCAATGAGTTTATCTATAAATTTAGTGAGGGTACATATTGCAATATGGTCTGGTTTGTTAATACAAAGTTTAAGTACTTCGTGCAGAAAAGTGTTACATAATTTGATGAAATATTTACATAATTCACATATTTCAGATGAAAGGCATTTCCACGAATAAATGATCAGGAGGAGAAGTAATAAGAAGTGAAAACCGGCATTATTTTTGAAATATCAACAAAACTTCAGTTCAATCTTGTTTTTTGAAGTCGTTCCAGGTGAAAATGATCGGCAATGCCTTTTGAAGAAAAGAGAACGCATTAATCAGGTAAACCTGGAAAATTACACCATAATAAATACTTACGGCTGAATCCAGAATTATCCAGGTACCAAAGGCTATGATTATTGCATTACGGGCCCAGGTTTCTTTTCTTTTGAACGGATACCTGGCAATAAATGCAAGTAAAATATAACAACAGGCGATTGTACCGCCTAAAGGTCCCCAGATAAATGCGCGGAAAGGCTGAACTCCGGGAGGAATATCTTTTGTATGCCAGAATATTGACGCTAAAGCTTGGTTATACGGCGCGAAAAGCGGATTATCTCCATAGATCGCAAAAACAACGCCAAACAATGCAAATACACAACTGCTGTAGAAAAGCCATCGTTGCCAGAAAACAAAGGAAATCTTCCGTTTTACATCACTCATATTTTTTTAGAATATTTTTCAGAGAATCATAGTAATCCGTTAAGACCTTCCTGTTGATTTCCGGGTTATTCTCATTGGGAATAGTAACCGGCATTTCACCGAGAAGCTCTGACAACTCAGGATGCTTGGTCTGAATCTGCATGGTTATCGCCAAAATTTTGTCATTGATTTCTTTTTCAGTTTCCATGATTTCGATCGTTGTTATTTGCGATAGTAAATTCCTTCATGCTAATCGCGGTTCAAGATTTAATGCTAAGAATTAATGTTGAGGTTTTTTCTAAATATGTTTGTAAATGATTAGGAGTTCATATTTGAACTTACTTTTTAAAATGTTCCTCAGCTTCTTTTTCCATTTTATGGAGCCTGCTATAATAATCAGGAAACTCCTTTAAATGTGCCAGTGCTATTTCCCCTGTCAGTTTCCTGTTATTGCCTGTAACATTGGTTTGCGGATCTATTGATCCATGTTCGAGCTCTACATTCAGGCCTTTTGTAAATTGGTCGAGGCTTACTTCCTTCCAGTTGATACCGAGATTGTTCCCGATTCTCTTTGCATCATTTTCATCGAATTTCTTCATGATTTTTGTTTCTAAAAAAGTTAAAAAAAATTAGTGAATGGCAACTTCATTGCCCTTTATTTTTATTTACAAAGTAAATATCTGTACACGAAAAAAGTTACACAATTCCGGAAATCTTAGCAAACCACTGAAATGAATTTCCTGATCTGGTAATTGAATTCGAATGGATTCTCCATGTTACTCAAGTGACCGGCATGTTCAATAATGTTGAGCTGCGAAGCATTTATCTTTTTGTGCATTGATTCTGCCATTTCAGGGGGAGTAATTTTATCCTCTTCACCTACCAGAATAAGCACAGGTATTTTTAGTTCCGGTAATTTGCTGCAGGTTTCATTACGTGTTGCCAGCGCATTCAGCGAATTATAAATTATTTGTTTTGGCGTGTTCAAAATCATTTTCATTACTACAGCTATTTCGGAGTCCTTTGTTTGAAAAGATCCTGCAGCAAACAGATTTTTTATGCTTTCGTGCGTATAGTCTTCCAAACCGTTTTTCCTGATGTTCTCAATGGTCAGCAACCGGTTTTTTTTGGCTTTGGACGAATCAGCAATACACTGAGTATCGCACAATATAAGTGCTTCTATTCGTTCGGGATAGTTTACAGCCGCATTTAACGCAATGTATCCGCCCATTGATAAGCCACATAGCATTGCCTTACTGATTTCGAGCTTATCCATAAATGCAATAAGGTCGCTGGCAAAAAGATCCATTGAAAAATCCTCAGGTCCCGCATCAGAATCCCCATACCCGCGAATATCATACGCAATAACCCGGTATTCGTCCCTTAATGCTTCAATCTGCGAATCCCACATCGATTTATTAAGCGGAAAACCGTGTATGAAAATAATTACCGGCGCTTCAACTGGTCCTTCATCGGTATAACTGACTGTGAGATTATTCACAATCATTTCAACATTGGTTTCTGTTAAAATCATATAGTTGTGTTGGTTTAATGTTTTACGATTAGTTTGTTCAGGTAATTATTTTAAAGTTTCATCTTACGCACTCTGTTTTGTATGGCAGAAGTTTTAAAAACCGGTTAACGGGTATCAGACTCGTGTACCTTTTCGTTGGTCATGGAAGGAAGGTTGGAAAACTTCAATGTTCCTGATGCCGTTGCGCCAACCTGGCAAACCGGTAAGCATTATTCCAATAAATTATTGCTTGGAATAATTCAGTTTCTAACAAAGCAAAGTTCAGCACAATATCTCCTGAAACTATTACACAATTTTCCCGAAATTTTACAATATTCACATATATGCAGCAGCACTTTGAGACAGCGATTAAATAAACAGAAACAGATATGGAATATTCCGGATTTGATATTTTATATTTTTTCATAATTAAGAACTGCGCGCGGGCTTTTTGCTGTTTGAATAAATTATTTGAATGAAGATGGAGGTATTGGGAATTGGGGTATATTTGAAATAAAAAATCAGGTATAGTTAGGCACGGATTACATATCAGCGCCAGCGGGAAGAACCTGTATTTTCAGGCGTACCAGGATTTACAGAATTTCAGTTTGGAGTAAAATATAGAATTATTAAACAAATACTGGCCAGAGGAGAACCAGCCCACTTTTAGGATTTCGCGTTTTAAATTTAATTATTCTGACATTAAAGAATAAAACTTGATAGTTTATGACTGCTAAGAAATATAAAAATACTGCAGATGACTTTCCTATAGTTTGTGTAGGCGGTTCAGCCGGAAGTCTCCAATCCTTTATAAGTTTTCTGCATAACATGCCCGACGATTTGGGAGTTGCTATTGTCATCATTAATCATTTGAGAAAAGATTACAATCTGCTACAAGAAATTCTCCCATTCTATACATTGATGCCTGTTGTTTTGATCACAGAAAGATTATGCTTACAGCCAAACCATGTGTATGTTAAATCGGGAAATAGAGACTTACATATTCTAAATGGTGAGTTCCGTTTAAAACCGGTATCAAAGCCTTGGGGATGGCAGAATGTAATTACGATTTTTTTACGTTCATTAACTCACAACTGGTATGGCAAACTAATTGCTGTCATTGTATCAGGCGCTGGTGGTGGTGATGGGGCAGAAGCGCTGCATGGAATAAAAGAAGTGGGAGGTATTACTTTCGCGCAGAAACCTGACACGTCAGCACATCCGGATATGCCGAATAGTGCAGTTACCAGCGGGTATGTAGATTTTATTCTCTCACCGGAGGATATTGCCAAAGAAATTATACGAATTGTACAGGTGACTTAAAACGAAACATTAGTAAAGTGTTAGCCAAGCTTGCAATAAATCACCTCCAATCTTTCGCATAAATATATTTTTGTATTGACTTTATATACAAGAAACCCTTTTATTAATTTTGAAAATCGAAAATTTTCAATAATGAAAAAGAATCGCTCACTTAATTTATTACGGACTATAACATTCCTTGTTGTGTTGGGCGGAGCTATAGGATCATTTGGTTTGGTGTTTCAGGCAGGCCGTAATAATGATTCTGTTCTCCTGCAATTACTGTTCATTATTTGGGTGCTTTCCCCATTCATTGCTCTGCTGATGGTCAATAGGAATGCTAAGCATTGGTCCGATTCTACAACTGTTACGCTCTACGTTCTGATGCTTTTTATATCAATATGTTCTTTGATCAGTTATAGTGGAATTGTGAGTATTCCAGATACTAAGCCCGCTGTTGTATTCCTTATAGTTCCATTGGTATCATGGATTCTTATGGGGATTGTTATCCTGCTGGCTTTTATACTTTCACGAAGTAGCAATGAAGTGTAACTCTTTTCCCAATTAGTCTGACAATATTAAAAATCGATATTACATTGAATAGTGATCATTGGCAGACTTCACAAAATTTATTAAAATAAAATATCTAAGTACATGACAAAAATTTGCAACATTCTCTAAATTTATCTAAGTCGTTATTGAAGAGCACATTGGCGATAAATGTGAGGCCGTATTTGAATAAGCTATGCGCTTTTCTTCCATGGTTTTTAATTTTGATGGGGTAAATAGCATCCTGAAAAATTCCTGCTTTGTACGCCCAGACAAAAGCCACCAGAACCAATTTGCAAAAAGTTTGCTTATCCGATCCATATCGGTCAAATGCGTGTCTTCAATGTTAAAGCCACTTGATTTAAGTGCTCTGAACGCCGTTTCAATTTGCCATCGTTCTTTGTAAAGTGATTGAGCCTGATCTGGTTTGTTAAAAGAGACGATAATCTGAAGTTCAGGAATCCCTTGTTTGTTTTTGATTTTCGAGGCTGACAGATAGCAAAGCTGACCATTGACAATAAAGATTTCATTAAGGAACTCACATTGATTGATCTTTACACGGTTAAATAACCAGGACGCTTTGATGCGATGTCCATTTCGTGGAATGATTACCCAAAAGTTTTCACGAATACGAATATGGTATCGAATGTGATTAAAGTTTAGGTAACCCAACCAAAGATCACCCACAAACTCTCTGTCTGCCAAAAGACAGTCAATGCTGTCAATTCCAAACAAGCCAATGAAACGCTGCATGAGTTCAATACGTTCATTTGTGGACGAATTGCCAAACTTAGGCATCATCGTAAAGAGAATAGGAAATGAGACTCCTTGATAAACAATGGCAAGAACCAGGATATTAATGTTTGATGATCCAAACTTCCAGTTAGTTCTATCCATTGCCAGTCGATAGGGAGGTTTATGAGGCAGCAATGCAAAAATTAAACGAGATATCAGATTTGTATCTAACAAATAGTCTGACATATAGCGTTGAATCCTGCGTAAGGAAGAATCTACTCTCACCCCTGAGTCAAAACTTGAGGCCAACTTCTCAAAGCAAACCGTTTGAACCTTGCAAAGGGCACATATAAATAAGCCAAAGAACTTAATTCGGGCTAAATTCATTTTATCCCCGAAAATTTCCGATAAAGTTGAGAGTAAAATACTATTTTTACTCTCAATACTGGTGTTCATGTATCTTGGTGCCATACCTGCTAGTATTTCATTCAAGATACTGAATATCAGTATATTAAATACAATTATCGGCAATAGTTACAACCAAGTTATTAACACATATATCTGATTATCAATTGTTTGTAATTTTTGTCATGTACTAAGATAAAATATATAGACATTGAATACCCTAACTTTGTCTTATCAGATCCGCAAATGATTTGTAGGGCCCCCGAATAGTTTCATTCATGTGTTGCTATCCGGGGGTCTACTATTTACTCATATTGCAATTCCTTTCATGATTTTTTATGAATTATATCCATATTTCACCAACTCATGTAATCCCTAGATGGCGTGCAACTCCATGCCACTGCTTTCGTTAGTGTCCCTTCAAAAAAATAAAAAATGCTATCCTGGTTTATTAGCCGGGGAAAGCGTCTCCCCGCAAAAGCGGGGTAAATACGGGACAAGTAATTAGGTCGCTACGCTAAGTTGCAAATCCCGCCGGACGGAGGCTCACAGTATTAATTAATGTCACTTTTTTATTCTTAATGGAATTTTACTTTAGCCTTAGCCTCAACGCATTTGCTATTACCGAAACAGAACTAAAGCTCATAGCTGCCGCAGCAATCATAGGGCTAAGTAATATCCCGAAAAACGGATAAAGCAGTCCGGCCGCAACAGGCACACCAACAGTATTGTATACAAATGCGAAAAAAAGGTTCTGTTTGATATTTCGCATTACCATACTGCTAAGTTCACGTGCCCGAACTAATCCATTCAGGTCGCCTTTAACTAAGGTAATTTTTGCGCTCTGCATGGCAATATCGGTTCCTGTACCCATAGCTATTCCAACATTTGCCTGGGTAAGTGCAGGAGCATCGTTAATGCCGTCACCGGCCATCGCTACAATGTGCCCCTGTTCCTGAAGTTCTTTTACCTTTTTATATTTTTCGTCCGGCAGGCAATCGGCTATAAATCCATCCAGATGAAGCTCTTCGGCAACAGCGCTGGCAGTAAACTTATTATCGCCTGTAAGCATATGTACTTTGATACCCATTTCCTGCAATTCTTTAATGGCTGCACCGGAGGTTTCCTTAATTTTATCAGCTACGCTAATAATACCTTCAACTTTATTATCCAGAATTAAATACATTACTGTCTGACCGGTACGCTGCCATTCTTCTGTTAGTTTCTTATTCCCATCGTCAATAGTTGCTTTAAGATCTTCAACGAGACGTTGATTACCCAGCCCAATTTTCTTGCTTTTATAAAGTGCCTTTACGCCCTTCCCAGTAGCCGATTCAAAATCTTTAAGCTTTATCAGTTCGATCTTTTTTTCTTTGGCACCATTTACAATGGCGTCAGCAATCGGGTGTTCGCTGTTTGCATCTATCGAGGCCGCCAATTGAAGCACATCATCATCGCTCAGTTTCCCAAAAGATTTGAATCCTTTGAGGCTTGGTTTTCCTTCGGTAATGGTGCCGGTTTTATCGATAATCAGTATGTCCACTTTATTCATTTCCTCGATGGCGCTTGCATCTTTCACCAGCACACCCGATTGTGCGCCACGGCCTGTACCTACCATGATGCTCATGGGTGTAGCCAATCCTAAAGCGCAGGGACAAGCAATTATCAAAACCGAGACTGCATTAACAAATGCATATACAAATGCCGGGGCGGGCCCCCATATTGCCCATATGGCAAATGTTATCAGAGCAATTAAAATAATAACCTGAACAAAATATTTTGCAACTACATCGGCCAGTTTCTGAATCGGGGCTCTTGAACGGCTGGCTGTGTTCACCATTTCAATGATCTGGGAAAGTAACGTATCCGAACCAATCTTTTCGGCTCTCATTTCAAAAACGGTTTTCCCGTTTATGGTTCCGCCAGTCACTTTATCGTCCTTCACTTTATCTGATGGAATAGGCTCGCCGGTGATCATACTTTCATCAATAACGGCTGTGCCTTCGGTGATTATTCCATCAACAGGGATTTTTTCACCTGGCTTCACCTTCAGTATATCTCCGACCTTAACTTCTTCGAGCGGAATTTCTTCTTCCTTTCCTTTACGGATTACCCGAGCGACAGGAGGTACAAGTCCCAGCAATGCTTTTATAGCTGAATTTGTCTTGCTGTGCGCCCTCAGTTCGAGAACCTGTCCCATTAATACAAGCGTTATAATTACTGCAGCAGCTTCGAAATAGGAATGCACATTTCCCTGCTTATCTTTGAATTGCTGAGGGAATAAGCCAGGGAATAAAAGCCCTACAATACTGAACAGAAATGCGGTGCCGACTCCGATTGAGATTAAGGTCCACATATTGGGTGCCCACCGGCGAATGGAACTCCAGCCTCGTTTAAAGAATACTCCTCCTGCATAAAAAACTACGGGTGTGGCAAGAACAAACTCCACCCAGTTCCACATTTTTTTTGAAGCTATGGCGTCGAGATTCAGAAAAGGTATAAATTCAGACATGGAAATAATAAAGACCGGAATACTTAATGCCAAAGCAATCCAGAATTTTTTGGCCATTTTTTTATAAGCCTGATCTTCTTCACTGGTTTCAGCTCCTTTTTCGGGAACCAATGTCATGCCGCATTTCGGACAACTTCCCGGGTGGTCCTGTCTGATTTCGGGATGCATAGGGCAGGTATAAATGATCTTACTTACCCCTGTTTTTTCAACCTTTTTCAGGTGCATGCCGCAAACCGGGCAATCGCCTGGTTCCGGATATGTCTTTTCGCCTTCGCATAGCATGGTGCAGTAGTATTTGTCTGCACTACCGGCCTCTGTAAGCAATTCTTTTTCATGAATATGCTTCTTTGAGTCAACATGAAGTTTATTATCTGTGTGGCTTTTTTCAATTTTAACCAATTTCATGCCACATTTCGGGCATTTTCCTGGGTGCTCCTGTTTAATCTCAGGATGCATAGGGCAGGTGTATGAAGAACCGTTAACTATTGTTTTTTCTTCCTTAACCAGGTGCATATTGCAAACCGGGCAATCGCCGGGGTGGTTGTAGGTCTTTTCGCCTTCGCAATGCATAGGGCAATAATATTTATCCCCGGTGGCTTTCGCTTCAGAATGCTCAGTTTTCATGACAGATTTTTTTGTTTTTTTTATCAAATTCAAAATGAAGAGAAGTATATACAAAATACTCTCTTCATTCTTTTTTTTACGTATCGAACCCGCTCCTGGCAAAACAACAAGAGTGTTTAGAGATTATGGGGTGTTTTTTCGGCTCGTACTTTTAGCAACAAGCCACACAACTCCAACAAGAATAATGAGGCCAATGATCCAGCCCCATCCCATTCCCATTCCTAAGCCCCATCCGTGTCCTCCAAATCCGTTCATCATAATACACCTCCTTTAGTGTTAAAAATTGATTGTTTAATGGTATTAAATTCCTATTTCAATCCGGAAATTACCCGATTTAGCTTTTCTTTAATTTCTCCGGCAATCTCAGCTACATCCTTATTATCAATGGCCATCATAGAAGCAACCGGATCAATAGCGGCAACTTCTGTTTCACCGGCACCAAGTTCCTGTACAATTACATTACACGGGAGCATGGTTCCAATCTTGTCTTCACTTTGGAGAGCTTTGTAAGCATAGGAAGGATTACATGCACCCAGAATTTTATATTTCCTGAAATCGACATTCAGTTTTTCTTTAAATTTTTGGTCTAAATCAATTTCGGATAAAACGCCAAAGCCTTGGGCCGTTAAACCTTCCCTAACCTGCTTTACGGCTTCCTCAAAGCTGGAATTTAGTTTCTTGCTTATATAGTACTTCATTGTTTTAAGTTTTTAAAATTAATGTTCAATTAACTTAAATCCATAGTATTTAGCAACACTCAGGCTTGGCTTCACCGACCAAAACCAGTTGCATATTACAAACCGGGCATACGCCAGGCTGATTATAGGTTTTATTTCCTTCGCAGTTCATCGGACACTGGTATTTAGTCTCCTGCTGATCTTTACTTTTATCCTGATTGTTTCCCGCGCTTCCAAAGTTTGAGATCGTATTGTAACCGTTGGGGGCATTTTCGGGTACGTTCATATTATTTTCAAGTGTGTTCATGCCAGTAGGTTTTAAAAGATTTTGCAGAGGGAATTATTTGTTATTTATGTGTGTTTAACCAGAATACAAAATTGATTCAGTTTGAACTGATTAGCGTTACACATTTCTGAAATTAAGTTACATCATTCTCATATTTTCAAACTGTAGATTTTCATTGGTTCATTCGGATTTCTATTTACTGGCTAAAAAATATTCTTTCTTGCGGGTGAAATTTATTTTTCTAATGCTTTAATCAGTTTTTTCCGGGCGAAGAATATTCTGCTTTTTACTGTACCAAGATTCACATTCAGTTTTTCAGATATTTTTTTGTATTTGTACCCTTCGGTATGTAAAACAAAGGGAATTTTAAATATATCTTCAAGATTATTGATTATCCGGCTTATCTCCTAAGCTGCATACGTTGAATCCGGTAAAATGTGCACTGCATTGGATTATAACCAAAAACCTAAATTCATATTTTTCCTCTCAATGGCCAACACACGCAGGCAGTGCCGGATGGCTGCCAGGTCGCAAATTTTTGTCACGGTATTTGCAGAAAAGCAAATACAGCATGCCGCGCCAAAAATTTGCTACTGTCATCCACCGGAATTTACTTTACATAATAGGCTCTTATGGTCTTGGTAGAAAGCCCATAAGCCCATTATGCATAAAGGCTAAAGCCAAGTAAACACTGCCTGCTTACCTTCCCACTCTGCCCACTTCCTTCGCGGTTGCAGGCAATTCATTCACTACC
>JBBSBD010000128.1:0-16372 GCA_038251675.1 Chitinophagales bacterium | reverse complement strand
TATATTCCATCTCCTTTCTATCGGGGACATTAAAATATACACGGCAGTTTATAAAGCAATAAGTCTGCAGAATATATTGTGCCGCAAGAATATAAAGCCCGAGCTACTGGTACGCCGCTTTCTTCATGCCAACGAATTTCGTTACAAGCTCCACGATAAAAGCCTCCCCGGCAAACCTGATATTGTGCTGCCCAGACGGTCAGGCGGGGTTTTACCAAAATACAAAACAGTACTATTTGTACATGCCTTCCTGCTAACTTCTTACTATTAAGTTCACTATTTCAAGCTCCACCTTATAAAAACATGAGCATTTACAGGATGAATATTCTTATTACCATAAGCTATTATACTACCCAAAGGAAAAGACGCGGCAATACCAAAGCTGATTTTATTATGTGTATGGTACAATACAAGGCTTGCATAAGTTTTACTTCTGTAAACATATTGCCAGTCAGCAGCTGTCTTATTTATGCTGTAAAGCGAATCGGCTGAAACCATTCCCCTGTCTATCTGCTGCTCATATAAGAGCGCTTTTTTGTTTATGCTGTAATTGATGCCAATTCCTGCAAACCAGTTTGCTATCTTATGGCTGTATTCTATATTTAATCCTAACCCGCTTATTTTAGATAGTGAAATTTTATGCACAATATTACTTGTATCTGGTGAAAATCTTAGAGTGGTATAAGAACGGACTTCTTTGTTGCCGGTAAAATATTGTTGGTTTATATTAATTCCCACTAATAGTTTACTTGCTTTGAAACCTTTGCTCATCCATAGCTGGGGCACCAAAAGATCATAAGGCCTGGAATGTGTGTCAGTACCTGTAATATAATTTTTTGTACCCTGTACAGGTATGGAAACATTCCATTGAAGGCCGTAATCAAATTCCGGAATGGCTTTGTTATTCTTATTATTTGCACTTTTTAATTTTGTATTCTTCTTTTTTGAAAGGGCTAATTTATCAATGGAGTCAATTATGTTTTTGACGTAAAAGGAATCTGGCTGTACGGGCTTTATATCGGTTTTCGTTATCGCTTGTGTGAGATAAGATTTACTAGTGTGCGGTAGGTGTGCTGATTCGTTACCCATATCAATTTGTTGGTATCTGCTTACCCCGGAGAGTATATCTGAATTTACCCCGCCGTATGTATTTTGCCTGCTTCCTGTAGCTGGCTTGTTTTGTAAATTAAATCTTCTCTTAGCAGTTACATCATTATATTTTGTCTTACCAGTTCCATCCTGGTGTTGTGTTTTTTTGTCGCGGTATTTTAAGCTGGCTGCCTCTTTATTATCTTCCCTTTCCCTCCTCCTTATTTTAATACCCGGTTTATCTTTTTTAAGGAAAGTCTTATCGTTGTGTATTGCATTTTTGCTATTATTTACATCAGCGTTATTGATGTCCCTTAGCTTACCAGGGTAAAGCCTGTCGGGGTTTACCGCCGTAGCTTTATCTGTTGCCGGATTGTTTTTCTTTGGTGATGTTGAAGCTGAATCCTGCAAATGACTTTTGGAAACCGGATGGTTAACTGTAGCAATATTTCCCGGCTTGGTTTTACCAGGTAACGCATAATCTTTTACGTTCACTGAATCATAAGTTGAGCGGGCGTCGCTTTTGATCTTGTGCGCCTGTATATCCAGGTGTAGTGTTTTTGCCGGCTTATAAGTTTTGTAATATATCAATATACCTATGGTAACTATTGCAACAAACAGTGCGTACTGCCACGGAAATTTTTTTCCACCTGCTAATTTAGAGCCATCATGCGTTTGCGGAGGATCTTGTAAACCAGCATCCAACATCCTATTCATGGCTGTCCATGCATCATCAGCAGGCATACCTGGCTTAGGATAGTTGTTTTTAAGCTCTTTATTATCAAATTTGTTATCCTTCACTTTTATTAAAGTTTGGTTTAAATATTTTTTTAAGCTTGTTGCGGCCCTCATGCAAATGCCATTTTACGGTTCCCTCTTTCATCTCCAGGAGCGGCATTATTTCTTTTATCGAAAAACCTTCATTGTAATACAGTATGCCTACAGCCCTTGTGGTAACAGGTAATTTATCGAGCCATTCATATATATCGTTCCATTCCCTTTCTGCAAAAGGATTGAAGGATGCCGCCTCTGGCAGAAGCTCTGTATATACAGGCGATGCGCCTGTTTTTTTATTTCTTATTTCAGTTAAGGCAGCATTTCTTACTACTGTATATGCCCAGTTAAAAAAAGTTCCTCTGCCTTCATCATATTGCTCAATATTTTTAAACACTTTAAGCATCCCGTTATTTAATGCGGTTAGTATATCATGATTGTCAGTAAAAAAAGTTCTGCATAAAGCGAATAAAGCCGGGTAAAATTGACGGTACAATTTTTCCTGGCTCAGCCGGTCATGTTTTTTACAACCTTCTATATATTGGCTCTCTGTCAAATTTTAATAACAGCCGCTCATATCATGAACGGCTGCTGAATTATATAAGCAATCAATTTATAAAGTGGACGGAGATATGGCTACCCCGCTCGTATAAGACCAGTTTATAGTGTAGTTGCTGCCTGCCTTCACCACCGAGCCTGTATAAGTGGTATTATTTAACTTTATTGCAAGCGTATGCGTACCGTCCGTCATGGGCAGCAGGTATGCAAAAGCACCCGCCCTGGCAGTGCCTGTAGTACAACCCGCAGGTACGAATACTCCTTTAAAATCTATAGTGTATGCAGCGCCTGCCAGGTTGAAATCTGATGACAGGTAATTAGTAATACAGGCATAACTGTTATGCGTAAGCGCATAAAAGATAAGCCCTGAGCTGGCTCCTGAGTCGAGTTTGGATACCGCGATATTTATTTGTTCCGCGGTGTTGAAAGGAAGAAGCGTTGCCGCAGCAGGTGGAGTATAGACAGAATCGTCCACGCTCACTATGGTGCTGTCAGCCTTCGTTCCTGAAGTTGCCACTACAGTAAAAGTACCACCACTACCAAATCTAATAGTTGCAAGCGAACCATTCGCGGTTACCTGGAAGGTGGTAGCAGGCTTAACACTCCATTTTATAGTATCCTGGGTATTTGTGAAAGTGAAAAGCACCGCTTCACCTTTTTTTATAGCGGTGGTTTTGGAAGCGTTTAACAAACTGGAGTTGTTAACAGGATCTTTGGAGCACGATGCTATCATTACGAGCATGGCCACTAAGGCCGGGAGGATTATTTGTTTCATAAATTTTGATTGTTTATATAGATAAACTACAGGCATTGGTCTAAAGGTTAGGTTGAGCAAAAAAAATTTCTCTACCTGCACAAAAAGGAACATGGTGACCTCGCCTGTTGACAGGCGTATATACCGAAGAAATAAACCCCTAAAACAGGGGAATGGTTAAAGGCAAGAATACAAAGCCAGAAATGCTGGTGCGCCCTTTCTCCAAAAGATCATTACAATAAGCAATCACATTTACTCATTGATCGCTTTCTTTTGCTACCAGAATTCATCCACACGGCGATACTTGCGGAGCGTATGATCAAAGCTGAGCCAGCCGAAAAAATTATCTTCTATCTCATCCAAATTTATAAGGTCGTACCTGCCTTGTGACTTGCAATACAACTCAATATTAAGAGACATTTCATTCATGTGACCAAGCAGCGACCTGCTGTTTGTTTTGCTAACCACAAAGCCTTCTTTTACCATAGGCATTTCCCAGTCAATAAAACCAGATTTAAAATGCTGCCTTTTCAGTAAATATTCTAAACGCGATATAAAAACAGGCAGCGTTGTTTTCACGGAACGGCCCGCTACGATTACCATCAGTAACGACGGTTCGTGTACATACATCGCGAGTGACTTACCCGCATAGCCTGTAGCTACAAGTCTTGCGTCCCAGCTGTGTAGTTCCTGGTTTTCTGAAGGCTGCGAAAGATATAGCTGTGGCTTTAATCCCGATGTGTTCAATAGCTTTTGCACTGCATGAATAATGATCATTCCACAAAAATAAAGGTCTCAAACATTATGCTCTTCCGAACAGGTATACAATCCGTGCCTGTCCGCAATTTTAATATTTTCCATTAACGGGTTAGCCTATCTTTATAGAACAATTGTACGATATGCGTTTCATTATAATAGCGCTGCTGATTTTTACTTTCGCAAGTGCCCGTTCTCAAACAGTCATCAACACTATACCTTTTAATACCTGGCATGCTACTGACAGCAGTATTCAAAAACATGTATGGTTTGTTACCTCTTATGCAGGCATCTCCGGTGTTACCTTTTTTAAAGGTGGCATCTCATCCTTTCTTACAGCGCCATTCGGCCTGCAACTAAACAGGAAGCTTAATAATAATTTGATTGCTTTTGCAAACGTTACAGCCGCGCCTGCCTATACAGGTATCAATCCTTTTATAACGGGTATCAATAAAGCATACGAATACAATCCATATAAAAGATTTGGCGCATATTCATCCGCATCGCTCGGATTAATGTATATTAATGATTCAAGGACTTTTTCTATATCCGGCAGTATCGGCGTAGAAAGAAGCAGTAATTCCTTGCTTCCATTTTATACGCATACCAAAGAAAATAAGCAATAAGGATAGGGTGGCAATTAAAGGCCAAAGAAAAAGCTGATTCCAAAAATCAATATGGTGTCGTGCTTAAATAATTCGTTTCTGTGCTGATAATATTTTATGTTTGTTTTCTATGAGAAAGGCTGCCTGTGCTTTTATTTTATGTAGTATTTGTCTGCATTCCATATCATTTTCGCAAAAAAAAATTAATGAAGCTCCCCTGCGAAACAGTATTCGCGAAGTAAATTCAAATGTAAGTCGAAATAGTTTCAGCGCACATTCTCCTTCAACAAGTAATGTAGCACCGCCGGGAGATAGATTATCGATGGCACAATTACTTACTCCTGATTCTTTAAAAATCTTTCTTAAAAATCATAGTGCTAAATCTTCATTTTCCGGAATGTTGAGTAATCGTTTAAGTGAGAGAAAACAAGATAGTTATTCGTGTATTGATACTTCTTTTGTTCGACTTTTTAATACCTATGCCAGCTGGATATTTGTAGAAAACATAACTTCATTATCAGATGGAGGCATACTTATCTCTGCACTTCTGTATGACACTACTAAAGGAATAAATTTTACCTGGCGGAATTATGCTTTATTATTAAAAATAGACGAATCAGGGAATATAAGCTGGATAAAACAATTCGATAACGCTGATCCTGTTACATTTTCTACATTTTACATGTATAATGCTTTTGAACTCTCCAATAAAGATATTATTGGTGTCGGTAGTATTGATACAACGTCAGGGTTGTCACAGAAGAATAACATAGTTTACCGCCTTAACAAAGATGGAAATATTATATGGCATACTGACTTACATAGTGCCTTATATCCACAGGATGGGAATTATGAAATTTTTATAAAGAGTATTGCAGAAGGGTTTAATAACGATTTAATACTATGTGGAACCTCATTTTCAAATTCCAGTGCAGGTATCTTTGAAACTATTATCAGGATGGACAATCTTGGAAATGTAATATGGGACGCAAATTATGGAAACTATGGCCCATATCTTTTTGGTGCGGAAGGTATAGCTGTATATATGGTGAATGGCCAGTTGGTCGAAATAGGCTTAAGTCACGGTACAGATTACCCTCAGACAGTACCCGCCCTAAACATTCTTAATCTTGACTATAATACAGGAAACATAAAATCGAAAAGATTTTTCAGGACTAATTATATTGATCCGAACCAGGCGTTTTCTAAAACTTTTATTCCTTTTAGGTCTAAGTGTACGAGGCTAAACAATGGCCATTTTCTACTATCAGGCCAGCTTTTTTCTGATTATGTGAATGTGCCCGTAACTGATCATTTTGGAATTATAGAATTTGATGAAAACTTTAATTTACTTAAGGCGAATACTATCAGTTCTTCTCAGCACACTAATTACGGCAGCGACATAATACAAATTGATGAAACAGGAAAAGGTGCCCTCGCATTATTCGAATATATAGACCCATATAATGCCAATATATATTTCGGCGCTTTTGAAGGCGATCGGTTTTTAAATCAGAGAAAGGTACAATACAACGGAGTAGGGCTTCCCGGCTTAAATGGTATTACATTTTTAAAAGATAGCAGCTATGTGCTTTCACAGTCTTATTTTAAAGGTGGAACTGAAAGCTTTATCGAATACAGAAAAATGCACATTGGTGATTCATCTTCTGACTGCATGGGTAAAGACACTTTTTTTCTTCAATTCTTACCGTTACAACTTATTGAAGACCCTTCCTATTTTTATCTTGATGCAAATATTCCCGGCAAAGTCCAGGTCTTGCATTACAATCTTTCTCAAAATGATACATTAAAAGTAATAACCACTGATCCCTGCAAGCAGATCAATCATTGCGATACTATAAAAATTCATGGCAATCCTTTTATTTGCGGAAGCCAGTCGTCCATTCTTTTCACTGCTTATAAAAATACTGCCTGCGGAGGTATTGTACAATGGAATATAGATAATAGTGCAATAGACAGTTTGCAAATACAAACAGACACCTCGATATTAGTACATTTCAAAAATATTAACTGGCAGGGGCAAATATTTGCCTCGCTCTCCGCCGGTTCTTGTAAGTTACCCGTGTCAGATTCACTTGCAATTGGTATCATAAGGCTTCAAAACGCAATCAATCTCGGGCCGGATACGATACTTTGCCGCGGAAATAAACTGGTGCTGCATGCAGGAAGTACCTTCAACACGTACAAATGGCAGGATGGAAGTACAGATTCAATTTTCAACGTATCCAGTCCGGGAAAATATTATGTTTCGGCAAGCGATCAGTGCGGTAATAATTTTTCTGATACAATCCTTATTAACGGCGCAAGTTTTCCCTTTAGTATTGGCAACGATACCTTGCGCTGCAACAAAGATTCTATTCGCTTAACAGCAAGCGGGGGATTTTCAAATTACCAATGGCAACCCCTTTATAATATGAGTGCAGACACCGGAAAAACAATAAAAGTTTTACCTCTTGTTGATACCTTTTATATTGCTACTGCACAAAAACAACCGGGTTGTTTTGTAAGCGATACTATTCATATCAGCGTACTTGCTTCGCCGGGCATAAACCT
Organism: Chitinophagales bacterium; assembly: GCA_038251675.1. Taxonomy (GTDB): domain Bacteria; phylum Bacteroidota; class Bacteroidia; order Chitinophagales; family Chitinophagaceae; genus Ginsengibacter. Next base: position 9,262 of record JBBSBD010000128.1, on the reverse strand, counting down.
GGGGAATGATACCAGCTTTTGCAACGGCCAATTCCTGTCTCTTAATGCAGGTACGGGCTTTAGCAGCTACGCCTGGAGCACCGGCGCAGTAAGCCAGCAAATAAACGTAAGCCAGGTGGGTGCCTACATTGTAAAAGCCACGGCGCCTAATGGCTGCATTTCTTCAGATACTTTGCAAATAATAAACGTAGCCTCGTTACCTGTTTTTAGCCTGGGTGCCGATACCGCGTTGTGCAATACCAAAACGCTGTCATATAATTTTAATTTACCTGGTGCCGTGTATTTATGGAGCGATGGCAGCACCGGTAGTCAATATGCCATAAGCCGGCCGGGCACTTATTCTGTTGCGGTAACACAGCAGGGTTGCACCGCCAGGGATACTATTGTTGTAAATTATAAGAACAACCCAACAGTGTTTCTTGGCAACGATACCGCTATCTGTGCAGGGAATACTCTTTTATTAGAGGCGGCTTATAATAATGCCAGCTATTTATGGCAGGATGGCTCGGCGCTGCCTGATTTTATCGTGAGTAGTGCAGGTGTCTATTTCGTAACGGTAAATCTGTTTGAATGTGTTACAAAAGACACTATACAGGTAGCGTATCTCGATAAGCCGGTGTTTACATTAGGGAAAGACACTGTTATTTGCCAAGGGCAAAGTATTGTTTTACGACCTCACCTAAACATTGCCGCTAATTACCTTTGGCAGGATGGCAGCACACAACCTGAAATTATTGTAAAAGAAACAGGGTTGTATCGCTTACAGGCTTCTAATGTGTGTGGGAGTTTTTCTGATGATATTGTTTTAACACAAGGCCTTTGCACACTCATGTTGCCCAATGCCTTTACCCCTAACCGTGATGGACTTAATGATGTGTTCAGCGTAAAATATCCCTTCCCCGTTAAGGGCTTCCTGCTTTCGGTGTATAATCGCTTTGGAGAAAAAGTTTTTGAGACTACAGATATGATGAAAGGCTGGGATGGCACCTATAAAGCACTTGACCAGCCAGTTGGCGTTTATACGTGGATAGTACACTTACAGGGGATGGATAATAAAGAACAATTCGGTAAAGGCATTATTACGCTTCTTAAGTAACAGGCGTAGAGCGGTAACTTTGCTCCATGGCAGATGTGCACTCCAAGGAAATACGAAGTAAAAACATGGCTGCAATTAAAAGCAAAAATACAAAGCCTGAGCTACTGGTACGCCGTTTTTACATGCCAATGGATTTCGCTATAAGCTCCACGATAGAAGCCGGTTTTATTTTTATTAATTTTGAGGAATAAAATTGATTTATGCCCACGGCCCAACCTTTAAGTAATCTTCAACGCGAGTTGCTGAAACTTTATGCGTCAAACATTAATGATGCTGATCTTCAGCATATAAAAAGCTACCTGGCAAATTATTTTGCCAATAAAGCTATTAAGGAGGCAGATAATGTTTGGGACAACAAGGGATACAGTAATCAAACTATGGACCAATGGCTCAATGAAGACGATAAGCCATATAACAAAGATGAGAATAAATAGTGCAAATGAAAGTTGTACTTGATACAAATGTCCTGGTCTCTGCTCTTTCGTCAAGATCAATTTATCATTGGTTGATTATTGAACTTCTTAATGAAAAATTCGAGCTGTTTCTTACTGAAGAAATTCTGTTGGAATATGAAGAAATTCTGGAGAATAAATATTCGGTGGCAACCGCAAATAATTTTATCGCTGCATTGCAGCTATTGCAAACTGTTCATTTTACCCACGTCTATTTTCGCTGGCATCTCTTGCAAGATGCAGATGATAATAAATTTGCAGATTGCGCAGTTGCTGCTAATGCCGATTATCTTGTTACTAATGATAAAGATTTTAATATTTTAAAGCATATCCAATTCCCTAAAATAGCGGTTGTAACTATCCAGGAATTTCAAAATATTGTTGTAAAATAACTTTGCCCCATGGCAGATGTACATGATAAAGCTACCCGAAGTAAGAACATGGCAGCAATAAAAGGGAAGAATACAAAGCCCGAGCTACTGGTGCGACGCTTCCTACATGCCAATGGATTTCGCTATAAACTCCACGATAAAAACCTCCCAGGCAAACCTGATATTGTGTTACCGAAATACAAAACAGTAATATTTGTACATGGATGTTTTTGGGATGGTCATGAAGGTTGCAAATATTATGTGGTTCCAAAACAAGAACTTAATGGTGGCTCAATAAAATTATTCATGGATAAAAAATGTAAAAGCAATCTTACATTTGATTTTGTCAGATTTTTCTTTTTATTTCTTTCTTGCGGAAGAGTATATTAAAAGAGTTGATAATAATTTCGAAGAATACTGGCATCAAAAAAATGAAAAGAAAAAAAATACACACAATTCATAGATTTTTAGATGAGGCCGGAGATTGTACTTTCTATGGGAAGAAAAGGAAAAGTATTATTGGTACAATTGGAGTTTCGAATTGCTTCATAATCGGAATGATAAAGTTTAAAGAGCCATTTGAACCGCTGCGCGAAAAAATAATTACGCTCCAGCACCAGGTTGGTCAAGATTCATATTTTCAGGTACCAAGTGTTATTAAAAAGAAAGAAAAAGGTGGTTATTTTTTTCATGCAAAAGACGATTTGCCAGAGATAAGAAAACTATTTTTTGATTTTATTAAAACAGTCAATTTTAGCTTTGAAGCAGTTGTTGCAAGAAAATCAATAGAACGTTTTACTACAAAGCATAAAGACAAAGAGCAATACTTTTATGCTGATATTTTATCCCACCTACTTAAAAATAAATTACAAAAAGGGGAAAAGCTTGTATTAAATATTGCAGAAAAAGGGACAAGTACTAAAAATCATAATCTTACATTGGCTTTGGAAAAAGCCAAAGAGCGTTTTGTTGAAAGTCAAAATAGAAAAAACATTCAGTCAGGCTTAGCGGACGTAACGCATTTGAAAAAGAGAGGTGATATTGAATCTGCTATTGTTTTTAATGAAACAAACCCGCTGCAGGAGCCATTGCTCAATATTGCTGATTATTTATGCTGGTCGGTACAGCGTGTTTTTGAAAAAGGTGAAACCCGCTATTATGATCATGTAAAAGAAAAAATATCGCTGGTAATAGACTTATACGATCAGGAAAAATACAAAGACTTTAAAAATTATTACACACCGAAGCAGCCATTAACGACTGAAAATAAAATAAGCCCACCGTTGCACTAAGTTCCGGTTTTCCGAAACGACGACATGGAGTCGACCTTCATGCAGAGCAGACTTAGATACAAATATAGAAGAAATCTGAAAGCAAATAACAACGTTAACTTTTGAAACAGGGAAAGATTCTATAATTATACTTATTGAATTCGTATTGATGCTTTACTTTTTTTATGTCATCAAAAGTAACTTTACACCATGGCCGATGTGCACTCCAAAGAAATACGCAGTAAAAATATGGCAGCAATAAAAGGCAAGAATACAAAGCCCGAGCTATTGGTACGCCGTTTTTTACATGTCAACGGTTTTCGATACAAGCTCCACGATAAAAGCCTCCCCGGCAAACCTGATATTGTGTTGCCGAAATACAAAACAGTAATTTTTGTGCATGGCTGTTTTTGGCATGGGCATGAAGGATGCAAATATTATGTAGTGCCAAAAACAAGAACTGAATGGTGGCTGAATAAAATAAATGGCAACATTGCCAATGATAAAAACGTGGCTTAAAAGCTACCAACTTTTATCTTGTGCATGATTAAATTGCAGCATGAAAAAAGAAAAGGTTTATTCTTTATGTGAAGCGGTTGCTGACATCAGTTATATCGCAGCAAAAGAAAATTATAGAACCCAAGATAGCAGGGGCATGATTAGTCAGTTTATACAATGGGCTAAGGAGTTTGAAAATTTACATAAACACATTGAATGGGGAATCAATTCTCCTTTAGACTATATCGAATCAATTCATTACTTTACTTTATTTAAATTAAATCAATGGCGTAATGTATGAGTGAAGCCCGAAAACTCTGGACAAGAGACGAATTAATACTTGCATTAAATCTCTACTTGAAACTTCCATTTGGAAAGCTGCATTCCGGAACACCTGAAATAATTTACTTGGCAAATATTCTTGGAAGAACCGCAGGCTCTATTGCTATGCGCTTAAATAATTTTGCAAGTGTTGATCCATACCATCAACAAAGAGGTATTGGTGGATTGCCCGGTGGTAAAAAACAGGTAGAACCAATATGGCAGGAATTTATCAATAATAAAGACGCCTTGCTTTTTGAAAGTGAAAGAATTTTGGCGGCGAAAGAACACACTTCAATTGAGAATAAATTTTTTGAAGAACTGAAAGGCACGGAACATTTAAAAGGAGAATACAAACTGAGGGAAGTAAAGACAAGGGTGAACCAAAATGTTTTCCGGCAAATTGTAATTGCCAATTATAACGGCAAATGCGCCATTACAGGAATTGATATTCCTGATCTGTTATTAGCAAGCCATATTATTCCTTGGAGTAAGAATGAAGTTGAAAGATTGAATCCTGAAAATGGTATTTGCCTTTCTCCTTTATATGACCGGGCTTATGATAAAGGCTATATCAGCATTACAGAAAAGTTTGAAATTATTTTGTCTGCTTATTTAAAAAAGAAACATAATGAAGATTATCATGCAAAATATTTTGAACCGTTAGTAGGAACAAAAATTATAATGCCGAAGAAATATTATCCAAAGAAAGAGTTTTTGGAGTGGCATATGGATATGATTTTTAAAGGAGTCAAATAAATAAATGAATACTTATCTAAGAGACGGTAGAGCACCTATACCGGATACTGAAATTACATCTAAAATAATGAGTGCGAATAAGGGTAAAAATACAAGGCCTGAGATTATTTTTAGAAAAGCTCTTTGGAACAGTGGGATTAAGGGTTATAGATTACATCCTAAGCATATTCCGGGAAGGCCTGATATAGTTTTTACAAAAAAGAGGATTGGGATTTTTATAAATGGATGTTATTGGCATAGATGCCCTTATTGTGAATTACCCATGCCGAAGACTAATACTGTATTTTGGAAACATAAATTTCAAAAAAATTCAGAAAGAGATAAAAGAAAAATAAAGGAACTTGAGAAATTGGGTTGGAACATTATTACTATTTGGGAATGTAATATAAAAAAGCATATAGAAAAGCAGCTTCGTAAAATCAAAAGAATATATGAGCTTAAGAGTAATTGATTTCTTCTGTGGCGCCGGAGGATTTTCAGAAGGATTTAGACAAGCTGGATTTGATATAATTTGGGCTGTAGATTTGTGGCAACCTGCTGTTGACACACATAGCGAGAATCATCCACAAACGCAAGTTATTAAAGATAATGTAATAAGATTATCATTACTTCCTGATTCAGAATTTGATTCCATTATTCCTGATGCCGAGATTATCATTGGTTCTCCACCATGTACGGCTTTTTCGAATTCAAATAAATCTGGGAAAGGAGATAAAGCAAAAGGGATTGCTTTGATAGAAGCATATTTAAGAATAATTGCAAGAAAAAAGTTTAAAAAGAATTCTATTTTAAAGTATTGGATTCTTGAAAATGTACCTAAAGTTCAATTACATATCCAACAAAAATATTCTGCAGCAGATTTAAAGGTAGAAGGACGGTTTGAATTATTTGTAAAAGTGGGGAATGCAAATGTTTATGATGCAAAATATTTTGGAGTACCATCAAGTCGAAAACGCTTCTTTTGCGGAGAATTTCCTTTACCACATCAAGTTTTTTCGAAGGAAGAGGATTTAATTTCATTAAATACCATTACTAAATCTTTAGCTGCCCCCAAGGAAAAATTGAATCAAGAAATTGCTGACCCAATATATAATTTAAGGTTAAAAGGTGTCGATATTACTGATCATCACTACATTCAAGAACTTGCCGAATTTGAGTGGAAGGCTGCTAAAAGATTAAAACAAGACAAAGGTTATATGGGTAAAATGTCTTTACCTGAAAATGGCAATAAGCCTGCAAGAACAATAATGGCAACAATGTCATTTTCTGCTAGGGAATCTTTTATATTAAGTATTGATGCCAATAGATTTAGAGCACCCACCATTAGAGAAGTAGCATCTTTAATGAGCTTCCCAATTGATTACCGATTTTATGGGACATCGATTAGAACCAAATATAAGCTCGTAGGAAATGCTGTTCCACCAAAAATGGCTTATGCTTTTGCAGATGCAATTAACAAAGTAGAAGCATATAGACCTTCAGAATTATATATCCCAATAAAGCATACAGAAAAAATAGATTTCACTAATCTCAATTTTGATATTTTCCATATAAATATTGAGCAGCAAAAAAAAATTACAGCGAAATTTAAATACCACCTTCCATATTTTATACACAATGCATTCCGCGTAGAATTAACTAATCATCATTCTGACTTTAATAAACTAATATTTAGATGGAATTGCGAAATTCACTATAGCCAGGGGAAAAAAGCAAAAATTTACACTCCACAAATAAATCAGTGCGGGCTTGACAAAGGAGACACTCTAAAAGCAAAAGATATTTTATTACGGATAAAACAACTAAAGACTACGGGTAATAAATTTCAGGAAATATTTTGTAAAACATATGAAGATAGAAAGACAAATAACTTGGTTGGCCCTTTCGAATTGTTATACCTAATTAATAAGTTTATTTCAGAAAATTTTATATTTAATAAGGAAGATAAAAAATTAAATATTTTAAACAGTGAATTGAAAAAATTGCCAAGACCGGTTGGGATTGCATATTATATACTTTCTAAATCAATTCAGTTAATAAATATTTTATAAATCATCAATGTCAATAAGGTGCATTAAAGTAAAGATTATAATAATAAGCATTTAAGAAAGTTCCTTTTCATTTATAAACAATAAAGTATGGCTACTAAGCAACCCACAGAACAAGAGCGTATTGATGGAATTCAAGCTCTTAAACCTACAGGTGAAAAAAAGGTTATCCACTATAATGATGAATACAAATTATATGATGTGTATGAAATACCGCTAAGCTTCCTTATCTACAATGCTCATAATGGACGAATAAGAAGTTTAACAAGGTCATATGAATCACAGTATGCGCTTCTTGATGCACAAAACGAAGACGACAAAATAACAATTGAACAATTTCTTTACGACTCTGCAAAAGCAAAAAATGATAAAACTATAGAAAGTATAGAGACAATTGGACAGCAGGAGTTTGGAATAATTACAAAGGATGGGGTTATAATTGATGGAAACCGTCGAGCTATGATTTTAAGCATGATTAATGCCAAAAACGCTGAAAATAGAAAGTTTAAAGCGGTGGTTTTACCAGATAAACTGTTAGATAAACATAAGGAAATTATTACGCTTGAGACGAGTTACCAAATGGGCGTAGATAGTAAGGTTGATTATAATCCAATTGAAAAATATATAAGATGCAAAGAATTACTTGAATATTATTCTATTTATGAAATTTCAAAAATGATGGCAGAAGATTCTAAAAAAGTCACCGAGTGGTTAAGTATTCTAGAATTAATGGAAGAATATTTAGACAGTTTACAAACCCCAGGTACATATACCCGATTGGAAAAGAGAGAAGGTCATTTCGTTGATTTATTTAAATATCTCAAATCATACACTGGAGCTTATGGAAACCAGTCAGTTTTTTGGAAGTACAACAAAGATGACGTTATTGATATGAAGGCAGCATATTTTACTTACATAAGATTAGGAATACCTGTAGCAAGGGCTAGGGTAATTGCGCGGCCTGCTAACAGCAATAGTTTTTTTTGCTATCAAGACATCTGGTCTGACTTTATAAGTGAACACAACTATTTAATGAAAGACATAAAAGATATAGAATTTGAAAAATTAAAAGAGCAGTTTGTAGATGAAAGTTACTCTTCATTAATAGATAAAATAGATTCAAAATGGAAAGGTGAGGTAGAAATCCCCCTTGATACTATTTTAGTTTATTATGAAGGTGTTTTGAGTGATAGGCAAAATGTTCTTGCTCCATTAAGGTTGCTCAAACGAGCAAAGAGTACTCTTTATCAAATTGATAAAGAAAAATTGAAAAGTGAGATGGATGCAGAAAAGAAAAATTTAATAACTGATTTGGATGACGTAATCCAATCATTTAAAAAACTATAAACATTTATGTTTTTTATTTCAAAAAAATCATATCCATCTCAGATTGGAACACATGAGCCGGTTGAGTCTTGTATAATTTTTGTACATGGATTTGCTGGTGGCATATCCACGTGGAAGACTTTTGCGAAACATTTAAAAAAACAATGGATTTATGAAGACTCTTTTGGAATCGAATATGATCAATATACTGTGGGCTTTAATTTTCCATTATTTACAACAATAGGAAGAGCTATCGCAGGAGGTCCCAAACTAGAAATTTTAGCGACGAGTTTCAATACCGTAATAAATGAAGTTTGTAACGAATACAAGAATGTAATAATTATTGCACACAGTATGGGTGGTTTGATTGCTAGGCAATATTTAGTTGATGTTATGAAGCGTAATAAAGATGTTGGAAAAATAAAAGCGTTGATAACGTATGCTTCACCGCATAAAGGATCTCTTATAGCAACTTTTTATAAAAGCCTTCCTCTAAAATACTTTTTCCCTTTTCGCTATATGTCCGAACAAGTAGTGCAAATGTGCCGAATACAATCTGATTTTATTTATAAACTGAATAAAGATTGGGATAAATTGCGAATCGAAAAGAAAATTGATTTTAGAAGAGTTATTGGAGAAAGGGATGGAATAGTTGATCGAGAAAGTGGGGCGTTGGAATTATCCCTTTTTGATTCTATATCTAATAAAGGTCACTTTAATATAATTAAGCCTTCGAAATCTAAAGATCCTGCCTTTATGGTTACGTTTAATTATTTAAGAGATTTTAGAATAAATCAAGAAAGAAAAGTTGAAAATGAAGAGTTGAACGAGCTTTCGCAAAATGATTAATTAACACCGTGGTTCGTATCTCCCCCGGCTGTCCATAGTAACCTCATAATTTAAAAGTACTGCTGTCCATATGTCTGCGACTACGGACCCCCGCTACCCGTAGCAACCTCATAAAATAAAAAGAGTGCTGCTGTCCGTAAGTCTGTGACTACGGTTATTCTTTATTTACCCGCTTAAGGCAGCTTGTGCGTTGGACGTCTTAAGAAACTTCTTCCTAAAGGCATGCTGCCCCTGCTATGCATAGTAACCTCATAAATTAAAAGTGCTGCTG